>CAYPJS010000181.1:0-10544 GCA_964411135.1 uncultured Anaerolinea sp.
ATCATCCTGGCGTTCTATCATCCACGGCTTGGTCTGGCGAGCTTTCTGTCCATCCCCCCCGACACGTATCTGTATATTCCCGGTTACACCATGCAGCGCCTGAACACCGCCTATGCGGTAGGCGGCATCGACATGGTTTACGATGCGCTGCAGTACAACTTCGGTGTTCGACCGGATGATTATGCCATTATCAACCTGGACGATTTTGTTTATTTCGTCGATGACATCGGCGGTTTAGAAGTGACGGTAGTTGAGCGAATGCCGTCGATCTGCGCTGATATTGCTCCGGGGCGCAATCTGCTCAATGGTGACCAGGTAATGTGCTACCTGCGCTACCGGGATAAAATGAACGAACTGAACCGCAATCTGCGCCAGCAGGAAGTGCTGCGCCTGGTGCTGCAGCGCATGATCCACGGCGGTACCATGGCACGGCTGCCGGATCTGTTTAAGCTGTACCAGAACAGCGTTGAGACCAGCCTGCGGACGACAGAAATAATCCGCTCAATCCCGTTTATGCTGCGCCTTGGAGATGCGAACCACATCGGTTATTTCCAGATTAAAGGATCCGCGCTCAGGGTATGGCAGCTGCCTGAGGGTCTCAAACCCTCCGTATTTCTGCTCAATCCGGTCATCGCGTCAATTCAGGTGCAGGAAGCAATAAATTTCGTACTTGAACCGGAACCTAACACGGAATTAATCATCACTTTAGAGCACGAGTTGACAATTTCTCCAACCCCCACCAATACCAGCACGGCTACTTTAACTCCAACTGCGACAGAAACCGGCACTCCGACTATAACTTCCACCCGCACCACCACGGCTACGATCACACTTACACGTACCTCTACCCCAACCAGAACCTTAACCCCCAGCCCGTCCGCAACAGTCACTCCCCCTGGGACTCCCTGATTCCTGGGTTGTAATATCCAGCGCATTCCTGTAGTAAAACGACCTCAAATATGCTAAACTTAAGGGACGCCGCGCGAACGGTTTTTTATGCGGAATGATTCCTGCATATCAGGTTGAGGATGACCGGTCTGAAGCGATACTTGGGGAGGGGGTTATTGATCTTGGCTGCAGCGGGGTTGATCGCTATTACAACCCTCCAGTCAATGCCAGTTCGCGCGCAAGAAGAAACTCCAGAGCCAGTCAAAGCCCCCAAACGATTGACGACCCTGCAGGTCAATTACACTGCCAATGAGTGGTGGTTGGTGCGTTGGGCAGGCAATGACGTCACCTGCCGATTTATTATTGATCACGAAGGGCTGCCCATCGGCGACGAGATCCGCACCTGGTGCGGAGATGCCCTGTATGGAGAATGGAATAATACCCGCGCCTGCACGCTCAGCACTCCCGGGCAAACGACCCAATCTTGCAGCGGAATGTACCTTCATTACTTTGAGAGTAAACCTGCTGTCAAAGAAGTGGAGGTGGAACTGCCGCTGCCAGGCGTATGGCTCTCGTTGAGCGGCTGCGCAGTGCAACCACCAGGCAACCGCTGTCTGGGAACGCCTTCGCTTCTGCTTACCGGTGAAGAGCCGCTGCCCAATGAAAATATCATCAGTATCCAGGGTGTTTACCTGGGCGAGCCCTTCGTTTGCGGCGGAAACCCCTGCACGCTGCCGCTCAAACCAACCGGCTCACAGGGAGCTGAGATTGAATTTTGGGCTGACTCCAGCTTCGGTGACTCGAGCGAGCATTATACCGGTCACATTCGGGTGATTCCGCAGGGCGATTTCATGTCGCCGGACGGGGGCTCGAACGATGTCCCGCTGTATTATATTGATGTGATCTCCGACCAGTGGCGCGGGGCTCAACAGGCATCCTGTTCTGATACCTGGCAATCTTTCCCTGAAATCGGCGGACCTGAACCCTGGTTACGCAGCCCAGAGGACGCCGCTGGCCTGTATACCGATGTTTCGCTGCATTATCTTTCAGCCATGCTGATTACCAACGACCAGGTGGATGCCAGTTCGTGTCCTAACGGCGGTCTTGAAAGCCCATTGGCTGCCAACCTTTGCGGTGTGGAAAAAGCCCATGATAAAGTCGTCGCGTGGCAGAACCAGTTTGACGCGGAAATCCTGGCCGTAGGCCTCGATACAGGCATTCCTGCCCAACTGCTAAAGAATGTTTTTAGCCGCGAAAGCCAATTCTGGCCTGGCATTTATGACACATACAAGGAAGCCGGCCTGGGACAGTTGACCGACCAGGGTGCTGAAACCGTTCTGCTTTGGAGTCCCGACTTCTTCCAGCAGTTCTGTCCGCTTGTGCTGCACCAGTCGCGCTGCGACCTGGGTTTTGGAAACCTGAATACCAATGAACAGGCCATGCTGCAAGGAGCGCTTGTCAAAAAGGTTAATGCTGCCTGCGTGGATTGCGAGGCTGGTATTGACCTTAGCCAGGCAGTGTTCAGCGTGCGTGTTTTCGCTGAGACCTTAGCCGCTAATTGTGAGCAAACCGGACGCATCATTGCAAACACCACCAGCCAGATCCCCGGTCAGGTAGCCAGCTACGCGGACCTGTGGCGGTTCACCCTCGTCAACTACAATGCGGGAGCCGGCTGCCTGACCACAGCCATTAAACGGTCCTATTTGGCTGGCGAACCCTTGACCTGGGATAATGTTTCCAGCCACCTGGAAGTTGCCTGCACCGGCGCCCTGGATTACGTCGATGACATTAGCAATGTTAACAGCGGCGTTGGACCTACCCCCACCTCCTGGGTCGCCTTTGGCACAGCCCAAACCAGCGGAACCGGCACAACCACACCATCAGGCACCCAGGCAACCCCCACCCCAACCCGCACCACAACAGCAGGCAGCGGTCAAACAACGGCAACCCAGAGCGGTTATCCTTACCCCAACACAACCCCCAATCCCACAGCCACACCGGGTAACTACCCATAATTTAATCAGCTTCGGATTTTCATCCATCCCTCGCTCAGACAGGAAGGCGTATGCGCTTTTCACAGCTAACCCACCTGGAATGTTCGCGCTGCCAGCGTGAATTTCAAGCCGATCAACTGATCAACCTGTGTCCAGACTGCAGCTCACCTCTTCTGGCCCGGTACGACCTCCAGGGAGCCGCCAGACAAATGCATCAGGGGGATGTGCTCACCAGGGCAAAGGGAATGTGGCGCTGGCATGAACTGCTGCCAGTGCAAAATCCTGAGGCCATTGTAACCCTGGGCGAAGGCGACACGCCGATGATCAAACTGCCGCATCTAGGCAATGACCTTGGGCTGTCTGACCTGATCCTCAAGGATGAATCGCTCAATCCGACAGGAACATTCAAAGCCCGCGGGCAGGCGGCCGCAATTTCACGGGCGAAAGAACTAGGGGCACAACGGGTGATCATCCCCACAGCCGGCAATGCTGGCGGTGCAATGGCAGCTTATGCCGCCCGGGCTGGAATGCAGGCCAGGGTGGTTATGCCAGCAGATACGCCCCGCTCGAATATAGAGGAATGCCGCGCCGTGGGAGCGGAGGTGGAACTGGTGGATGGTCTGATCAGTGATGCATCTCGGATCGTGTCCAACACGATAAAGGAGGGGGGCTGGTTCGACATTTCAACATTCAAAGAGCCGTACCGACTGGAGGGGAAAAAGATTATGGGATACGAACTGGCAGAATACTTTGGATGGCGTCTGCCAGACGTAATCCTCTACCCGGCTGGCGGCGGAATGGGGCTGGCTGCAATCTGGAAAGCGTTTGCTGAACTGCAGGAGATGGGCTGGTTGGTTGAGAGCCCCCGACCGCGTATGGTGGCAGTGCAGGCAGAAGGCTGCGCTCCAGTAGTGCGTGCTTTCCAGGCAGGTGAGCGAACCAATCAATTCTGGGAGAACGCCCGCACCATCGCCTCTGGTTTGCGGGTGCCAAAATCCTTCGGTGACCGCTTGATGATGGACACAATTTATGAGTCTAACGGAACCGCTGTTGCCGTCAGCGATGAACAGATAAAAGCAGGTCAAATCCAATTGGGAAGGACGGAGGGAGTTTTTGCCGCGCCCGAAGGAGCAGCTATGGTGGCTGCCCTGCCAATCCTGATCGCCCGCGGCTGGCTGGATCCTGATGAGTGCATCGTTTTGCTCAACACCGGTACCGGTTTAAAATATATTTAAAATGGCTTGCCGCAGCGATCGGTTTACACCTGTCGATGAGCAAGAGGTGTGTCATACCTGCTTGTGGTGCCCTCTACCGGATCACCCCCCTTGACTTTCCTTTTTCCGCCGATATAATACCCGTGCAAGTGAATTTATGGACAAATTCTGACCAAATGGTCATGGTCATCGCAGCCACATCAAATAAGAGGGAAAAATCGTGTCAACACTCAACCTGATCGTCCAATCTTTACACAGCATTGCCCGTTGGGGGGTGGTCATCCTTGGTGTTTTAGCCATCATTCGCGGTCTTATGGGCTGGCTTGGAAAAAAGCCTTTCACCAGCACAGATAACAAAGTCGGCATGCTCTATACGATTGCGTTGGATGTACAGATTCTTCTGGGACTCATCCTGTACTTCAGCAAAGGTTGGTTTGGCGTTCTCACCGCCGATTTTGGTGCCGCTATGAGCACTGGTGCCACCCGCTTCTTTTCGATTGAGCATCTATTGCTGATGATCGTGGCTGTAGCCGTTGCCCACATGGGCAGATCATTATCTCGGAAAGCCTCCACAGATAGCAAGAAGCACAGCCGGGCTGCGCTTCTGTATTTGCTCTCTTTTATTATCTTACTGGCAGGTATCCCCTGGCCTTTCCTGGAAAGTGGAAGGCCCTGGCTGCGCCTGTTGGGAATTTCATTCTAGCAAGAAACGCATCCCATTAAGTCAGCGCTGACCCTGCGTCAACAAAAGTTCCGTTGCGCAGATCCACCAGCGCTTGTTGGATTTCTTCGCGGGTGTTCATTACAAATGGGCCGTACGGAGCGATCGGTTCATGGAACGGAGCCCCTGCCATAAGCATAAACCGCATCCCTTGCTGCCCCGCCTTTGCCTGGAACTCCTCGCCATCGGTCAAAATCAACATGTGCAAAGCTGATGCCTGGTCTCCGCCAATCGTCCCGCCGCCTTCGAAGAGATATACCAGAGCAGTATGCCCCGCCGGAACTGGCAGAGCAAATTCAGCATCGGGTTGCAGCATCACTTCCAGGTAAATTGGATCGGCAGCGATTTCTGTTACCGGTCCGCGCACGCCGTCCACCTCCCCTGCTACAATCCGAACCTGCGCACCACCTCGTTCCACGGATGGGATCAGGTCTGCGCGAACTTCCTGGTAACGCGGTAGGCTCATTTTTTGGGCTGCCGGCAGGTTTACCCATAATTGGAATCCATAAATCGTGCCAGAATCACTTCGGCGCGGCATTTCCTCATGCAGGATGCCGCGTCCAGACGTCATCCACTGAACGTCTCCCGGGCCAATGATACCGGTATTCCCCAGGCTGTCGCGATGGCGAACGTTGCCTTCCAACATATAGGTCACAGTTTCAATGCCGCGATGCGGATGGGTGGGAAACCCCTGGATAGGTCCTTCGATAGGATCATTGAAAGCAAAATGGTCGAACAGAAGGAATGGGTCGTAAAGGTTAGACACACGTGGTGCAATTGAACGGCGCAGTTTGACATCCGCGCCTTCTATCACCATCTGCGGCTCAATGGATGTAAGGACCGACCTGGTTTGAGTCATTTGATCTCCAGTTCATACGAAATAATAGGGTCAAAACAAATAGTAGACAGATTTTGTTTAAATTCCGTTAGAAGTATTCGGAAATGGCACGGATTAAACCTGATTATGCCTGACGATCTCCGGGTTATAACGGATTAATGCTAACGGGAAAAGGTTCACTGAAACATTTTCGTGGATTGATTTTACCAAATATGTCATCAATCTATTGCACTGAGATGGAATTTATCCTATTATTATTGTGTATTTATATCGTATAAGTCCAATATATGTCTGGCATTTAAAAGAATTGCGCCGCCTGGGGGATGCACAGCGCAGCGAATATTAAGAAACCGCGATTCGCTCCTGCGTCGCTGAAGTAAATAATCCCGGTTTGTAATCCTGGTGACAACGCTCACCAGGATGCTGATTGTGTTCAATTGGGAGGGTACATGTCAAACCGGGCTTATCGTCTCACCATTTTGGTCATATTCCTATTTAGCCTTCTGCAGCCGAACACCATCAGCCAGGCGCTCGATGGGGCTGAATTTTTTGCCTCTCCATCATCCATTATGCCCGGGGGTAATACCGTCTTTACAGGGTATGGTTTCCCACCCGAAAACGATGTAGACATCTGGTTTTTGGGGCCAGTCGAGTTCACCTATTTAGGCATGCTCCATACAGATCTCTCAGGAAATTTACTGGGCAGCCTGCAATTTCCGATGGATATCCCTGCGGGGACTTATGATGTAATGGCAACCCCGCTGGATGTCATTACACCTATCACGATCCTCCCGTCGTTAACTCTCGACCTGACCCCTGCGGCAGGTCCTCCAGGGACCATGGTGCATTTTGTTGTAAATAACCTTGCTGCTGGACAGCTGCGTCTGGATTATGATGGGTTGCCGGTTTTTGGCCCTGTAGAGGTGTCACCGGGAATTTTTGAGGGAGATTTCCTGGTCCCTGCCGACCGACCGGCCGTTTTGGGCACAGATGTTGAAGTTCAAGCAGTAAACATGGTAGGCGACGGCCCGATAGGTCTTGCCGCGGAATTTTTCACCACCCAGGAACCTGATCCAACGCCTTATTCCATTAGCAATGTTATCCTACCGCCGGACGGTGTGAATCCAGGTTATACCTTCCCCATCAGCGGTCAAATATCTCCTCCATTAGAAGGTCCGCTGCAGAACTATGAACTCAAAATCCTGTGGAAGGCAAATTCCGGTCAGGTTGTTCCGGTAACTGTCGGGACACCCATCCTTACCAGCACCACCTTTTCAGCAGAAGCCCGAGCGCCAAGCCTACTGGCAGGCGATCCGTTAATCGCAGGATCAAACGGACAGGTAGGCGTCTCCCTGATTAATTTAGGCTTTGGTAAAGGGGGAACCGCTCAGATTGTTCCATGGTTGGATCCGCAGGATCCGGTATTTAAAGTAAAAGTCGTAAATACAAATGGGCAGCCCATTCAGGGTGCGCTGGTTGATGTGCGGGCATTCTACTCGACTTTTGGAAAAGTTGAGGGTGAGACAACCAACGGGACGGTCCTTGAGAGCAGTTATTCCAATTTGTCTCAACACCCGAATCAAATTACAGCCTACCTGGGGGAATTCAACCAGAGTGAGTCAGATCCGTTTACCTGTGCCACCACCAATGTTTACGGCCGGACCGATGCCAACGGCGAGTTCTCAGTGGTATTCGATCCAGAGATGATTGCCATGCTGGGAAAAAAGGTTTTCCTGGGCAATCTACCCAAACCAACGTACCTCGAAGTTCCCATGGAGATAGAGTTCCCATTCTATGTGAATGCGCTCCACAAAGGCTATGGAATCACGCCCAATGGCAAACCATCGCCATCAATCATGGAAATGCGTTTTTCAGGCTACACCCACCTCTTCTACGACGCTCAAACCGGCCATGTGGTGAACACAAACCCAATTGTGGTTACGCTGCCAGCCCTGCCTGCTGGCACAAAAATTAATGTTCCGATAGTCCCGAAAGCTGGGTATGAGGGGTATACACCAGGCATGGTGGTAGGCGGATTTAGCAACTACCTGGGTACAGGAATCCCCATGACAGCGTTTGGCCGGTTCTATTCATTTCCCGCTGCGCTTTTCCCTCCGGAATTATTTCTAAACACGCCCAAGGATACAGTGATTGAATTTCAACACGATCCATCTCTCTTTGGTGCTTTGGATGAATCGAGCTTAAAACTCACACTGAATGGAATAGTGTACGACTTTATTAATGCCGGGTCAAAGTACGATGGCAATGCAAATTGCCAGTCAGTCATTTATCGCGCCACAATTCCTAATATGTACCGATTCCCTGCCGGAAATTATTCAGGTCTGATTGAAATAAAGGATCTAAGTGTCCCTCAAAATATTACCAAACATTACATCCAGGTGAATATCTTGCCCGCTCCTACCTGGATTCTTCAGCCTCAGTATATAGAGAAACACATCTACCCCAACTATTATGGCGCCATAAAAATCCAGGGATATCAGTACCCGCCTGGTGGCCAAAATTCTTCTTCTTCTTTGGATACGGATGTTCCTAAAGTGGGGATGATGCAAAACCGGGTAGCTTTTGGAGACGAAGTGACTGAAATACTGTATACCGATAAAACGACCGGGATTCAGTATAAAAGCCAATCTGACAACAAGATAATGAGTAAGCCTTCAGGTGAACAAAAATATTCAGGCACTGTAGCCGGGGGTAAGGAAATCGTTATACCAACTACGACAACGACCATACTCGATACAGGTAAAATGCCACTTTATCGACATGTGATCGGTGTGCCGCCTATTGCAGGAGCCACCTTAGGCGCTGACATGTGGATTGATGCAACCCTCACAACCGGTGGGGTGATTAAATTCCTTGCAAACGGTACAACCTCGACATCTCTTCTGGTCTATCCAGATGCTACCGTAGGAGTGGATGCATTTCTCGAAGGCGAGGTCTTGTTTGGGCTGGCAAGTGCCAGCGCTCATGCAACCCCGGATATTGGCATGGGGATGCCTGCAAACTTTGTTAACGGTTCACTTCAGGATACGGAAAAATGTTTTCACTACAAACTCGTGGTTTCATGGAAAGCAAAAGTGGGCTATTGCCCCTTGTGCAAAAAGTGGTCTGATTCAGACACCATATTCAACGATCGAAACCCGGCTTCCTGCACCCCTCCACCTTCACCTTCTACTGCAACTGCCTCCACAAACTTTTTAACCGCTGAGACTCCCGAACCTCCAACTGCATCGCCTTCTCTGGCAACTGATGGGTTTGGTCATACCCTGTTAGTCTGGTCTGACGATAACAACAACCTCCAATCGAAATTACTGTCTGGCAGCTCTGTCATAGGTCAATATCCGGTTACAGGCACAAACCGCAGCATTGATCCACAGGTGGCTTTCTATCAGCCCAATCGGGCTGTGGCAGTCTGGACAGAGAGCAGCCTGGGTTCCCCGGATGAATCTGGCGCTGCAACAATTGAGCAAATATTCGACGCACAGCATCTCAAATTCGCCCTCTGGGATGGCGCTTCCTGGGGTTCGGCCCAAAATCTTACAATACCAACCGACAGCAAAGGAGATGGCAAGGTGGTACTGGCAGGTTGTTTAAGTACAACGGCCTCGTGCCCAGCAAATGGAGAAATCACCGCAGTCTGGGTTCGCGACACCGGTACCACATATAGCGAGCGAAAGTTCAGGTTGTTTTATGCAGTCTTCAATGGAACAGGGTGGAGTGCGGCCACGGCGGTAGATCCCGGCAGCACAGGTACTGATGCTGAACCTACGCTAGCCTATTCGCAGACTGGTGTTGCTCAACTAATCTGGGTTCGCGACACCGATCGGAGTTTATCTACAGTAACGGATCGACAGATTTTTCACCGTCAAATATCCGGTGGAAGCCCGGTCAGTGCCCTCAGCGCCCTGCCAGCGGCCGCAGTTGAGCCATCCCTGGCTGTTACCAGTTCCGGGGAAATGATGCTGGCTTTTACAGTAGCCACTGACCCGCTGGCGTTTATTGGAAATCAACGCCAACTGCACGCAGCCAAGCAAAGCTGCGGCGAGTCAGGCTGTAATTGGACCTACAATGCCCTGATCGATATCAATGGCCGGCCGGTACATGCTGAAAGCCCGATTATGACCATCAATGACAAGGATCAGGCACAAATTACATACCGGGCTCTTGGTTTTGGCCCAGCTTATGGTGGTGGTCCAACCGTTCTGCCCGGTGATCCATTAGGCACCATCCTGGGTACCGGAGAAATTGGACAGGCATTCGTAACCATCTACAACCAATCAACCGCTTCTATTTCCCCATCGTACCAGACCATGAACGGGTACACAGTCTGGCAGTTAGCTGCGGTATTTGATCCAATTTTAAAAATGACTTACGCTGCGGCTTCACAAGGACCGGGTCCTGCTCTGCCTCAACAAACCATCGATGTGCTGGCGTCGCAGGGATTCCAGATGAGCCAGCTTTCCGATATTCCGGAACCCGTCGCTTTGGAGTTCGCCGCATCCAAAATTGACTTCTCGATTTCAGGCATCACAGTCAACACCCAATACCCCCAGGCGGTTGGAGAACCCCTGACTTTGGTGGTGTCAATCCTCAATAATGGACCGACCTACACTCCAGATCCTGATACCGGGTTATTGGACATAACATTGACCTGGGATGCGCCTGCCGGAACAGGCATACATGCCGGCAGCGTACTAATTGATATACCCATCGAGGCGGGTGGCATGATGATTGCAGAATTTACGACTGAGCACGAGTCTCTCATCATGCCAGATAAGCCTCACCTTCCCCACACCCTTTTTGTACAAACAAATTCAGCTCAAGGGATCGCGGAAAATAATTTTGAAAACAACCTCTCAACGGTAACAATT
>CAYPJS010000182.1:0-9841 GCA_964411135.1 uncultured Anaerolinea sp.
GTTCGCAACCAGGTCGCCCTTGTTGTTCCCATTGGGGTGATAAACCGCACAGGAACGCTGTGTGCCAATTGTTTCGTTTATTTTTTTCCCCTTATTAACCGATAACAAGATCAGGATACTGTTCATGATGAAAAGCCGAGAAGTAAGTGATCGCCCTAAGGATGTGAAGAGCCCTAATCCTTTAAAGCACTGCATGGTGGTGTACGCGGCATACCCTTATTTCGAAACCCGCGTGCAACGCGAGGCTGAGGCGTTGATCGCACGCGGGCATGAAGTCGATTTGGTATGCCCCCGGCTGAATGATGATTCATTGATTGATGAGCACGGAGGGGTTAACATCCACCGCGTAAAGCTGCGCTGGGAACGAAAACAAGGGCAGGTTGCGCAGATACTGCAGTACCTGAATTTTGTGCTGCAAACTGCCCTCAAGTTGAATTCTCTGTATTTAAAAAGGCATTATGACGTGATCCAGTGTCATAACTTGCCGGATTTCCTGGTTTTCTCAACGCTGCTGCCAAAATTGATGGGTGCACAGGTGATACTAGACCTGCATGACCTGATGCCTGAGTTCTACCAGGGAAAGTTCAAGAAATCGGCGGGGGAGTTGCTGCTGAAATTGGTTTATCTTCAGGAGCGCTGGTCATGCCGTTTTGCCGACCATGTGATTACGGTGACAAAACACTGGCGCGAGACGCTCATAAAGCGTGGTGTGCCTGCAGAAAAATGCAGTGTCGTTATGAACCTGGCTGATCCGCGCATTTTCCGCCCACTGACCCGGGACGCCGCTGTAGTCAATGGGCGATTGAACCTTTTCTATCATGGAGATATGCCTGAGCGTTACGGCTTAGACCTGGTTATTCGCGCTGTAGCACAGCTGCGCGAGAAGGTCCCAAACTTACGTTTAATATTGATTGGGGGAGGACAGGTCCTCGGTCGATTAAAGGAAATGACCCATGAATTGGGATTGGATGAGGATACCATCACATTCATCGATGGGGTTCCAGCAGAAAATCTGGGACCGTACTTCGAACAGGCGGATGTGGGGGTGGTTCCCTACCGAAATGACATATTCACCGATTCGCTACTGCCGACCAAGCTCCTGGAATATGCGTTAATTGGATTACCGACCATTGCAGCCCGTACGACAGCCATCGCTGGAACCTTTGATGATGAGATGGTGCTGTTTTTCAAGCCGGATGACCTCGAAGATTTAAAGTCGTGTATCCTGCTAATGGCAGAAAACCCAGGCTGCCGCGAGCGTTATACCCGCGGTATCCTGCAATTCAACAAACTGCACAACTGGGCAGATGAGAGCGCAGCGTACGCCGAACTTGTCGAGCAGTTGGCTCAACGAAGAAAGGCAAAACGCGCGTGAGTTTCTCGGTAGTCAGGTCGCTGCCTGAAGATGAATGGCGCCGATTCGTGGAACAGAATCCGGCGGGCAACATCTTCCATACACCGGAAATGCACCGGGTGTTTGGCGCGGCACGCGGTTATAAACCTGAGGTATGGGCAGTGCGCGGCAGCAATCAGCAGGTCTCTGCCCTGTTTCTGCCGGTTCGCATCAGTTTGAATTCCGGGTTATTACGACGTGTTACCTCGCGGGATGTGGCGTTTGGCAGTATCCTGTGCACACCAGGGTCTGAGGGCGTGCAGGGCTTGAAAGTTTTATTACAGGCTTACCAGGATTCAGCCCGGCAGCAAACTCTGTTCAGCGAAATGCGAAATATCGCCCCACTGGATGAATATCAGCCGTCTCTATCGGAAGCTGGCTTTAAGTATACGGAGCATTTGAATTATCTGATCGATCTGACCCGCACCCCTGAGGAGGTTTTTAAACGAATTGGCAAACGTACCCAGCGCAACCTCAAGCGCGGGATAAACTTGAAACGGGTAAATATCGAAGAGGTAACCAGCCGGGAGGGGCTGCGGACGGTGTATTCCATCCTGCACAAGACTTATCGGGCTGCACAGGTCCCGCTGGCGGACCTAACGTTGTTTGAGGCGGCTTTTGACCGGCTGCATCCGCAGGGAATGCTGCGCTTAAGCCTGGCAAGGGTGGGGGATGCCCCTGCCGCGGCATCCGTTGAGCTTCTTTACAAGGATACGATCTACGGCTGGTACGGCGGCACTGATCGGGACTACGGCATGCACATGCCCAATGATCTATTGATGTGGCACATTCTGAAATGGGGCTCTGAGCAGGGCTATCGAGTCTATGACTTCGGCGGTGCAGGTACCCCGGGCGAGGCTTATGGCGTACGCGATTTTAAGGCTAAGTTTGGAGGAAAACTGGTTAACTTTGGCCGCAACACCTGGGTGCCGAACAAGGCGCTGCTGAAGGTGAGCGAATTTGGTTATTCGATCTACCGGCGCTTCCTTTAAATCGGAGAAGAATGAAGATCGGGTTCGTAGATGCATCTGAGCGCAAGGAATGGGACGGGTTTGCTGCCCGGCAGCCTGCCTTTGCGTTAATGCAATCCTGGGGTTGGGGCGAGTTCAAGCGCAGGATGGGCTGGCAGGTGTACCGGATTGCAGTAAAAGAGCAAAATCAAATGGTTGCCGGCGCACAGATGTTCATTAAATCCTTGCCTGCCGGGGTTGGGAGTGTCGCCTACGTTCCACGTGGTCCGCTGGTGGATTGGATGGACTTGCCCACCTGCGGTATTTTGCTTAAGGAACTTAACCGGATTGCGCGTAAGGCCAGGGCCGTCTTCCTTAAGGTGGAACCGCCGCTCATCAAAAACGCAGAGAGCCAGGCCAGGTTAAGGGACCTTGGATTCCACTCAAGCGAGAATACCAATCAGCCGCGCAATACGATTGTGATGGATATTCAGCCAGACGAGGAGACGCTGCTCGAGCAAATGCGCAAGAAGACACGCCAGTACATCCGTAAAGCCGAGCGCGAAGGCTTGACCGTACGGGCAGCTTCTGTTGAGGACTTACCGGCAATTACCAATCTTTTGCACAGAACCGGTCAACGCGAGGGCATTGCTGTGCGCGGTCTCGAGTATTTCCGGGCAGAATGGGAAACCTTCCATCAATCCAACCAGATCGTTTTTCACCTGGCGGAACTGGACGGCAAACTGGTGGCGGTGCGCTCTGCGCAATGCTTTGGCAGGCATACTGCAGAATTTCATGCCGGTGCCGACCGGACAGGACTGCAAAATCACGCAAATTATTTGCTGGTATGGGAAGGGGTGAAGTGGGCCAAGCGCCTGGGCTGCATCACCTACGATTTTTGGGGGATTCCCGATGTAATTGGGTCTTCGCTCGAGCAGGATGAGCAGACGTTCTCGGATCAAACGGAAGGCCTGTGGGGGGTATACCGGTTCAAGAGCGGTTTCTGCAGGAACATCGTCTCTTATGTTGGCGCGTATGACTATATCTATCGGCCAGTGCTGTATCGAATTCTTATGAATCGGCTGTTTAATCGCGACGCTGTTGAAAAGTCGGCTGTCTGGCTGGAATCAAGGCGGTAAAAATGAGCACTGGGGTAAAGATGTTTAAGCGGAGGGCAGAATGTTATCGTTGATCCTTGATCCATCCATTACCTATCCTGATGGGGATGGGTATTATTCGCCCGACGAGGTTTTCCCGGAGTACCAGCAGGGGCATATCTCCAGCATGCCTAATCCGGTTTATCGAGCGGTACGCAACTGTTTCCTGCAGGCCGACATGGACCCTATTAACCGCGGGTTAGCGGACTGGAACCCGCTGCGGCAGTTCATTCCCCGCGGGAGCCGGGTGTTTGTTCTGTGTAATTTTGCCAACGAGCGCCGCCCGGATGAAACACTTGAGGATTACCGCTCACGCTGCACACACGGCTCGGTGATCCGGGCAGTGGTGGATTACATCCTGCTGGCGGTGGGCAAGGAAGGTCGCGTACAGATTGGCAACGCCCCCACCCAGTTCTGCCACTGGAACCGGGTGCTGGATGATACAGGCGCCATTCATGCATTAAATTTTTACAAATCTAACGGAAGCCCGGTTGAGGCACGCGACCTGCGTCTGGTCGTCACCGATGCATCTCACCTTGGGGCTGTGCGGGGAGTCGAGCGACGGGATGATTGCCAGGGCGTGCATATCAACCTTGGGGCTGACAGTCTACTGCACGAGCTGGATAGCAGAGGTACGCAGCATTACCGCGTGATGAACTACGATCCGCGTCGGACCGAATCGTTTCATTCCAATGGCCGGCATGTTTACGTGGTTAACCGCTGCATTCTTGAATCGGATGTAATTTTCAGCATCCCAAAATTCAAAACGCACGAGAAGGTGGGAATTAGCTGTGCTTTAAAGGGTTATGTTGGCACCGTGGCCCATAAGGATTCGCTGCCGCACCACCGCTATGGCGACCCAGCTCTGGGCGGCGATGAGTACCCGAATGACCGGTTGGGCGTACGCCGCGCCCTGACAACTTTTCACGAGTGGGTGCAAAAATCCCGACCAGAAAGTCCGGGCGGCAGCGCTTTGCGTGTGGCATTCCGGGTTTTTAAAAGGGCAGCCCGACCCATCAGCCCGGTCATCGAGGGGGCATGGTGGGGCAATGACACAGCCTGGCGCATGGTGCTGGATCTGAACCGAATCGCGACGTACGCCTCCACCGATGGAGTAATGCAAAACCGGCCCTGCCGCAGCCATCTGGCGCTGATCGACGGCATATGCGGCGGCGAGGGAGAGGGACCAGCCTATTCAACAGCGGTGCAGGCTGGCGTTTTACTTTTTGGTGATGACCTGCCGGCTGTGGACAGGCTGAATGCCTGTCTGATGGGATTTGACCCGCAAAAAATACCGCTCGTGCGTGAAGCATTTTGCCTTGAAAAATTCCCGCTGATGAAATCAAAAACTTCAGGCGAGGATTTGATTCTTAACGGTGCGGTTGCATCCATCAGCCAAATTTGCAGTGCGCCGGTTTACCGTTTCGAGCCGTCCGGGGGATGGAAAGGAGCGATTGAATCTTAATGAAATCAGTCAATTCCAGGGTTGGTGAACAAGCAATGACGCCTGCGGTCGTTTTTCCGGCTGACCGACCTGCTCCGTTGTGGATTGCTCGGTCGCTAGGGCGGCGCGGCATCCCCGTCTATGGCGTGGATGCGGACCCGGAAGCGATCGCCATGAAATCCCGTTACCTTATTCCGCGTCCACTGCCCGGGGGGGACAGGTCGGATGAGAACCGGCTGGCGGCATTGGTGGCGCTTGGTCAAGAACTGGGTGAGGCGGTACTCTACCCGGTCAGCGATGATGCGGTTTATTTGACATCTTCCCAGCGCGAGATTTTGAGCCGGAATTATAAATTTGTTATGCCCGACCACGAGACCCTGCGCAGTGTACTCACCAAAGACGGCATACACCGGGTGGCTGAGCGGGTGGATATCCCGACCCCGCGCGTTTATCCAGCCAGCTCCCTCGAACAGGTTGAAGCAGTCGCGGACCAATTATCGTATCCAGTTATTTTGAAACCGGTCTTCAGCCCGTCCTGGCTTCGCGATGAAATTATCGCGATCCTGCGCGAAAGTTTTTTGACGGGGCCCTCAAAAGTCAGTTTCTGCAGCAATGCAGCCATGTTGATCGCAAAATATAAGGCCATTGCTGTTTATGATCCGGGCATGGTTATCGAGGAGGTAATACCGGGCGAGGACAGCAACCTCAAATATTTCTGCTTCTATCTAGATCGCCAATCGCAGCCGCTGGCAACTTTTGCCGGGGTCAAGGAACGCATTCTGCCAGTCGGGTTTGGTTCTGCCACCTATGTGCGCAGCCTTTATGACCCGCAGCTGGAAGATATCAGCCTCCAACTCCTTTCACGCATCCACTACCAGGGACTGGGAGGTGTTGAATTTAAGAAGGACCCCCGCGACGGGCAGTATAAGCTGATCGAGTTTAATGCCCGTTTTGGAATGTGGGATTCGTTGGGTGCTCACTGCGGGGTGGATATCGCTTATATCGCCTATCTGGATGCGCTTGGCAGGCCGGTCGAAGCGCAAAGCCGGTATAAGGAGGGTGTTCGCTGGGTGGATTTTCAGCGCGATGTACGCGCTTTCCTGATTTACAACCAGCGAAAACAGCTCTCCTTTGGCAAGTGGTTGAAGTCGCTTTTTTACGAGAAGGATTGGGCTTTTTATACACCGGATGACTGGAAACCAGCCTGGGCTTCGTACAAAATTCTTATCGAACGTCAGTTGAAACGCCCTAAAGGGTGAAATAAAAACCGGGCTCCCCCGGGGAAACCTGCGAAAAGAAGTCAACGTAAAGGGAGGATGTATGGAATTATCAGAGGTGGAGAAGAATACCAACGGGGACGACCCGTATGAGAGCGGTACCTACAGAAAATTCTGGGATGGTACAGCCCGCTTTAGCCTGGATAAACACGAGCACAAGGTCCTCGAGAGCTGGCTGCCTAAAAGCGGCAGGCGCATTCTGGACGCAGGTTGCGGCTATGGACGCCTCAGTGATAGCTATCTGGACCGTTTCAGGCAATCCGTCCTGTTTGATTCTTCCATTTCGCTGCTGCGGCAGGCTTATGACCAGTTCAGCGGACATGGATGGTATGTTGCCGGTGATATAAATCATATGCCGTTCCGCCGCGGCAGCTTTGACCATATTTTAATGATCCGGGTGCTGCACCATCTACCCGATCTAAAAGATTGCCTGTTGGAGCTTCAACGGGTAGTCTGCATGGACGGGAAGATTATCTTTACCTACAGCAATAAACGCAATTTCGCACGGATGGCAGGTTACCTGCTGAAACGCGATCCATTAAATCCGTTCACTGAAGAAACCATCAGCCTTGGACCCACCCTGATCCGGCATCATCCCAAATATGTGCGAAAAGTTCTGACCGAAATGGGGTACACCCGCATCGACTACCGTGGAGTGGGGGTGATCGATAAAATCGCCGGCAAAATAGGAGATGGGAAACTACTCGATAGCGCGGGAGGCAGCCTTGCTCCCTTCCTGGGCCGGGCAAAATTAGCCCCGTGGGTGTTTTGTCAGTTCGAAACGCCTAATATGGATGGATTTATCGAGACGGACTGCCTGGACGATATCCTGATTTGCCCTTCCTGTCAGGGAGAGATCATGCATGGGGCTGATGGATATGTCTGTGAAAAATGTGCGGTCTTCTACCCGATTAAGGATGGAATCGCCGATTTTCGGCCCAAATAGCAGGAAGGGAATGGCAGGCCCTGAAATGTGACAGGATTTGCCGGGGACCAACCCGGTAAGATTGAGCAGGCACGGCATGGAATTCAGGAAGTGGTTTAGGAAACGAGGGGTAAGGTTCGTCGTCCAACGCGGGTCAATCCTACTGGAGCGGTACGGCTTCGGGTCATCCAAAGCCTGTGCGCGCATCGAAAATGCTGTGGAAACCCTGGCAGAATACGACTGTAAACCAACCCTGTTTGTTCCGGCGGTGGTGGTTCGCCGCCACCCCTCGTTCATCCGATCATTGCAGCAAAAAGGCTGCGAGATCGGAGTACACGGCTACAACCATGTTGATTTGCAGGCTTACCCGCCGGAAGATTCGGCGGGTCAACTGCAGCAGGCAGTGGCGGTGTTTAAAACCTGTGACGTGGAGTTGCACGGCTTTCGCTGCCCGTACTTGAGTTCCTCGGATGCCTTAATGAATGCCCTGCCCCAAGGCGAATTTGAATACAGCAGCAACAGGGCCGTCGAGTGGCCGTATAAACGCACCAGCGAAGAAACCCGCTCGTTGATGTTCGACACAATCAAGAAGTTCTACAATCCGGTCAGTGCGGATATATTCCTTTGCCTGCCATGGGAAGTTAATGGCATGGTGGAACTGCCCTGTTGCGTGCCGGATGATCTACAGCTTCACGATGGGCTGGGTTACAACCTGGAGCAGATTGCCCAGGTGTGGCTGGATACGCTGCATCAGACATACCGCCGCGGTGAGATGTTTAATTTAATGTTCCATCCGGAGCTGGCAAGTTTTTGCGAGGCACCCTTTACGGCTGTGCTCAGGGAGGCGCGTCATTTCCAGCCGCAGATCTGGGTGACCCGCTTGTTCGAAATTGCAGCATGGCAGCGCGAGTTCAGTAGCTTTTGCGTGGATATTGATGTCCGCAAGGACGGCTACGATTTGCGCTTCAACTGCACTCCCCGCGCGACGCTGCTTTACCGCGGGTTTGTGCCGTCCGGCGAGTCATCCCCCTGGGACGGCATGTACCGGCGCACGCAGGTCCAGTCGGTTCGGGTGGATGGGCCGCGCCTGCCGTTTATCGGGCTGCCAGCAGATGCACCGGAATGGGTGAGCACTGCGCTGAAACGCGTGGGATATATCCTTGAGAGCGGGGAATCCGGTCTGGTTTGCAGCCTGTACCTGGACAAGTTGTGTTTGAGCCAGTTTACCCAGCCGGTCGAATTGATCAGTTACATCGAGGGCCTGCGCGTACCCCTGATGCGCTTCTGGCCCTGGCCGGACGGCAAGCGCAGCGTCTTGACGATCACCGGCGACCTGGATGCGTTATCGTTAATGGATTACGCCACGCGTTTGTTTGTGCGTTAGGGATGAGCAGGCTAATCGTCCTGGCAGGTAGGGCGGGCACGGGTGTCCGCCTTTTTTTATGCGGCGGCTTTTTCGAACTGGGTGCGGTAAAGGTGTGCGTACAGTCCAGCCTGTGCCAGCAGTTCCTGGTGGCTGCCGCGCTCAACAATCCTGCCGCGGTCAATGACCAGGATCAGGTCGGCAGCCAGGATAGTGCTCAAGCGGTGCGCAATCACGATGCTGGTACGCTGCGCCATCACCTTGCCCAATGCGTCTTGAATCAACGCCTCTGACTCGCTGTCCAGGCTGCTGGTGGCTTCGTCCAACACCAGGATGCGCGGGTCCTTGAGGATTACGCGTGCCAGAGCGATACGCTGTTTTTCGCCGCCGCTCAGGCGGTAACCGCGCTCGCCGACGATGGTGTCATAGCCCTCGGGCAGCGCCTGAATGAAATCGTGAATGTTCGCTACACGGCATGCCGCTTCCAGCTCGGCCTGGGTGGCGTTGAGTTTGGCATATTGCAGATTGGTTCGAATGGTGTCGTGGAAGAGGTAGGTTTCCTGGGTGACCATGCCGATTTGCGTTGCGAGCGAATCGAGGTTGAGGCTGCGCAGGTCACGGCCGTCGATGCGGATGCTGCCTGTAGTCGGATCATACAGACGCGGGATCAGGTAGGTAAGGGTGGTCTTTCCGGCGCCGGAGGGTCCCACCAGGGCCACCAGCTGACCAGGCCTGGCACGAAAACTAACGCCTTCCAGAGCTGTAGCGCGTGCCTGGCTGCGTACCCCTGATTCCTCCTCATCTCCCTCGGACTGAACCCCGGAAAGCACCGCAGTGACATTGTCCATGCTGCCATAACGGTGGACATTGCTGAGGTAGTGCTCGTCGCCGGTCTCATACTTGAACGAGACTTCGTCAAATACAATCTCACCTTCAACTGTTTGTACATCGGCAGCATCTGGCTGCTCGGCAATATCCACTGGCAGGTCGATCACCTCGAAAACGCGCTCAAAGCTGACCATGGAAGTGGCAAACTCGACCGGTGCGTTCGAAAGACCCTGCAGCGCCCCGTACAGGCTGCCCAGGTAGGAACCGAAGGCCACAATGTTACCGATCGAGAAGAAACCAATAATTACGAAATAACCGCCCAGACCGTAAACCAGGGCCGAGCCAACCGCGCTGATCAACCCAATGATGACCATGAAAGACGAGCCGATCAGGGCACGCTGAACGCCCAGGTCGCGTACCATGGCGGCACGCTGACCAAAGCGCTCAACCTCAAGATCGCGCCGTCCGAAAAGCTTGACCAGCAGCGCTCCGCCGATGTTGAGC
>CAYPJS010000183.1:0-20399 GCA_964411135.1 uncultured Anaerolinea sp.
AGTATCCTGGTCCGACACCAACGCCAGGTTTTCCAGGAATTCTGTCAACCCTTTGCCGGAGTACTCATACGCCAGCCTACGCAGTTCCTGCACGTTCTCCCAGCGCTCGTCGCCTTCCTCGCTGCCGTCCACGATGTAATCCTGGTAACTGGTATCCGCGATGATGCGGTCGAACAAGGCCGGCAGCGCGGCGCTGGAATCATAATCGGCAACCCAGGCAGACAGCCGGCGCCCGAAATCCGCCAGCAGCCCGGCGCTCCTGGCACCGAGTGCAGCCAGGTGTTGTTCCTCCCGGGCTGGATTTGCCAATATAAGCAGGAACTCGCCCGGGGCGTACCCGGCGTTTCTGGCGGTCACCTTGAGCGTGAGGATGGTCTTGTCGCCGATGCCGCGCGGCGGGACATTAATGACGCGGTCGAGGGATACCTCGTCGCGCGCGTTGTGCACTAGTCGCAGGTAGGCGATCAGGTCTTTGACCTCGCGCCTTCCATAAAAGCGTTGGGCACCCACCAGCCGGTAGGGCATGTTCGCGCGTAAAAATGCTTCTTCAAGCAGGCGGGATTGCGCATTGGTTCGGTACATGACCGCAAAGTCGCCGGGCGAGATTCTGGATTTACGGACCTCACTGCGAATGGTCTCGACCACGTATTCGGCTTCGGCAGCGTCATCGTCTGCCTCGAAAAGAGTCAGGTGCTCGCCGCTGCCGCGGTCCGTGAAAAGATGCTTGGGGGTGCGGAATTTATTGGAGTCGATCACCGCACGAGCCGCGTCCAGCACGTTCTGGGTCGAGCGGTAATTCTGTTCGAGCAGGATTTTATGTGAAGCCGGGAAATCCTCCTCAAAACGCAGCACGTTGCGGTAGTCCGCCCCGCGCCAACGGTAAATGGACTGATCCTCGTCGCCGACCACGAACAGGTTGCGATGCGCCGATGAGAGCAGCTTGACCAGTTCGTACTGCGGGGTGTTGGTATCTTGAAACTCGTCCACCAGCACATGTTCGAAGCGGCGTGCATATTTCTCGCGCACGGCGGGGTAATCCACCAGCAGGCGCACACTTTCCAGCAGCAGGTCGTCGAAATCGACTGCATTGGAGGCGCGCAGCAGCTCCTGGTACCGTTGATAGATGCGGCGGGTGACCTCGTCGCGGTAGGTGCTGCCGGGGTAGTCCTCGACCGTGATCAGGTTATTCTTTGCACGTGAGATGGCAGCGTGAATACCGGTCGGACGGAAGGTTTTATCGTCCAGGTTGAGGTCTTTGATGGCGCGCCGCACGATGGAGAGCTGATCGTCGGCATCCATGATGACGAAATTGTTATTGAAGGGCAGGTTCTGGGTTTCGCGGCGCAAAATGCGGGCGCAGTTGGCGTGAAAGGTACCCAGCCAGATGCCCGCCACCTGACCTGGCAGCAGATTTTCCAGACGGTGTTCCATCTCTCGGGCAGCCTTGTTGGTGAAGGTCACTGCCAGAATGTTGGATGGATGCACGCCCATATGCTTAATCAGGTAAGCGACGCGCTGGGTAAGCACGCGAGTCTTACCGGAGCCAGGGCCTGCCAGCACCAGGATCTGCCCGGTGCCTGCTGTCACGGCTTGCTGCTGCGGCGCATTGAGATTGTTGATTGGATCGGAGGTTTGCATGCGGGGATGATTGTATCCTCACAGGGTAGGGCTGTCAAACGTGCGAGATGGGTGAACGTGAGGGAGGGGCACGGGGATGACAGAATCAATTCAGCCAACCAGGCTTACCCGTGCCCCTACGAAAATCCCCCTTTTTGCAATTTATGTTTGGCTCACTTCCCCGTCAACTGCCGGTACTCCGCCGAGGCGGCAAATGAGCGCAGCTTTTCAATGCGCCGGATCATCAAGGGGTGGGTCTGCAGGGTCTCCGCCAGCACACTGGCGGGTGAATCGTCCTGGGCATCCAGTACCTGCAGGACGTAGTCCAGTTCGGCCTGGGTATCCACGTCGCCGGCTACCAGCTTGACCAGCGCCGAAGTGGCTTTCTCCAGACTGCCGCAGGCCACAAGCCCGGCACGGTCGCAGGAATATTCGCAGGCGCGGTTCCACCAGCGGAAGGCGAAGGTAAAAATCACCGCCACGCCCAGCGACGGCGGCATGCCCGCCATACCGCCCAGCAGGGTGTTGATCCAGGTGTGGTTGAAGACCACATGGCCCAGTTCGTGCCCGATGATAAAGCGCAGCTCGGCGGCGTCCATGATCTTCATCAATGGCGAGTAGAGTACAACCACGCGCGGATCGGAGATGCCAAAAGTGTAGGCGTTCAACTGCCGGGCAGGCAGTACATACAACTCGAACGGCCCGGATTTGAGCGTCTGCCCGCACTCAGCTGCCAGCTGTGCCAGACCTGGCGCTGTCTGTGCGGTGACGCGGGTCGCGCTGCGCATAATCTGATTGTGGTGTGCCTGGTTCATCTGGTAAGCCAGCACGACCATGACGATAGCGCCCAGCGGCAGCAGACATAGCGACGGCGCCGCCAGCAGCACGAAGACTGCCACGATCAACAGGATTGTCAAAGCCAGGATGGGGCTTTCACTGGGGTCGCGCAGCAGGTTGAGGCGCATGACGATCAGCTTTCGCGGCTGCGCGCCAGGTCAAGCGATTCGACCGCATGCCGCAGGTGCGGGATGACGATGCTGCCGCCAACAACCAGTGCGACATTGAAGGCTTCGTACAGTTCTTCGTCCCTCCACCCTGCCTCGACGCACTGCAAGATGTGGTAGTCGATGCAGTCGTTGCAGCGCAGCACCATCGAAGCGACCAGGCCAAGCAGCTCTTTGGTCCTGCCATCCAGGGCACCGTCGGTGTAGGCGTTGGTGTCGAGGTTGAAGAAGCGTTTTATGCCAAGATGATCGATCTCGAAAATGCGGTCGTTCATCTTTTTACGGTAGGTTTCAAAATCATCGAGCCGGTTGGTCATCAGGTCGTCCTTAATCGAGAGAATCTGTAAAGATATGAACCACAGAGATCACAAAGAGCACAAAGAAAAGAAGGACAGCATAAATATAAAATCTTATCTTAGTAAGGGAATCTTTTTGCCCTTTGTGGTTAATAATGTTCTTAGTGGACTTCGTTCGGGTCCACAATATATTTCCACCAATTGTACGCGATATCGTTGGCTGAACCGCTGATGTGCGGAAACAGGCTCAGCCACCAGTTGTGATGGGCGCGGATGTCGCCATTTCCCCATTCGGCGCAGTTGACCAGAACAGGTGCACCACTCAGGTTGGGAAAGGTATTCCAGTTGCGGCTGCGGCTTTGCACGAAGGCAGGATTGCCCCATTCGTAATCGCGGGTGCTGTTGGGTGCGAAATGGACGGTCCCGCATTCTGCCTGTCCCGGTGCAGCCTGATCGTAGCGTATAAACCGAGCCCACAGATTTTTCTCACCGCTGGCGTTGCGGAATACCTGGCGCAGGATCGATTCGGCGCGGTGACCAAAACTCTCCAGCATTTCGCCCACGCCGCGCTGATACGTGAAACCCATAATAATGAAGCGCCGGACCGCACTGGTGCCGGTGAGAGCAGGCGCGTTGCAGAAGAATGCACCCGGGCCGGTCATGATGGATTCGTAGAAACCGGCATAGGGCATGGCTACCAGCCAGACCTCGTCGGTGGCGCCGCTGTTGACCTTTTGCACCAGGTTGAAATCTTCCAGAATACGGGGGTAGTCCACCATATCCGGCTGGTGGAAACCGCTGCCGGTCTGCCAGCACTGCAGGTAGGCATCCGCGTCGTACAAAAACCCGTCCGCTTTGACCGGGAAGGTAGGTGAATGGATTGTCTCGACGATCTGGTAGTTCAGGTAGCCGTGGCTGCTGGCTTGCAGGTCGGCAATGTAGCCATTGACCAGACTGGTTGTGTCATTCCAGCCCAACACACGGCTCAACGCTTGTCCTCCCTGACCAGGCACGGGTGGATCAAAGATGATCAAGGTAACCTTGCGGGTTACAGGCTGCGGTGCTTGCCCGATGGGTTCAGATTCTTCACTGCTGCCAAAAAGGGAACGCAGCCAGGTGGTAAAGTCATCCCAGAAACTCATTACAGCCTCCGTGTGTATGCCAGTAAAGGTTAGATTAATAGTATAGCCAATTCTGCCTTAGAACCGTGCCTTTGGTTATTTTTTCCAGGCATCAGGGCGCTGTATTTGTTGGTTTAAAGATAGAACTCGTGTACAATAATAAAGCCATTTGACTAAACAGATTATCGCAAGACCCTATAGGAGAAGCCATGTACCATACGATTATTATTGTTGGTAATCTGGGAAGAGATCCAGAAATGCGTTATACCCCCAGCGGACAGGCTGTCACCAGCATGAACGTTGCTACAAACCGCTCTTACAAAGGCGCGGACGGCAGCATGGTCAAGGAGACAATTTGGTTCCGTGTTTCCGTTTGGGGCAAGCAGGCAGAGTCCTGCAACCAGTTCCTTCGCAAAGGCAGTAAGGTGCTGGTTGAAGGCAGGCTTGTACCCGACCCTGCCACCGGTGGACCTCGCATTTGGACGCGCCAGGACGGCAGCAGCGGGTCCTCCTTCGATATTTCAGCCAATACCGTGCGCTTTATGTCCACCCGCGGTGAAGGCGAAGGCGAGATGGGCGGCATGGATATGCCTGAGGGAGATGCCGGCGACGAGATTCCGTTCTAGGGATCAGGTGACCCATGGATGCAAAATCCAAACCCCCCGTCCCAGCCTTTGGGATGGAAATGCCCGACGATCTGCAGCCGGTTTACAGTAATGTAGCCCGCATCAGCCACACGCCTTTTGATTTTGTTCTTGATTTCTCACAGGCGTTGCCTGGAATTCCCCACGCTGAGGTCCTCTCACGTGTCATCATGTCACCGGCAGGTGCCAAACTCTTCATGCGTGCGATAAGCGAGAATGTAGCACGCTTTGAGAGTGTGTTCGGAGAAATCAGCCTGCCGAAAGGCGACACCGGACTGGCGCATGACCTGTTCCGGCGCGTACAACCGCCGGACACCCCGCCAACCGATCCGCCGCCAACCGACCCCGCCCCACCGAAAGACTGACGCTTGGACGAATTTTCCCAATTTACTGAAAAAGTGCATGATATTTTTGAAGCGCTGAACCAGGCACGCGATCATGCGCTGGTGCAGGCGCGCCAGCTGACCCGCCTGTCTGCCAATACCATTCGCGCCATTCACCGCCTCGAGATCGAACACGCCCATGAGAACCTGGTCCAGGCAGCGGAGATTGCGGCAGGATTGAAGAAATCGCTGTCAGATTTTCCACAGCTTTTCTTTGCCGGTTACACCCAGGACGCGCTCAAGGAATACGTTGAAGCTACGCTGACCTGTGCCGTGATCGAGAATAAGCCGCTTCCGACGCCGGAAGATCTGGACGTCGAGGTCAGCACGTACCTCAATGGGCTGGCGGAAGTTACTGGAGAACTGCGGCGGCGCTGCCTGGATATTCTGCGTGCGGGCTACTCACCGGAAGCCGAGCGCCTGTTGGGCTGGATGGATGAGATCTACAACCTGCTGGTAACGGTGGATTACCCGGATGCGCTGACCAACGGTCTGCGGCGCCAGACGGATCTGGTGCGCGGTATCGTTGAGCGTACCCGCGGCGATCTGACCATCAGCCTGCGTGAGGAACGTCTGCAGCAAGCCCTCGAACAATCGCTTAAGCACCTGCCGGAATAGGATCGGGATATTGCGGGTAATTCGCGCCTCTGAAATCGGGGCATATATCTACTGCCATCGTGCCTGGTGGTACCAGCTGCAGGGCATTGAGTCGGAAAACCAGGCCGAACTGGCTGCGGGCAGCGGTTTCCATCGGGAACACGGGAAACGCGTGTTCACCGGTACGCTGCTGCGTGCGGCAGGCTGGGCGCTGCTGCTGGGAGCACTGGTGTTGGCGGCAGTGACCCTTACCCTGAAAATTCTTCCCTGACCATGCCCTGGATTATTGCGGGCATCCTGGTGGTACTGGCTCTGGCTCTGCTGTGGCTGGGCAGCCGCCAGCGCAAAGCAGCCGGCTTGCCAGCCGGGCGTGTGTTGTACAGCGACCCGAAGGTGATTGGTTCGCCGGAACGCCCGCTGTTCGACCCGGACAGCATGCTGACCGGCAAGCCGGACTACCTGGTGGAGGAGAACGGCCGCATCATCCCGGTGGAGGTGAAAAGCGGCTGGGCGCCGCCCGAACCGCGTCCGGGGCATATCTACCAGCTGTTGGCGTACTGCCTGCTGGTGGAACACACCTACGGCAAGCGTCCGCCTTACGGCATTCTCAGATATAAAAACCGTTCCTTCTCGATTGAATACACTGCAGAAGGTGAACGCGAGCTGCGGCTCCTGCTGGATGAGATGCACGATGCCGGCCGCAAACGCGAGTTGGACCGCTCCCACGAGGAACCCGGCCGCTGCACGCGCTGCGGCTACCGCTCAACCTGTGAACAAAGATTGGGATGATGGGATTTCCGCCTGGGACGTAGGGGGATTTGGGATATTACCCTCTGTCACACATCCACTGGCTGAGACACGGGGGTCCGGGTAGATCTCAGATTGACGGATACACCCCCATGCCCCTGCTTACCTCGGCGGCAAGAGGAATTATATGTATACCTTTTGATGGCTATCCATGGAACCCCCGCTCGAATCCAAATTGACCGCGCTGGTATAATAAACCTTATGGATTGTGCGCAAAAAGTGCCCCGCCGGATTGCCATTGGTGTTCACCCGCAGCTGCCAGAAGCAGCTTTGGAGGCCGAAAGGATCGTGGCGTTCCTGAAAGAACGAGACGTGGAGGCATTCTGGGGCAAAATGTACGATGCCTCTTTCCGGCAGGCGCTGGAAAACTCCTGCGACATGTGTATCGCCCTGGGCGGCGACGGCACTGTGCTGCGCGCCGGGCACCTTTGCGCGCCACTGCACATGCCAATTCTGGGCATCAACCTGGGACGCTTCGGTTTCTTGACTGAGGTCAAACGGGACGAGTGGTCAGGCCTTCTGCCCAGCCTGTTGAGCGGCAATTACTGGCTGGAGGGTCGTATGATGCTTCAGGCTACACACCAGCGCGGCGGCAGGGATCTGGGCAGCTGGAGCGTCCTCAACGAAGCAGTCATCTGCCGCGGGCAGTTTGTGCGGCCAGTCAAGCTGCGCGCTCAGGTGGATGGATACCCGCTGGCGACTTACATCGCGGATGGACTGATTGTTGCCACCCCCACCGGGTCTACCGCTTATGCGCTGGCGGTTGGCGGACCGATTATGCCTCCTAACCTGCGCAATATTTTAATCGTGGCGGTCGCGCCGCACCTCTCCGTGGACCGGGCGATCATCCTTGCCGAAGGATCCGTGGTTACCGTAACGGTAAATACCAGTCACCAGGCTGTTATGAGCATTGACGGGCAGCCGTCGATCACCATGGAGGACGGCGATCAGGTACGCGTTGAAGCCAATCACAACACGGCTTGTTTTGTTCGTTTCCGCGACCGCGGTTATTTTTACCGCAACATTACAAATTATATGGAACAAAATCCGGCAGCCGGGGAACCTGAATGATCGAACAACCCACCACCACCAAACAGTTTTGCTACAACCATACTGCCCGTGAAACGCTGCTGCGCTGCAACCGCTGCGAGCGGCCGATCTGCACCGAGTGTGCAGTGCTCACTCCCACAGGATATCGCTGCAAGGAGTGCGTACGCGGGCTGCAAAAGAAATACGATACCGCCCGTTGGATCGATTACCCGATTGCGATTCTTTTGGCAGGCGTACTAAGCTACATGGGCGGCTGGGCAGCTTCCATCATGGGCTTCTTTACCATTTTCATCGCACCCGTCGCCGGGGTGATTATTGCTGAGGCGGTTCGCTGGGCAACCGGCAGACGCCGATCGCGGGGGCTGTATCGGGTGGCAACCATCGCGGCTGCTGCAGGCGGGGTTGGGCTGCCGCTGGTCAGTCTGGTAGCAATGCTGGCAGGCTCGGGTTTCGGCATCTGGCAGCTGGTATGGGGTGCGGCTTATGCCATCCTGGTTACCTCGACCGTTTTTTACCGTTTGACGGGCATTCAAATTCGCTAATCAGGGCGGCATGCTAACCGAACTGCACATCGAAAACTTTGCCATTATCCAGGACCTGGAGCTGACCTTTCAGCCTGGCCTGACCACCTTTACCGGTGAAACCGGTGCAGGAAAATCGATCATCCTGGACGCCTTGATGGCGCTGCTGGGCGGCAAGGCGGATGCAACCCTCATCCGCGCCGGAGCCGAGCGCGCCAATGTGGAAGGTACCTTCGCCATTAGTCCTGCCAGCCAGGATTCAGTGCGAGCGCTGCTTGAGCCAGAGGCACTGCTGGATGACCCCGAACTGGTTACAGTGGCGCGTGAAATGCGCCAGAACGGACGCAGCGTGGCGCGGATCAACGGGCGCAGCGTCAGTCAAAGCCTGCTGCGCGAACTGGGCGGCTACCTGGTGGACATTCACGGGCAGTCGGAGCATCTGTCGCTGCTTAATGTGCGCCAGCATCTGCATCTGCTGGACCGTTTTGCCAATGCGCAGGAAGCCCTCGAGGTTTACCGCACTACCTACCGCGACCTTCGCCGGGTGCAGAAGGATCTGGCAGCCTTGCACCAGGCCGAGCTGGACGCCGCCAGCCGTACCGATTTGCTCGAATTCCAGGCCGGCGAGATTGAAAACGCCAATCTTTCCCTTGAGGAAGAGGACGAATTACGGCAGGAACGCACCCGTCTGGCAAATGCCGAGGGATTGAATTCGCTGTGCCAGGAAGCGGTAGCGCTGATCGATGACGGGACACCCGAAACACCCGCTATTAATGACCTGGCGGGGCAGATGGTGCGGGCGCTCGAGTCGCTGGCGCGCATCGACCCGGCGCAAAATGAGCTGGCGGAGCAGGCCCAAACCCTGAGCGAGACCCTTTCGGATATTTCGCGCGACCTGCGCGGCTACATGGATACAATCGAGTTCAACCCCAGGCGCCTTGAGCAGGTGGAGGAACGCCTGGACCTGATCAACCGCCTGAAACGTAAGTACGGCGGCAGCATTGAGGCGGTACTTGAGTTTGCACGCAAGGCGCGAACCGATCTGGATAACATCGCGCACGCCACCGAGCGAATTGCTGAGCTCGAGGAGCGGGAACGCACCCTGCGCGGAAAATTGGCGCAGCAGGCGCTTGATTTGTCGAAGGTGCGAAATGAGGCAGCCGGAGCACTGGCTTCCGCGGTCGAGCAAGAACTGGACGATTTGAGCATGGCGGGAGCCGAGTTCGCGGTTGACATCCGGCGCGAACCATCCGCGGACGGCCTGGTGCTTGCGGCAGACGAGCCAGTGGCCTTCGACGAGAACGGTGTGGATCGGATTGAATTCCTGATCGCACCCAACCCAGGCGAGGGACTCAAACCGCTGGTTAAAATTGCGTCTGGCGGCGAGACTTCGCGCCTGATGCTGGCTTTGAAGCGGGTACTCACCCGGGCCGATTCGATTCCCACCCTGGTCTTCGACGAAATCGATCAAGGGATCGGCGGGCGGGTCGGTTCAGTGGTTGGCGAGAAGTTGTGGCAGCTGGGGCGAGACCATCAGGTGCTGTGTGTGACGCACCTGCCGCAGCTGGCAGCTTTTGGCGACCAACATTACAGCGTGCGCAAAGAAGTGGACGGGGGCCGCACCACCACGCGCGTCGAGGTGTTGAACGGGACAAACCGGCTGGTTGAGTTAGCGCAGATGTTGGGCGCTGTCACGGACGCCAATTTGAACTCCGCCCGTGAAACCCTGGAAAACGCCCGCGACCGGTCGAAGAGTCAGTTGTAGGGTGGATTAAACGGGAAGTGCGCGGCAAAAATTCTCCGGGCGGTGCTTATTCCCCGTGTTTGAGAATAACCCAGCCCACAATCATGCGCAGGCCAACCGAGAACAACAACACCCCCATGATGCTGATCATGCCTGCGACCGGTGGTGCCAGGAAGCCGGACATCAAAATGGCGGCATTGACCGCCAGGTTATACCAGGCCAGGTGCGATGGCCGGTCATCCACCGGCACATGTTCGAGCACATAGTTGACCATGCCTCCGTTCATCATGGCAAAACCGACCCCACCGATGAATTGATGCAGCAGGTAAATGCCGGTCTCGAAGCTGAAAGTAAAGATAGTCAAGGTAACGCTGGCAATGAACATGCCGTAGGCTGTCAGCCGGCGGAATCCCCAGCGGCTCGACCAGCGCCGCACCTGCATCGACCCCACAAAGTTCATCGTCCAGAAAATAGCGCTGCCCAGACTGATCACCCCGTCGGTCAGTTTCAGGTTGTCCACCTGGTAGCGCGGCACCACCGGACCAATGAAGTAAAGCGCGGTCTGAAACAGGAAGGTGATCACGACGATACGCCAGAAGGGACCGGTCAGTACGTCTAACCGCAGTGCCTGCCAGCGCGAAGCACGCATGCCAGTCTGTTTGGCTTCTTCGAGCTCATGACTGACCTGCTCGGTTAGATTTTGCGGTGCGGTTTCTCTGGCGGGGGGACGGATTAAAAATAAGTGTACCGTGCTCATCATGGCGCCCAGGAAGCCAATGGCAAACACAACCTGGTAACCTGTTCCAAAGGGTAGTTTTTCAAGCGCCAACCCCGAAACGAGTGCTGTCACCAACGACGTGATGGCAAAAAGGGCGTTGCGCGTGCCGGCAACGTGTCCGCGCCATTCCGGCGGCGTGACCTCGGCAAAGAAGGCATTAAACAGCACGGCTACCATCACACCCGGGATGTTCATCAAGAGTGTGATGAGAATAATCAGCCAGATCTGGGTGCCTGCCGGGAAGAGCACCGGCAGCAGGATCAATAGGAAGTAGAAGCTGCGCATGAGCAGCGCCGACCAGCGCACAGCGCCGGCAGTGGACCATTTACGTGTCAGGGATCCTGCAGGAAAAGTGAAAAGCAGATTGACCACAGCCGGGGCAGCGGTTAACAAGCCGAGCTGGAAGGGGGTTGCCCCCAGCCGCGAGGCATAAATTTGCAGGAAGACCAGGATGCTGCCGTTCAACAGCCCCCACCAGCCGATGTCGAAGTACAGGTGCAGGAAATTCCGGCGGTATTCAGCCGGAATAGGGTCAGAGGGCTGGAAAATGCGGCGCAGGCTTAACATAAAACCGGGTGAATTATACGCTCAAGAACGGCGGAAATAAATGGAAACAATCGGTCAACCTGCAAATCCCCGGGACTATAATGAGGAGTGATCTTTCAATCAAAGGATGGCTCATGCACACCCCGCAAGCAATAAAACTTGAATCCTGGATTGCGGATTTACTCGAACAACCGCTGACCGCCCGCCTGGCGACTGCCAACCGGAACACATTGCAGCCGCACGTGGTACCCGTCTGGTTCGAGTGGGACGGTGAAGCGGTGTGGATCAGTTCCTTTGATTCGACCCGCAAGATGCGCGACCTGGAGGGTAATCCGCTTGTGTCGTTCGTGGTGGATGTGGAGGGCGATAACCGCAATCCACGCGGGGTGTTGTTCGAAGGCAGCGTGCAGGTGATCGCAGACCCGGCTGTGGTGGCACCGCGCTCGACCTCAATTTACGAGCGCTATCTGGGCATTGACGGCGCCAGAGAACCCGGCCCTGCATCATGGGCGGTCGATCCGGAAAACCGCTTGATTCGTCTGATTCCCGTAAAAGTATTTACCTGGGGCGGCTAATTCGGCCCGGATTTGACGGGCTAGAGCGGTACTGCCGGATTGAGTTTGACCGATGCTGTACGGTCCAGCTCGTCAAGAATTTCCATCTTGCGCCGGGTAATATAATTTTCCAGCCAGGTTTCCTGAACCCGCGACGGGCGAAGATGCACCCCGATCTGTTCCAGCGAGTAGCCCAGGAATTTTGTGCTGACAATGTCTCCGGCGATATGCATCTCTGTGGCTTCAGTGAGCTTAAAGGATAATTCAACGCTGGCCTTTGGCGCCAGATCCCGTCCGGTGGCATCCCCCAGGTAAACCAGCAGCCCGGCTCCGTGGATCGAAAGGTTGACCAGGCTGGCGCGGAACCGCTGAGCCCCAAGCACCAGGGTGGCATAAATCGGGTTTCCCGGTTCAACCCGTTGTTCATCGCGGGTGTTCCAGTAATTGCCGGTGTAGGTAAACCCCGTCAGGCAAATCTCCTGAGCGTGCGTATCAATGTATTGCAGCTGTGCACGGACCGATTGTTTTAACAGCTGGCTGTGGATGATGGTGGGATTGCGCATTGAGGCGCATATCTGCTTTTTGGGGGCGCGGAATATGATTGAGTCCGGGTTGACCTTGATCGGGGTCAATTTCTCCTCAAGCAGAATCCCTTTATAGGTGCTTGTGATAGCAATGGGAATACTTTGTAAGGCAAGCGATTTAATTGCCTGCATTGCATCGCGCGATTGAAGGTACATAGCCCGGTCACTCCTTCCATCCCTGGCAGAGGGATGCTTTCAAGTCCGGTCGACGATGAGTTACCGTTAATCATTCAATTTAATAGATGTGCCTGAATTTACCCATAACGCCGCACACAGGCCGCACCTGTGTTGGATCAATCAAAGTATAGCAGAATAGTACATGAATAAATATCGTAGTTGTACGTAGTTTTCACCCCGGTACTACGTATTTTTTGGGTAACCGGGGTTGCAGTCGCTATAAAGCAAGAGGCGCAGCATTCGCTGCGCCTCTTGGACTGCTTTTAAGAATTTGTGGATTAAGGAATGACAGCCAGGGCTGCGTCCGCCGTGATCAGCCCGGCTCCGGTGGCATCGTCTCCCCAACTAAAATTGACAAATTTACCTGCATTGGGATCAAACACCATTCGGCTGCCTGCTGGCAGCGGAATGGCAGCGCCTTCAAGGTAAGCCTCGACTTGCTCCTGTGTCAGCGCCGGATTCTTCTGCGCCCTCAAGGCTGCGATGCCCGCCACATGCGGTGAGGCCATGGATGTGCCGCCCAGGTAGTAGTACGAAAGGGACATGCCGCTGTTGACCTTGTACGGTCCAACCACCCATGATCCTGGAGCAGCTACGTCAAGGTCCTGTCCAGACAGTTCGCGGCTGGAGAAGTCGGTGATGTAAAAATCGTTGACGTCAGTCGGATCAAGCACATCCAGGGTCCGCCACCAGGAACCTGGCGCTGTCCACTCGCCGACCCAGCCGGAAGCTGCCACGGAAATGACCGGGGCGTACGCACCCGGGTAACCCATGCCGGCTTCGCCTTCATTGCCGGCTGAAGCCACGATGATCACACCAGCTTCAACAGCGTAATCGATAGCAGCTTTTTCAATCGCGTCCAGTTCAGACCCGCCCAGGCTCATGTTAATCACCACAGGGGAGCCGGCCAATGGTCCTTCCTTCAGGCTGGCAACATACATGATGCCTTCCGCGATCATCGAGGACCAACCTGAGCCGTTCTGGTTGAGCACCTTGACTGGAATAATCGTTGCCATGGGTGCCACGCCGTTGACGGCGGTGCCGTTAAGGCTGTAGCCCAGGATGGTGCTGGCCACGTGCGTGCCGTGGCTGTTCTGGTCGTGCTCCCACTTATTGGGCTGCTCGGAGACATTACCCACTTCTCCGCCGCCGCCGCTGAAGGATTTGGCATATCCTTCCGCGATGCGTTCCTGCGGGAAGAAGCCGCGCCAAATATCCACCAGGCCGGTATCGAGCACCGCCACGTAAACACCGCTGCCGTCAAATTCGGGCAACGTGCGGCCAAGGCCGAAATCGGTTACGTTAATGGCGTCCTGATCCCAGGTGCTGAGGCCATTCATGAAATCGGTCACCGCCACGGCGTCCACCGGTGCAGCCTTGCGCTCGGCATCCGGGTTGGCGGCTTCCACATACGGCAGCGCGCGGATGACTTCCAGCTCGCTCTCGCGTACCTGCATGGTCAATGCATTGATGGCAGGAATCAGGTCGCGCACCTTGCCGTGCGTGCCCAGGTCAGCCAGAACCGAGTCCGAAAGCTCTGTATTCAGCAGGACATTGATGCCGATGTTTTTATTGGCAGTTGCCCCGACAGAGGTAAAGGCCAACATCAACATGCTGGCGATAATCAAAACGCTCAACAATTTTTGTTTCATTTTTTTCTCCTTTAGCGCGTGATAAAAAGTGACAAGTGCCGGCAGCAAAACCCTGCAATAAACCTCACCCGGTTGGGGGTTAAGACGCATTACGGCCGTAGAACTTCCTGCGGCCGGTTACGCCATTTGCTCGCCGTTCCCCTGGCGTCCAGAAATTCAGGGAGTGGGTCAACGCATCCATGTAAAATTATTGGTTTGTTTAACGGTATGTAAATTATATACAACTTCAAGCATGAATTCAAGCCTTAATCAAGAGCGCAGCGTAACTTTTTTTGTACGCTGCGCTCTTGAGGTCTAAAGGCTAGATCTCGCTGATATTGGTGATGATATGCCCCACCAGACCGTAATCCAGTGCCTTTTTGGCGTCCATCCACAGGTTGCGGTCGGTTTCCTTTTCAATCTTTTCCAGCGGCTGACCGGTCTGCCTGGCAAAAATCTCATTCAGGCGGCGGCGCATTTTGAGGATCTCCTGCGCTTCGATGGCCATGTCCGCAGCGCTTCCGCGAATGCCGCCCAGCGGCTGGTGCAGCAGGAAGCGTGTGTTGGGCAGTGAGTAACGCTGCTCAACGGGTGCCGCTGAAAAAATTAAGGCTCCAGCGCTGGCCACCCAGCCTGTTCCGATAATTTTTACCTTTGGCTTGACAAAGCGGATCATATCGAATATGGTGTCGCCGGACTCGACATGCCCACCCTGCGAATTGATGATGATTTTGATATCCTCATCCGATATGGCAGAGAGCAGGATCAACTGCTGGGTGACGCGTTCGGCCATTTTCTGATCAATCTCACCGAAGATCAGAATGGTGCGGGTTTCCAGCATCTTATCCTGGAAGTTAAATTTTGGTTTTTCTTCGGGGGTCATTTCTTCTTGTTCATCTTCTTGAGTTTCGAACATTGCACGCCTCCCTTGGCGGTCGGGTTATAGAAGGAATTATAAACCATGCCTGCCGTGGCAGAAGCTTGCGCACGGCAGGCGGCTGACTAATTAAGCCTACCAGCCAGGCGTATGATTGTCATAAAATGATGATAAGATATTTATAAGCGCTTTACCCTTTCAAACAATCCAATAAGGAGAAGATTATGCCAAACCTTGAAGGCGAAAACCTCAGTGACGTCTATAAGAAGATGGCCGCAGAGAAAAAGGCTGAGATGGAGCGCAGGGCCGCTCTGGCGAAAATTAAAGTGGAACACACGGTTGCCGCCGGCGATACCTTGAGCGGTCTGGCGCTTAAATATTACGGGAAGTCTGCGCGCGAGTACTGGATGCTCATTTACGAAGCCAATAAGGCAGAAATTGGCAGCAATCCCGGCATCATCAAGACCGGTGCGGTCTTAAAAATCCCTGAACTCCCCGAGGACATGAAATCATGACAGACACAACAAATGTTGATCTGGCAAAGATGTTCAAGGCTGCGACCAAGACACTGGCAGCCAACCAGGCAAGCTTAAATCAAGCCGATCAGTATAACCATAACCACGGCGACAACATGGTGGAAATATTCCAGACCATTAGCAAAGCCGTAACTGCTAAAAAAGCTGCTCCGGCTTCTGAGCAGCTTGAATATGCCAGTCAATTAGTAGCCCAAAAGAGCAGCAGCGGCTCGGCAAAGGCCTATTCTGCTGGGCTGGATCGCGCTGCCCAACAGTTTCAGGGGCGGTCGATCAACCCGGAGAGCGCTGTTGAATTGATCTCAGCCTTGATGGGAGCGGGTACCCCTCAACAGCAGCCTGCCAGTCCGGCGGCTGGTTTACTCGGCGGCCTGCTGGGCGGATCGGATCAAGGACAGGGCGGCGGAGCTGGCGACCTGCTTGGCAGTTTACTGGGTGGAGGATCCAGTCAACCGCAGGGAAACGCAGCAGGAGACCTGCTCGGCAGCCTGCTGGGCGGCAGCACGCCCTCTGGCGGGAGTTCCAGCGGCAGCGGCGATATGCTCGGTTCCTTGATTGGCGGCTTGATGGGCGGTCAGACTCAACAGCAGTCCTCCTCCGGTCTTGACACCGGCGACCTGATCAATATTGGTATGCAGCTCTTCCAGGCCTACCAGGGCAGCAGCGGGAAACCATCCAGCCAGGGCGGGGGCGTGGCAGGCCAACTGCTGGAAACTCTGCTTTCCGGCAGCTCTATGGGCAGTTCGTCCCACCGCAAGGAATCCGGCATGCTGGTAGCGGATGCGCTGCTTAAAATTGCCATGAAATATCTGGCGGGCAGGAAATCCTCTTAATTTATTCAGGGGTTTAACATTAGAGATGTCACAAGGGCACAGTGTACTGTGCCCTTGTATTTTTGGTGGCTTGGGAAATAACGACAGGCAACTCTGCCCTTTTCCCTTTATGGTTGAACCACCCGGCCCATGAACAGTATTGTACCGGTTTCCACATCGCGGATGAGGAACAGGAACGGGCGGTCAATTTTTACCTGGATGGGCTCGCCCGTTGGCATGGATTTCAACCCCATAACCACCCCGGTGGCGGCAGCTGCCTCAGTGCCTTCCTCGTTCACATCCACATAGGCTTTGTGGACCACATCTGTTATATACAGGTCCGGTTGACCGGTCATTCCGCTGAAGTCAGCCTTGGTCACATCAAAGGCATCTGCCATGCCCATATCGGCCAGTGTCTTTGCCAGTCCGAAGGAGGATTCGACCTTGAACTTCGGCATGGATAGGTCGAGTCGCTGCATCTCCAACCCTGCCAGAATGGATTGCAGGGTTTCATCGTCCAGACTGGCATCGAAGGACTCAAACTGCTCTTCATCCGGAAGCAGAATCACCATCGAAAGCTGGCGGCCTTCGTAGAAGAGTTCGACTGCCTGGTAATCCTCTGCCTCCAGGTAGCCAAAACTCTCGGTCTGGCGCATCATGGGTACCTGCACCTCGCTGCCGTCCAGCAGGTCGAAACTATCCTGCCTGGTTTCATTCGCGTCAAACGGCGTCAGCCAGGCGGCGTTGAAGTAGATGGCGTTGGTTAAAACCAGGCGGGTTAAAGCATTCAAAGCGCCTTCCGGGATCAGATCCTTAATTTTTTCCTCGGTCTGGTCCGCTACCCAATCATTGATGGTCTGGCGCGCTTCTTCGGACCTGGAAAAGTCCACGGCTTGCATGCCAGCGCCATAATTGAGGGCCAGGGTGTCCAGGAATTCAGGCTGGAAGGCAAAGCCATCCTGCCCCCACAGGGCATTGGCGACGTTCAACTTGAAACCCGGCTGCTCAGCGCTTCCCTGGCGTTCCTCCAGGGTGAGAGCAAGAGCGTTGAGGGCGGCATGCAATTGATCCTGCGGCAGGTCGAAATGAAGTGTCTGGGCCATCTGGGATTCGGTGGCATTTTGGGCTCCGGCGTAAGTCATGGCAAGCGCCAGCGAGATGCTGAAGGGCGAGTAGAAAAGGTTGCCGCTCTGACCATGCAGCTGCTGATACAGGTCGAGAGCAAAAGCGAGGTTGCCCTGGCTCAAAGCAGGGATGGCATTATAGGATTCAGCGGCAGGGGTTTCCCGCGGTAGATCGGATTTTAGATTAACGTTTTCAATCACTGGGACCTCTGCAGTTGGTTCGGCTGTCGGTACGGCAGATGCTTCAACTGTTTGGGTGGGATCAACCGGTTGACCGGCACATCCGGCGGCAGTCAATCCAAGGATCGTGACCGCCAGCAGGAATTTGCGTACAGAAATCATGGTCTTCTCCTTAAAAATAGTCCGGACATTTGATACCATTGTATCAACCCTATGACGGCTTCCGATAAGCAAAAGTTTCCCATCCCGGTTGAGTATAAGCGCTTGCAGGAGCTAAGAACCCTGATCGACCGACTGGAGCGCTTAAGCGCAGACTCTGCCTGGGCACACCGGGCAGCCGGACTGCGCGGCAGCCTGCTGTACGCGCTGGAGAATCTAGAAAATGGAAAGGAGCCCCCTCTGGCTCTGGCGGACTGGATCGGACAAAGTTTTGCGATCCTGGTAAAAGCCGCGCGCGAGGTAAGGGGGGATGATCGTTGAATCAACCTTGCCAGAATATCCCGAATCATGTAGTATTTCTGTAAACAATTTACCTAAATCGACATTGGAGAAGGAGATGTTTAATGCCAAAATCGAAGACGGGAACGCATGACGGGAAAATGGCCTTGTTGGTGGGAACGCGCAAAGGCGCTTTCTTCCTGCGCACCAGCCGTGCGCGCGACAAATGGAAACTCGACGGGCCGTTCTTCCTCGGCTCCATTGTGCATCACCTGATCCTCGACCCGCGCGACGGTAAAACCCTGTTGATGGCTGCCAGTACCGGGCACCTTGGCCCGACGATCTTCCGCTCCTCTGACCAGGGCCGGACCTGGAAAGAAGCCGCGCAGCCTCCAGCGTTTCCAAAAGTAAATGGTGATGGCAAGGGCGAAGCGGTCAGTTACACCTTTTCCCTGTGGGCAGGACATGTAGATGAGCCTGGCGTCTTCTACGCCGGTACTTCCCCGGCAGGGCTGTTCCGCTCTGAAGACGGCGGAGCTACCTGGGAGGGCGTTGCAGGCTTTAACGAACACCCCATGCGCCGCACCTGGATCGGGCCGCCAGATTTTGCACCTCCGGGCGGCGGCGGACTGCATTCGCTGCAAATTGACCCGCGCGATTACAAGCACATCTACATGGGATTATCGGTGGGAGGTGTGTTTGAAACCACCGACCACGGCCAGACCTGGACTCCGCTCAATAAGGGCCAGGCAGCAGATTTCATGCCGGACCCGGATGCGGAATTTGGCCATGATCCGCACTCATTGCGGCTGCATCCGCTTTACCCGGATACCCTTTACCAGCAAAACCACACCGGTATCTACCGTATGGACCGCGAAGACGGCAAATGGGAGCGTATCGGTCTGAATATGCCGTCCAAAGTCGGCGATATAGGTTTTGCCATCGTTTTGCATCCGCGCGATCCGCAGAAAGTATGGGTTTTCCCCATGGACGGCACGGATGTATGGCCGCGCACCAGTCCCCACGGCAAACCGGCAGTTTACGGGACTTCCGACGGTGGAAAGACCTGGGAGTCTTTCCGCAAAGGGCTGCCTCCACGACATGGTTACTTCAGCGTCAAACGGCATGCCATGGTTTCCGATCGCGAGGACCCGCTTGGTCTATATTTTGGCACAACCGGCGGGCAAATTTGGGGCAGCACGGATGAGGGCAAGCGCTGGCGTAAGCTGAGTGATTATCTGCCCGAGATATACTCGCTTGAGGCTGTGGTATTTGCCCCATGATCGTGAAACTTCCTTCCCAACTGTATTCCTATGCCGGTGTGAAACAGGTCGAAGTGAGCGGGCAGACCCTGAGCGATGTGCTCCAGGAACTGGACCGGCGCTACCCGGGCTTGCGTTTCCGCATTATTGACGAACAGGACCGTATCAGGCGGCATATCCATATCTTTGTAAACAAGGAAATGGCGGATGGGCTGGCCCAACCCCTGGCGCCGGGCGACGAAATCCGCATCATCGGTGCCCTGAGCGGCGGATAACCGCTAAATTTGTTAATCAGCTGTAAATGCACTACTGCCCCAAGACTCTATACTAAGGTGAGGGGCAGTAATTGTTTTATTGGGGTAGAAATGCCCCTATTCCAACGGCATAAATATTGCACCAATGAAGAATATGGGGTATCGAGCCAGAGCTTTCATATATTCACTGCTGGTTGTGACTGCAGCGCTGGGAGTGATCTTTCTGATCACCCAGGTTGTGGTTGTTAAACGCTTTTCCCAGCTTGAAGGGCAGGAAATTTTGCAGGGTGCGCAGCGTACCCGGCTGCTCATCAGCCGTGAGCTCGAGGATCTTACAAACCTGAATAACAAATGGACCTCCCAGGATCAGCCCCGGCAATTTTTGGAATCTCAGAGGTCGCATCAACCTATTTCCAGCCAATTGGCTTCCCAGGTACAGGGCCTGGGAATGGATGTCGTCCTATTTTTCGATGCGGATGAACGGCTGGTTTACGGACACGTCGTCAACCCATTGACAGGCACCACACAATCTGTTCCTACGGATCTGCGTTCTCTGCCCGTGGATTACCGTCTGCAGGCATCCAAGCCGGGGCAAGATTTCCCGCTCGCTGGTTTTACCAACACCAGTCTTGGCCTGATGATGGTTTCCGCCCAGCCGGTAAAATCTCCTTTATCGGCTACCCAGACAATCGGGTGGCTGGCCTTTGGCCGCTTTTTCGACCAAACCTCTGTTGCAGAGATTGCAGACCTGGCTCAGGTGTTGGTCGATGCGCGGGCAGTGGATGATCCGTCGGGTACCATTGAAGATCAAAATGTGCTGAACGCGCTGAAAAAAACACCCGACCATCTTTTCGTCCAACCGCCG
>CAYPJS010000184.1:0-2936 GCA_964411135.1 uncultured Anaerolinea sp.
GGTATTTGCGGTCCAGTTCTTCCGCCGGCACAGGCTTGATTAACTCAAGCAGGTCCTTGCGGCTGAAGCTGAGGATCTGCAGAGCGCGCCGAACTTCCAGCCGGGTGAGCGGTTTCCAGTCGTAGCGGAACCAGGCATTGACCTCGTATCCGGCATTGACAACGGTGTTGTAATCACTGTCGATGTTATAAACATCCCACACTTCGGCCAACTTTATGTCAACATCCTGTACATTTACCAGCCAGGACTCGCGCGCGTGGTGTGCAATCCAGGCTTTATACTGCAGGAAGGCGGTTGCCATATTCACCACAGCCGAGGAGCTGTCTTCGCCAAAGGCGTAACAGCCCGGGTGTTCGAGCGCCCATGCTAACGGACGCCCATCCATTCCGTTTTCCAGTCCCACCAAAATCTGCATACTATTGCCCTCCCCGAGTCGTTGACCAGTTCTCTACATTATATTATCCGTCATCTTTGCGGTTACAGTCCGGGTTTTCGATAGTAGAATCATGTTTGGGAAAGCCCCGGAACTTTCCAGATCGTTAGAACGTCAAATACCTGTTCCTCAAGTGGAATCTCTTGGCACTTAATCACGCACTTAGTTCTTGGTTGCAGGCAGGGCTGAAAGGAAAGCAAAGACGATGGCTGAAGCTGACATGGATATCCTGACCAGTGATGTTGAAAAACCTCGCGCGCTGCATTTTGAGTGGGTCCTTCCGCTCTTTTTACGCCCGGCGCGCACCTTGAAGACAGTGGTTGAAAAGCAGACCCCGGTGTGGTTGACGCCGCTGCTGATCCTGAGCCTGCTGGCAATCCTGCTGGTGTTGGTCAGCGCACCCATACGCACCGCCCAGTCCCAACAGGTGGGCGAACTGCCGCCCGATTTCCAGTATTGGATGCCCGAACAGCAGCAGGAGTATCTTGACTCACAGGCCAACCGGGCCAACCCACTGTTCATCTATTTATTCCCCATTTTGGGATCGCTGATCGGGATCTGGCTGTCGTGGTTTCTGCTTGGCAGCATTTTGCATCTGGCGTTGACGCTCAGCGGCAGCCGCGGTAACAGCATCCAGGCCATCAATCTGGCTGGCTGGGCCAGTTTGCCCTTTGCCATCCGTTTTATTGTGCAGGCCATTGCCATCCTATCTACCAAGGCGTTGATCGGCGCCCCGGGTGTTTCGGGGTTCATCGCAGCCGACGCGACAGGATTTACTGCCTTCCTGCGCATCCTGCTGGCGTTTGTGGATATCTACCTGATCTGGCAGATGGTATTACTGTTGGTAGGAGCGCTGCCGCTCACCGGGCTGCCCCTGCGCAAAGCCTGGCCGGCGGTGGTGATCTCGGTGCTGCTGATCCTGGTTCTCAAGTCCGTTCCGGGTTATGTCGGGTTGTTACTAAGCGGACTGGATATCTCTGGCGGGATCTACTTCTAGGAACCGGTTTTTATGGAATCGTTTATTCAGATCCGTGACTTACGGAAGACGTATGTGATGGGCAATTCTACCGTCCATGCGCTGGCGGGAATCGACCTGGACATTGCTGCTGGTTCGTTCACGGTCATTATGGGTCCTTCGGGGTCTGGCAAGAGTACGCTGCTGCACCTGATTGGAGGACTGGACCGCCAAACCTCGGGCAGTATTGTGGTGGAGGCTGAACCACTGGAGAAGATGGATGAGAACCGCCTGGCTGAATACCGCCGCACACTGGTCGGGTTTATCTTCCAGTCTTTCAACCTGGTGCCAACCATGAATGCTGCAGAAAACGTGGGTTTCCCGATGCGTTTTGCGCGTGTTCCGACCAAACAAAGGCGCGTGCGCTCAATGGAATTATTGAAACAGGTAGGTCTGGCAGACCGCGCCCACCACAAACCGACTGAACTGTCAGGCGGACAGCAGCAGCGCGTGGCCATCGCCCGCTCGATGGTCAATCGGCCGAAGATGATCCTGGCGGATGAACCGACTGGCAACCTGGATACCACCAGTGGGTACGGCATCATGCAGCTGCTGTCGCAGCTGCACAAAAACGGACACACCGTGATTGTGGTCACGCACGATCCGCGCATGCAGCATTTTTCAACCAATACGGTTTATTTGTTAGACGGCAAGGCTGTCAGCGAGGCAGAATACCAGAGCGCCTCAACCTTCGAATTCGAAACAACCTCGGAAGGGGATGGAAAGCATGAAAGCTAAATACCTATCGATTGTATTGATGATTATGGTCCTGTTGAGCGCGCGTGGTGTTCAACCCGCCTCGGCCCAGGCCAGCACAGGGACGCCGACTGTCGGGCCGACGCAGGCGCCTACCGTCATAGAACCCACGGCTGTAGTAGAAACACCTGGCCCGATTGCTACTGCGACCACGCAGCCGTCCTCCTCCTTTCGACCGGTGATCATTCTGGACTCGTACACCGTCACGGGAACCTCGGTCAGCCCCGGGCAGCGTTTTGACCTGACGCTGCGCGTTTACAACACCGGGCAGGATTTTGGCCGCAACCTGATCCTGACCTATTCGGGGGCAGACTTCTTGCCGGTAGATACGGGCGGGGTGCGCTCACTGGGTGAGATCGACCCAGGTGAAAAGATCAACGTGGTACAGCCGTTTGTGGCCAGTTCATCGCTGGTTGGCGTCAAATACGCCAGCGTGACGGTAAACGTCAGCTACACCGATCTGTCCGGCGCTGCCACCTACAGCGAGGCTTTTAATATCACCATCCCCATCACCCAGTCATCGGGCGGGGGCGGAGTAGCCCGCCCAACGGCTACGCCCACCGCAGTCAGCCGCCCGCAACTGGTGGTCGGCAGCTACGGCACCGACATCACGCCGCTGCAGCCAGGGACCATGTTTACCCTGGATCTGAAAGTAACCAACCTGGGCAATGCCGACTCGCGCTCCGTGACCATGATTTTGGGCGGCGGCACCGCCGATAATGGCACCCCTGG
>CAYPJS010000185.1:0-13231 GCA_964411135.1 uncultured Anaerolinea sp.
AATCCGGAGGGACATCCACTTTTCCATCTGCTCCGCGACCGTTGGGAAAGGAGTTAATCACCTCAACCGAAGGTGTATCGCTCTCCCGGTTGGCATAAACTGCGGTGTCCGGCATCAAGTTGTTGTCCAGCTCATTCAAAAGACGGGAGCCCTCATCCAGGTTTAACTCGCCCGATTCAATCTTGCGTAGTACTTCCAGACGGTCCATGGCAGCATGTTCTCCTGGCTATTTACCAAATTTCCCGTTCAAAGCATCCAGCAACTGATTGGCTTCATCAGCTGTGATCTTCTTTTCGCTCAACATGGTCAGGATCAGCATACGCTCTTCATCGCTGACGCGCGAAGCTGGAGCTTCTGGAGCTGCGGAGTGACCTGGATGGGGTGCCGGCCATCCTCTAGAACCACCAGCCCAAAATTTTTCGCCGAACTTGTCCGATGCTTTTTCTGCTTTACGCATGGCAGCGCCAATCCGCTGTTCAGCACGGCGTGTTGCTTCTGTCGCTCGCGCCTCAGCTTCGCGCACTTTGGCGTCGATGCGCCTCTGGAGATGTTCGTTCATCCCCGGACGAAACCAACCCATGGTGAAATCTTCACTTGTGACAAAATCTTCGCTGGATAAATCGTCCTCCCAACCGGAAGTGAGAATGTAAACATTCCCTCCGGCATGCAGCCTCACCAAAGGTCCGCCCGCCCCCATTGTCATGCGATGCCGGCTGGAGCCGATACGCTGGGATTCTGATCCACTCTGAAAAACAACTTTTTCGCCGCCGCTGTAGGCTTCTAAAGCGAAGTTCGCCTCCTCAGGCACCCAGAGCTTGATATTACCGCCTGCCAGGGCTTCCAGCTCCTGCGGAGAAGCCGGGTACTTGACCTTGATATTCCCTCCCGCATGCACCTTATCGACCAGCATTACGTCCAGCATCTTTATGTTGCCGCCGACGTTGGCCACGGTCAGCGCTCCGGCTGCCTGATTGCCCTTCAGGTTCCCGCCAACATTGCGGATCCGGAGTGCGCCGACCGTTTCCGAAAATTTTAGGTGACCCGAAACATTACCGCAAGTAACCGGTCCGGTTGCCTGTAAGGTAAGATGCCCGCCCACCGATTGGATACTGATTTCACCTAGAACAGTGGAAATCGAAAGTGAGCCTTCCACCAGGTTGATATGCAGGGTTGCTGTTTGCGGAACGCTTAGCTCACAATCATCTTCAGCATAAATATTCAGCCCATTATCAACCAGTTCTACGGTCAGGTCGCTTTCATCCTGGATCTGGGCTTCCACCACCTCGCTGGCCCAACCTGCAATTTTGAGGTTGCCGTCCGCATTGATTTCAAGGCGCGGAGTAGCACTGCTGGGGAAGGATTTTATGGTCATGCTTTATTCTCCAATCCGGTTGTTTTCCATTGTTCTGATTCAATAATATCAATATTTTAGATTTTGTCAAGCAATTTTTGAATTTTATTGTAATTATGTTTAGTATTATCAACTTATTATTAAATTATATTTATTTTTCTATTGCAGCAGTTCAATCTTGACTTTTAAAGATAGATCTGGATTTGAGACAGGGTATAATGCTTCTAATCCAATGCCTTTTAATCGAATAAACCAGGGTTATCCATCCGTGAATAGGATGAAACATGAAAAAGATCGCGCTATTAATCAAAACAATCCTTTTTGTTAGCCTGATTTTGTCAGCAGGCTGTTCGGTAATAAAATCACCGATCATCGAGCCTGTTGTGTTGGAAGGCAGCGAACAGGATGAAGTCCTGGCATATGCCCTTGAACCCGCTGAGAATCTGCTGAACGGGCTTATCGCACAAAATTATGCGCAATTTTCAGCAAACTTCTCTTCCAACATGAGCCAGGGTATGAATGAACAGGCCTTTAATGACTTGCTGACCATGTTGGATACCAAGCTCGGTTCCTATCAGTCTGCCGAGTTGGTGACCGTGCTGAAAGAAGAGACCTATTCAACTCTGGTTTACCGCCTCACGTACGAAAAAGATAATGAGGTCAGCATGCGGGTAGTGTTTGACCTGAATGAACCCCACCAAATTTCAGGCCTTTGGTTTGACTCGCCTGTCCTGCGCGGAAATTAGTCTTCCAGTTTCTTTGCCTCTTCCCACCACAGATCCATCTCTTCCAGGGTCATGGTGCCCATTTCATGCCCGGTTTCACGGGCGCGTTGTTCAATGTATGCAAATCGGCGGCGGAATTTCTGGTTTGTGCCGCGCAGCACGCTCTCGGCATCCACTTTATACCAGCGCGCGAGGTTTACAACGGCAAACAGCAAATCTCCCAGCTCTGCAGAACGGTGTTCAGGCGTAGCGGCTGTCCGGACTTCCGAAAGTTCTTCAAACACCTTTGAAATTACGGGATCGATATCCGCCCAGTCGAAACCAACCCGGGCAGCCCGGTCCTGGATTTCCTGCGATTGCGACAGCGCTGGTAATATGGCGGGCACACCATCGAGCATGCCTTTTATTTCCCCCTCCCCGTTCTCAGCCCGCTCCTTTTCTTTCAATTTTTGCCAATTGAGCAGAACACCGTCGACGCCTGCCACCTTGATTTCACCGAAAACATGCGGATGCCGCCGGACAATCTTTCGGTTAATGCCCTGCAAAACCTCGGCCATGCTGAATTCGCCATCCTCCACAGCAATTTGGGCATGCAGCAGAATCTGCAGCATCAAATCACCCAATTCTTCGCGCAATCCGTCCGGGTCCTCAGCATCCAGTGCCGCCAGGGCTTCGTAGGTTTCCTCGAGCAGGTACTTGCGCAAACTCTGATGGGTCTGTTCTCGGTCCCAGGGGCAACCGTCAGGCGCGCGCAAGCGTGCCACCACTTCCTGAAACGCCTCCAACGAGGTGTCTTGATCCAGAGGGGGGATATACAAAGCCGTAAGCAAACCGATATGCTCGGATCGATCGATCTCGTATAACTTGCAGTTTTCCACCATTTCGGCAGGAGTGCCAGCGGCATGCACCAGAATTACTGGATGGTCATCCGGGTACACTGCATTGAGGGTCAATTTCACCGATGATGCGCTAAAAGTGTCATAGATTTGGGTTATTAAGCCGGGAGCATCTGGCGGGAAGTTAGGATGGTGCAGACTGGCCAGCTCGAAGGCATCCATTAAAGCCATACGCGGAAATGGATCCATGCCCAGGGCGGAAAAAACCGGCTCCAGAAAACTGATTCCTTCAATTATCTTTACCTGCAGACCTTCATCCTTTGCCCTGCGGGCAATTTCAGGTCCGGTGGCTTCTGCCACAAATGGATGACCTGGTACGCCGTACGTCACACCTCCGGGCCGCCTGCCTAATTCAAGAATCCGGTCGACGATCTTTGCATAAACGTCTTCGAATTTTTCTCCGCTCTCATATAACGCATCGAAAGAATGAACGGTCAGGCTCGCCGGAAAGCCTTCGACCACCGGGTGCTGCGTTGTTCGGAGATAAATTTCAGAGATAGAGTTGAGCCAATCCCAGGCCTGACGGGTAAGTAAGGCGGGATCGCCTGGACCCAGCCCGAGCAGAGTAATTCCGTTGGTCGATGTCAGATTGCTCATCATCCATCCTTATTTCTTAACAGGCGAGGCATGCGCAGACAGCTGGTCAGCCTGCGCATGCCTTATTATTGCCTTTATCAGATCGATAGACCTGATGGCCGATTTAACGCTTGGTGTAGGTAGGTGCCTTGCGGGCGCGCTTCAGACCTGGCTTCTTGCGTTCCTTGATGCGAGCATCTCGGGTTAACAGACCAAATTTGCGCAGACCAGAGATGAAGTCTGAATTCATCTTGACCAGAGCCCGGGCCAGACCCAACTGAACTGCATCCGTCTGACCGGTGACACCGCCGCCATTGACGACAACAGTCACGTCAAAAGTTGCGCCGTCCTGACCAGAAGCCTCAAAAGGTTTGAGAATTGCTTCGCGGTCACCCAGGCGGGGGAAATATTCTTCCACTACCTTTTGGTTGACGATGAATTTGCCCGAGCCGCTCATGAGGCGAACACGTGCAGTCGCTTCCTTCCGGCGTCCGATACCTTCAAAATACTGAACAGACATAAGGTTCCTTGCTCCTCTTTACGCGACCGATTCCGGAGTCTGCCCCTGATGGGGGTGTTCGCTCCCGCCATAAACCTTGAGACGCTTAATTAAAACGCGGCCAAGTTTTGTGTGAGGAAGCATGCCCCATACCGCAGCACGGATGACACGATCCGGGTGGTTTTCAATCTGATCACGCAAACTGACCGTCTTCAACCCGCCTGGATAATTCGAATGCCGGTAGTAATTTTTAGTGTTTAAGAGTTTTTCACTTAAACCAAGTTTTCCGGCATTAATCACAACCACATAATCACCCGCAGCAACACCTGGGGTATAGGTGGGTTTGTGCTTTCCAAGCAAGTAGGCAGCTATTTGCGTGGCAAGACGGCCCAGGTTTTGGCCCGCAGCGTCCACCAGAATCCAATTTGATTCAGGTTTTCCCTTGATGACGTACGTCTTATCCACAGTTCTCATCTCCACTAGCAATTAGGGTTTGAATTGACCCTTCAGGTATTAATTTTCCATCCGAAAAATGCACACGTTCCAGAAATAGTCCATTTGGTTTTGCAAGCCCTGGTGTCAGGGGGCTGGGAGACTGGAGGGCGGAGCGGAATTTCTCAATTGCGAGACGCCGCTGACCCACCAGAACTTGCAAAAACACCAGGCGTCGCACCATTCGGTAAAGGAAGGCGTTCGCGGTCACCCGAAAGTGCCAGCCATCCTCCTGGTGCTGCCAATCCGCACTGAAAACTGTACGGATCGTGCTGCCTTCTGGCTTGAGCGGGGAACCGAATGCCGCAAAGTTATGCGTTCCGGGCAAAAGGGCAGCGGCCTGAATGAGCAAGTCGCCTTCCAATTGCGGCCAGACACGCCAGGCAAACCGTTCCCGCAGTGGATTCCGATCCGGTTGGCAGAAAAGATGATAGTGGTAGCTGCGTGCGCTGGCATTATAGCGCGGGTGAAAATCTGCAGCCGCCAATTTCACTTCGCGGACCGCCACATCTTTGGGTAGGTGGGCGTTGATCGCCCTGCCCAACTCCTCAGTTGAGTGCTGCCACTCCAGATCAAATGCAACGACCTGACCTGATGCATGCACCCCTGTGTCGGTGCGGCCCGCATAGAAGATGGCACTGCCTTCCCAGCTAAGCTGGTGCAGCGCTTCTTCTATTTCCGCCTGTACCGTCCGGCTTCCTCCCTGCCGTTGAAAGCCCTGGAAGTTTGTGCCGTCGTAGGCTATGATAACCTGGTAACGTTCCATTCCAACCGGTCACTTACCCGGGTGGATCTTACTCTTCAACCAACTCCAGCAGGACCATTTCGGCGGAATCACCCAGCCTTGGACCTAGCTTGAGCATCCGCGTGTAACCGCCGGGGCGGTTGGTGAAACGCGGGGCAATATCATCAAACAGCTTTTTTACCGTTTCCGGGTTACCCAGGCGGGAGGCAATCAAGCGGCGGGCATTGACTTTATCAATGTCGCTGCCCTTGGCGCTGTTACGAGCAATGGTGATCATTTCTTCGGCGTCGCCGCGAATGGCCATTGCTTTAGCGCGTGTAGTCTGCATACGCTCGTGGGCAAAAAACTGATTGATCAAGGTCTTGCGCAATCCAATGCGCTGATCCTTCGACCGACTCAGTCTGTAGCCTGCAATTCTGTGACGCATAAATCCTTACTCCGTCTCGTTTTCGTTTTGCAGGAAGCCTTTTTCCTGCATTTTTTGGCGTAACTCGTCCAGGCTCTTTTCGCCGAAGTTGCGAATGGACATCACAGCCTCGTCGCCTTTTTCGAGCAGTTCGAGGACATCGCCAACAGTGGTAATTCCGGTGCGCTTCAAGGAATTGAAAACGCGCACGGACAGGTCCAGATTTTCGATGGGGGTCTCCGCTGCTTCACTTGTCAATCGGCTTCCGGTAATTTCTTTTTCAGCCGTCAACAACAGTGTTTCTTCGCTAATGCCGGACACCATGCGCAGGTGGTCGATCAGGAGTTTGGAGGCTGTACCAAGCGCCTTTTCAGGTGCAATAGTACCGTCCGTCCAAATTTCCAGGACCAATTTCTCATAGTTGGTGTTCTGACCGACACGTGCAGAAGCAACGTTGAAATTCACCCGGGTAATCGGGCTGTAGATCGCATCCACGGGCAGCTCACCAATCGGCAAACGACCGCTGCGGTCTGAAGCCGGGGAGTATCCGCGGCCGCGCTCGACAGTCATGTCGAGTTCCAGGCGGGTGCGGCTGTCATCGACTGTAAACAGGTAAAGGTCGGGGTTCACAATTTCAACCTCGGCTGGCACCTGAATGTCAGCAGCCGTCACAGTACCCTCGCCTCGCACATCAAGGTGCAGGTGCGAAGTCTCCACGTCATGGAGAACCAGACGCAGTTGTTTAACCTGCAGCTGGACCTGTATCACATCTTCACGAACACCGGGAATTTCACTGAACTCATGCAGCACGTCGGTAATACGCACAGACGAAACCGCAGCACCATCCAGCGAAGAAAGCAGTACCCGACGAAGTGCATTACCGAGGGTGACGCCATATCCCCGTTCGAGGGGGCTGATGACGAACTTCCCGTAATTCCGGCCTTCGCCGTCTCGCTCAACTTTCGGCTTGACCATACTACTCAAGGCACACAAGGTTCACCCCTTTCCAATGCACGAAATAACATACGATTTGCACTCCGACAGGATTAGCGGGAATAATACTCGACGATCAACTGTTCATTCAGGTTGCCGTCGATTTCGGCTCGTTCGGGCAGACGCAGCATGCGGCCGCTCAATTTTTTCAAATCGCGATCGAGCCATGAAGCGCAGCTGCGCTTTTCAGCATAATCAGCAAGTTCTTTGAAGAAGACCTTGCGGCGAGACCCTTCGCGAACCTCGACCACATCCTCTGGCTGGACCAGCATCGATGGGATGTCGGTGCGGCGGCCATTGACAGTGAAATGTCCGTGGGAGACCAGCTGCCGGGCTTCAGCTCGGTTGACAGCATAACCCATGCGGAAGACCACGTTGTCCAGGCGCTGTTCAAGTGTCTGCAGCAGATTGAGGCCGGTCAGGCCGCGGCGGCTGGAGGCTACGCTAAAATAGCGGCGGAACTGTGCTTCGAGAACACCATAGGTACGGCGGGCCTGCTGCTTTGCGCGCAGCTGGCGGGCGTAGTCGGAAGCGCGGTCTGAACCGCCACGACCAGCACCAGCCCGTCCATGCTCACCTGGGGCAAATGCACGCCGTTCAAACCCGCATTTCGGGGTGAAGCAGCGCTCGCCCTTCAAGAACATTTTGAAACCTTCACGCCGGCAGAGTTTGCAAACCGGCCCTAAATATCTAGCCATTACTTCCCTCTCTTAATAGAATTAGACGCGGCGTTTCTTCGGAGGCCGGCAGCCGTTATGTGCAACCGGGGTAATATCCGAAATTGAGCGCACTTTGATACCCATACCCTGGATTGCCCGAATGGCGGACTCACGACCAGGACCAGGTCCTTTGACGATCATATCGACTTCTTGAAGGCCCATGGCCTGGGCGGCTTTTAAAGCCTGCTCGGCGGCCAGGCGGGCGGCAAAAGGTGTGCTTTTACGCGATCCCTTGAAGCCAGCCGATCCCGCGCTAGCCCAGCAAACGGCATTCCCCTGCTGGTCGGTCACGGTAATGATGGTATTGTTGAATGACGCGTAAATGTGCACTTGTCCGGAGGACAGCGTACGCTTTACTTTACGCGGCGCGCTCGTGCGGCGCGCAGATCTTACATTTTGTGCCATATTTCCTCGCTATCAACCTCGATTAAATTCAGAGTACAGCGTAATAAATATTCCGGGCAGGCGCAGGCAGGTTGGCCGCTGGGGAGGGAAGAAGGACCCCAAACCAGCCAGCGCAATTGCACCAGATTATTTCTTGGTAGCTCCACGACGGCGGCCGCGACCGGCAACGGTCTTCTTGGGGCCTTTTCGTGTGCGTGAATTGGTACGGGTACGCTGGCCATGAACTGGCAGGTTACGGCGGTGGCGTAAGCCACGGTAGCAACCAATTTCAACCAGGCGCTTGATGTTCATCTGCACTTTTCGGCGCAGATCACCCTCAACCTCATAATTCTGGCTGATAAATTCGCGGATCAGGTTGACATCAGTTTCGTTCATGTCTTTAACCCGAATCGCGGGGTTCACTTTGGTACCCGACAGGATCGATTGTGCCCGGGTGGGGCCGATCCCAAAAATATAGGTCAGAGCAGTTTCAATCCGCTTATTACGCGGAAGATCAACACCTTCGATTCTCGCCATTTATCCTTACCCCTGTCGCTGTTTATGCTTTGGGTTTTCGCAAATTACGTACAATGTTCCGGCGCGCTTGACGACTTTGCATTTCGCGCAGCGCTTGCGGATGGATGGTGATACTTTCATGATCGGATACTCCTCACATAATTGCTGCATGGACAGCCAAAGCCTCGATTATAACCGAGGAAATTGGATTCGTCCAGGACTTGCTTCATTAGCCAAAAGTGTCAGGATTCGCGGTCCACTCTCGGTTACCGCCACCGTGTGCTCGTAATGGGCAGTCGGCAACCCGTTCCGCGATACGACTGTCCATTGATCTTCGAGAACCCGTGTAAGCGGCGAGCCGATCAATACCATTGGTTCAATGGCGATGGTCATACCCGCTCGAAGCTGAATGCCGCGCCCAGGAACTCCATAGTTTGGTACCTGAGGCCCTTCATGCATCTGGCGGCCAACGCCGTGTCCGGTATACTCACGAGTGACCTGGAATCCTCTTTCCTCAACATAAGTTTGCACAGCTGCCGATACATCACCAAGGTGATTACCAACCACCATCTGTGCAATACCAGCATAAAGGGAATTTTCCGCCACATCCAACAATTTCTGGATGTCTTCAGAAATTTCCCCAACTGCCACAGTAATGGCCGAGTCGGCCACAAATCCATCATAAACCGTACCGCAATCCACGGAGACGATATCCCCATTGCGTAATTTCCGCTTGGGGCTGGGAATACCATGCACCAGTTCTTCATTGATACTGACAGTGGTGCTGGCCGGGTATGGATATGAACCTGGATAATTCTTGAATGGTGAGTAAACACCATACTTTTTCAGAACTTCTTCCGCAGCGGCATTGATATCGGCGGTGGAAGCCCCTGGATGCGCCGCATCACGCGCGGCAGCCAACGCTTCCGCGTTGATCTGACCGGCTTGCCGCATGATTTCTAACTCGCGGTCGGACTTAAGGGTGATCTGGCGCTCCCAGGACATTACACGCTATCCTTAATTGACTGCCGAAAGCAGTTCTGACGTTACCTGATCGATGGTTTTAGTCCCATCGATTTCTGCCAACAAACCTGTCTGACGATAGTAATCAATCAGCGGGCTTGTTTGTTCAAGATAGACACGGATTCGGCGTTCAACCGTAGCCGGTTGATCGTCTTCGCGTTGGTACAGCTCGGAGCCATCATCATCGCAAACACCGGCTTTTTGGGGCGGGTTGTAAACGGTGTGGTAGATGTGCCCTTGAGCACGGCAGGTCCATCGGCCGCTCAAACGCTCGATTAGGACTGCTGCCGGAACCGATATATACGGCACGCATGCAACCTTGCCGCCCAATTCCGCCAACATCTCACCGAGGGCCTCGGCTTGAGCCGGTGTGCGCGGAAAGCCATCCAAAATGGCGCCTTCCTTGCAATCCGGCCGGCCAAGCCGCTCACGGATCATGGCAATAGTGACATCATCCGGCACCAGCTCGCCGCGGTTCATAAACCCTTGAGCCAGTTTTCCCAGCTCAGTCTGGGCCTTTAAATTCTCGCGGAAGATGTCGCCCGAGGAAATATGCGCCAGACCGGTTTTCTCAGAGAGTACCTCTGCCTGGGTGCCTTTTCCTGCGCCTGGAGGTCCAAGCAGGACAATGTACTTACCCATTTTTCTACTTAACCTTTGATCAGACTTTCATCGTAACCGTGCAATTTAAGCTCGGTTTCAATGATGGTAAACGTATCACGAACCACGCCCACAACAATCAGCAAGCCAGCTGCGGTGATGAGCAGCCCTGCGTTCTGAGCTGATGCCGGCAGGAACAGGTTCAGGATAAACGGCAGCACCGCAACGAAACCCAGGAAGAATGCACCCGGGAATGTAATGCGCCGCTGGACCTTGGTCAGATACTTCTGTGTTGCAGGGCCGCGGAGGACACCCGGGATTTGAGCACCCTGGCGTTTGAGAGTTTCACCATAGTTCTGTTGTGCAAAAAGCACATCTGTATAGAAGAAGGTGAAGGCTACAACCATGACAAAGTACAGGATGGAATACCACCCGCTCTGCCCACCGAAGACCGTAGAGATACCGGTTGCAAGATTTGCAACCCAGGTTGTCTCAGAGTTTACGAAGTAGCTGGCAACGATTGCCGGGAACAACAACAGCGACTGGGCAAAGATCAACGGGATCATGCCTGCCATGTTGACCATCAGCGGCAGGTTGCTGCGGACTGGCATTGACATGCGGTTGCCCATGCGGCGTCCCGGGAAGAGCACCGGAACGTTCCGGCGTCCTTGCTGGACGTAAACGATTGCAAAAATGGTGAGGACCAGGATCGCGACAATCACGATCGTGAGCCACCAGCCGTTTTGTTTATCGCTCCACAAACTCATCAGCTGTTGCGGCATTTGTGAGACGATACCGGAGAAGATGATCAATGAAAGGCCCTGATTGGGGATACCGTATTCAGAGATCAACTGCCCAAGCCAAATCCCCAGCATAGTGCCAGCGACCATCGAGATCAGGAGTGTAACGGTCGGCAGCAGGTTGGCGCCAGTAAAACCGTAGGAAAAGCTCAAAACAGTTTGACCGGTTTGACCTGCTAGCGAGTTAAAGATGTTCACCTGTCCAATAGCTGAAAGCAGCGCCATCGGAACCGTTAAAATGATGGTCCATTTCTCCATCCATTTCTGGCCTTCACGGGGATTCTCCTTCATACGCCGCTCGAGTGCCGGGATAATGGGCACAAGCAGTTGAAGGATAATCTGGGCAGTAATGTATGGGTAAACACCCATTGCCAGAATGGAGAAGTTCGAGATGGTACCACCAGATAGCATGTCGAGCAGGCCAAACAGCGTTCCCGCTGCACCAGTCGACGAAACTACGCTCGCAATTACGCCTCGATCGATACCGGGAACCGGGATGTTAGCTGCCAGGCGGTAAAGCACCAACAGCATCAAGGTGATTAAAAGCTTCTTTCGAATATCTTCCGACTTCCACAGATAGCGCCATGCTGACCGCTTCATGCGTGGGACTCCTTTTGCTCAAACTCAGGCGACGATTTCGACCTTGCCACCGGCAGCTTCGATTTTGGCCTGGGCTCCCTTACTGACGCGCTGCACCCGAACGGTCAGCGCCACGGCGAGGTCGCCGCGCCCAAGAATTACAACCGGATTGGCAGGCTTGTGCAGCATGTTTAATGCAGCAAGAGTCTCCGGTGTAACAACACTGTTGGCTTCGAACTTAGCCGCTAATTGGCCAAGGTTTACCTCGTTATACTCAACCTGGTTGGGTGGAGTAAAGCCCTCACCACGCATGAACGGGAGACGGCGGTAAAAAGGCAGGTTACCGCCCTGGCGGTACATATGTCCGCCTTCGCCGGAGCGCGATGACTGGCCTTTGATACCTTTACCGGCGGTCTTACCCTTACCGGCAGAGATACCGCGCCCAACACGCTTGCGATCTTTTTTGGCGCCTTCATTCGGCACTAAATCGTTCAGTTTCATTACGCACCCTGCTCTTCTATAACCACCAGATGGTTGACCTTCCGCAGCATACCCCGAACCACCGGTGTATCTTCGTGTTCAACGGTCTGGTTCATGCGGCGCAGGCCAAGCGCACGAATGGTCGCTTTATGCTGCTCCGAATAACCAATGGCGCTCTTCACCAACGTGATGCGCAGCATCTTTTTGGCAGCGGTTTTCTTAGCCATTCTTCCTCCGCTCCCAGAAGGGCAGCAGCTCGCTAACGGGTTTCCCGCGGCGGGCGGCTTCTTCTTCCGGCGATTTTAGTTGGCCAAGGGCATCGAAAGTGGCTTTCACCACATTGAGGACGTTGGCGCTGCCCATCGACTTGGTGAGAATGTCACGATAGCCGGCAGATTCCAAAACTGCGCGCACACCACCTGCAGCAATGACGCCCGTACCCAGGGAAGCGGGTTTGAGCAGCACTTTAGCACCAGCAGTTGAGCCAGTCACTTCGTGCGGGATGGTTGTACCCATCATCGGGATGGTGCGGATTGTTTTATGAGCTCGTTCGGTCGCTTTGCGCATGGCATCCGGTACGGCATTGGCTTTACCAATCCCAAGACCGATGCTGCCCCGGCCATCGCCAACCACAACCGTTACACGGAACTGGAAGCGGCGACCACCTTTGACAACCTTGGCCACACGAGCGATCTCAATGACGCGCTCTTCGAATTGTTGCTCTACACTTTGAAATTCAGTCATTTCCATAGTCAGGCCCTCTATCATTGCTCATTGATCAGCCTAGAAAACCAGGCCAGACTCACGGGCGCCATCAGCCAGTGCTTTCACACGACCAACGTAACGGAAACCACCGCGGTCGAACACGACCTGGGAGATGCCCTTTGCCACAGCCCGCTTTGCCAGCAGTTCGCCAACCAGTTTGGCTTGCTCGGTCTTGGTTTTGCCGTCCAATTTTCCGTTCAACTCGTGGTCAATGGTGGAAGCGGCAGCCAGGGTTACCCCGGCTTTGTCATCGATCACCTGAGCATAGGTTTCCGACAGGCTGCGAAATACAGCCAGTCGCGGCCGGTCCGGCGTGCCAGTGATGTATTTGCGCACGCGGCGGTGTCTGCGAATTCTTGCTTCAGTACGACTTAATTTAGACATACGCCATCACCTACTTCTTGCCTTTACCGGCTTTACCAGCCTTGCGGCGGATCTTTTCACCCAGATAGTGGATACCCTTGCCATGATACGGCTCGGGGGGACGGATTTTGCGTACATCCGCGGCAACCTGACCGACAACTTCGCGATCAGAACCCATGATCTTGATCTGACGGGTTTTGGTATCGACATCGAACGAGATGCCTTGCAGCGGTTCCACAATAACGGGGTGGGAATAACCCACGAATAACTTCAGGTTACTGCCTTCCATCTCGGCGCGGTAACCAACGCCGTCGATTTC
>CAYPJS010000186.1:0-23522 GCA_964411135.1 uncultured Anaerolinea sp.
GCTTCTTGCAACATACGCTTTTCGTTGCGCACGATGATCTCCGGAGCGGACAGATCAAGCAGGCGCTTCAAGCGGTTGTTACGGTTAATTACCCGACGATACAGATCGTTGAGGTCGGAAGTCGCGAAACGACCACCATCAAGCGGAACCAAAGGACGCAGATCTGGCGGCAGAACCGGCAGAACGGTCAGTACCATCCACTCCGGAAGGTTGCCGGAGCCCAGGAAGGCTTCCATCAACTTCAGGCGCTTGGACAGTTTCTTGATTTTGGTTTCGGAGTTGGTTTGCGGAATTTCTTCGCGCAGACGACCAATCTCGTGTTCCAGGTCGATAGCGTGCAGCAGTTCACGGACAGCTTCAGCACCCATGCGGGCATCAAAGTCGTCGCCGAACTCTTCCAGCGCTTCGAAGTACTGCTCATCGTTCAGCAGCTGACCTTTTTCCAGAGTGGTCATGCCTGGATCGATAACGACATAGCTCTCGAAGTAGAGAACGCGTTCGATATCACGCAGGGTCATGTCCATCAGCAAGCCGATACGGGACGGCAGCGATTTCAGGACCCAGATGTGAGCAACCGGCGATGCCAGTTCAATGTGAGCCATGCGCTCGCGACGGACCTTGGCCAGTGCGACTTCAAACCGTAGATTCTTCAATAAATTCAGGCTCCGAAGCGTTGGTTTCCTCAACCAATCCGTTGTCTTCAGCAGCAGCTAATGGTTGGTAAGTGTCTCCGAAGGAATTTTCATCATTTTCCGTTTCGTATGCCATATGGTTCAAATCGATGTTCCACCTTGTGGCTGCCATGTTTACTCGTTCATTCCTGGTTTAAGTCAATGCGGTGCGGGGTTGCTTTTGGTAAGACTATTTGTAAAAATCCATTTTCATAGGAGGCTGATACTTTTTCGATGTCAACTTCCGTTCGGAACATAATTTCGACCGTGAATTCACCAAACGGAATTTCCATCTGGTGGATTGACCGGCGGTCTTCAACAGGTGGTTTTCGAACCCCCTGGATGGTCAAAAGGCTGTGATCCATTACGATGGAGAAATCATCTTCTGTCATCCCTGCGATTTCGACCAGTACGATGATCTTATCTTCCGTTTCGGAAATGTCCGTGGCTGGACGCCAGGCGCGATTATTCAGGTTTTGTCGATATGCGCGGCTGTTCGAGAAGTCATAAATCTGATCTTCGGAAATGGAATAGCCGGTTTTTGATGGTCTCGTTCTAAACAGTACTGTGATCATCCTGCCTCCACAGCATCCCTCAACTGCAAGCCTAAATTAATGTTCCGGCAACAGCCAGAACTTGCTCGTAATCCGGTTCGATACCAAGTTCCGGCATGTAGGCGGCATATCGTACGATGTTATTTTGATCTACGACGAAGACTGCCCGCCGCAATACGCCTACCTCCTTGAGAAGGACTCCGTATTTGGTCCCAAAATCCTTTAGAAGGTGGTCAGATAAGACAACCACCTGATCGATGCCAGCCGCTCCGCACCAACGTTTTTGAGTGTACGGGGTATCTTCGCTGATAACCAGGATCGAAATGTCTTTACTCAGGTTCGCTGCATCCTGGTTGAATCGGCGTGTCTCACGGTCGCAAACGGATGTTTCAAGAGATGGCACGGAGGCAATCACCCGCACTTTTCCGTTCGTACCTTCAAGTCCTTTAAAATTCTCGAAGTCCTGGTTCAAAACTTCAAACTCAGGCGCAACATCGCCGGTTTTTAAATCTTCACCAATAACAGTAACAGGCTTACCACGGAAAGTAAAAACCCCTTGACGCTCAATCATTTTCGTCTCCTGTAACAATAAATTGTGAGGTACCCCTGGTGAGACTCGAACTCACAACCAACGGTTTAGAAGACCGGTGCTCTGTCCATTGAGCTACAGGGGCCCAAAACTCACTCTTACGCTTGGAATTAATTATAGCACATATGTTTGGGTGCGATTTTTGAACCCCATCGCTGCCCAAATAATGAGTCACATCCAGTCGAGTCCGCCTATTTCTGAACCGGGCGGATCCCCTGATAAACGCGCGGACCGGACAATGTTTGTAAGATCGTTGTCGGTGATTTTCCAATTCGTTCAGAAAGTTCAGCCGGCGTTACAGGTTGATTGCCATTTGAGAGCAGCACACGAAAAACAGCGTCAACCAGGGTTGTAGTCGCGTTGACAAATTCTGGTTGAGAAGCGCAATGCGTCATAAGAATATGCTGCAAGCCATCAACCGTTTTGACTTCGGCTGTCTCTGGATCAATCCAATCAATCATGGATTGGTTCTCAACCTTTTCAAAAACGAGCTGATGTGCCGGGCAGAGGAAACTGAACAAGTAGACCCGCCAATTATGGTCGTGTGTTTTCCACCACTCAAAATCGATATGAAACGGAGTTTGGGTGGTGGGCTTTACAAGACTGAATCTGGCGGTCGCGTTCATGCAATTACTCCTCGGAGATTGGCTCGCCAAATCGGAAGTAAAGATCTCCTAAATGAGAGACCTGTGGGTGATTTGCAAGCACCTGTAGGATGATACCGGGCGGGCACCGGCGGAGAATATTTACTCCTGCGTATAATTCCTGCGCATGAACATGTCCCTGCGGAGAAAGTTTGATTAATTCACGCATTATGGCAATGATTGAGGTTTCGATGGTACCTCGGGATTTCCCGGTTTGTTCCCATAATTTATCAATGGCTTCCGGATCAGGAACCATGATTGCCATGCGGTCATCTAAATCGTTGCTGATTTGCTGCTTGAGCATTGTGAAGACAATTCCTCCGTCAGCACCGACCAATACTGTGCGGATCCAATCCTTTGTAGTACGTTTCTTTAATGCCTGGATCAGGACCTCGCCAGGCTTTTTGCCCTGTTTGATTACAAACAAGCTGCCCGGGATTAATTCCTTCTCCTGATACCATTCCTTCAAGCCATATACATAACGAGATGGACGCACTACCCAACCCGAATAGCGCTTCCCGGTCTCTTCATCCACAAAGGTGAAATTTACACGGGGCGCTTCATAAGCGGTTGGGAGAAGTTTGGCGATGCTTTTGGATAATGGAATAGTTCCACTGCGCCAGTGGGGATAGATCAGGCTGACAGTGATTTTATTCGTCTTGGTGGGGGTTTCTAATTCAGCCTCGAGCTCGTCAAAGACCAGGGAATTCAACTCGATGGTCGAGCCAATCGAACCTTCATCGCTAATCATTGGTGATTGGTAACGCAGGTGGAATGGCGGGTTCTTCACGGCTTCGGGTTCCAGCCTCTGCAGGAACCACAGGGTCTCACCAGAAGGTCCTACTTCATCAAATCGCGTATCTTCCTGCAGTGCCAGATTCAGGGAGAATTCGGTTAATTTGAGGTTGACATCGGTTGGTAGGTCTATTTGTTCAAGGATGGCTTTGGTAGGCAGCGGTCCGCCGCCTGCAACTTCCAGAACTGCTTCGGCGAGGTTCAGGTGCCCGATGTTAATATCGACTAAAAGTGAGCGAGGGAACCATGCACCCGCGATTTTGACCAGGTCTGGAACGCTCTTGAATTTTTCTGTCAAAATGTCGACAATCGAATCACCATAATCTTCCATAACCTTGTTCAGGGTAACAGATGGATCGGAAGTTTCGACCTCGATTGGGGCATTTAATACATGGTTTTCTAGACCAGCGGCAAATAACCGCTTGCTTTTGTCGATAAATTCAACTTCAATCACCTCAAATCCTGAGACCTCAGGATTTACCCCGGCACGGGTTGAGGTGACCTTGCCTTCAGACCAGGAAAGAGCCGGGAATCGAAGGACATCGCCGGTCTTGTAGTGTTCTTTTGGAAGAAAGGTTGCTCCGTCGCCGATTTGTTTTGAAATCTTTGCAATCTCAGAACGGATCCGCTCGGCTACTAAAACTTCAGCTAACTCATTGGAGGTTAGCGGGGTTTCTTTTTCTAGTAAATGGTTGTAAAGGTACTCCAGGTCTTCGTCCTGGATTTCCAAATTTTCCCAATAATTGGTTTGTAAAGTTAACGGTGCAATCGACATCTTATTACAGTTCTCGCCTTATCCTATAGCCTGACCCATAAAATGGGTGGTTTGCAAAAATTACGCCTGAATTATACCTTACCTTTATGATCCATCAAGGAAGTCTTCCGGATACAGGTTATCCATCCAATCGAGGGGCTCGACCTGAATTCCATTTACCCAGATTTCCCAGTGGAGATGAGGTCCGGTTACCCGGCCTGTGCCTCCGATTTCACCAATTAGTTGCCCAGTCTCAACCGTGTCTCCTAAATTAACCAGGATCTTTGATTGATGCCAGATGCCGCTGTAGACACCCCAACCGTGGTCGATAATGGTGGCGTTACCGCGAACAGTTAAAGGTCCGCTAAAAACTACCTTACCCGGTGCGGGCGCATAAATATTTAAATTTGCGCACACACCATAATCTACTCCGGTATGGAAATAATCAAAGGGACTGCCGTTATAGGAGCGCCGGTTGCCATACCAGGATTTTATGCAAGAAGGTTCGTCCACTGGGATGCGAAACTCCTCATTCCAGTAACGTTCCGGGCTTGCAACCGATGTGGTCTCTCGAACCATTTCATCTTCCGGCCCTGTGATGGCGGGATCGATGGTTGACTCATCCACAATCAGCGCTGGATCTTGCGCGTAGTAACCCGATTCGATCAAAATTGCCTGGTCGAGGTGAAATGTTTCAGCGTCCGGCGCCGAGACATCAATCTCAATTTCAGATAGTCCTGTCGCAGCTAACGCATGGATGCCCTGCAGCGCAATATACTCGTTCTCTCGAATTTGTTGGAAACGCAGTTCCACGCCATTCAACCTGCCCGTAAGTTCTGCAGGTTGATTGGTTTTGACGGTTATGACTTCTGTTTTTCCCTGCACCAGCGGCAAGGGAGTAATTTCAATCGCCTCAATTAACCGCGAAGAGTATTTTGTACTTTCAGACGTGTCTGAAAAGGTAAAAATGGGTTCCTGAGGCAATACCGACCAGGAACCGGCTTCATTATTCGTTTCGATGATTTCCCATGGATTTTGGTCCCCTATAATTGATTTTTCGAGCACTGATTCTCCAGCGATCAGTGGTGAAATTTCAATCGGGATGGGTACTTCTTCCAAACTCGGCAGGATCATTGTAGATCCGATATAAATTTCTCCAGGACTTGTAATGCGGTTCAGGTTCACCAGAAGATCCTGTGAGATCTGGTATTCCCGGCTTAAGCTGGCCAGAGTGGCACCGATGCCAGCCGTGCCAGTGGTCAGGGTTCCAGAAAATCCGATCAGTCCGGGAATTTTTAAGGGTGTACCAACATTTAAGGCGTCCGGATTTTCAAGGCCGTTTGCGTCGATCAGGTCTAATGGAGAAACGCCAAATCGGATCGCGATTACATTGACAGTATCTCCGGGCTGCACGATATAAACCGGCATATCCCCGGATTGTGCCTGAACCGGAATGGCGATTAATCCTATTGCCAACCCCAGGACTGCCACGACACTGATGAATTTATTCATAAATAAATGATACCCGATCTCCAACCTTAAAATTGTTCATGTTCGTGATGTGTGTCTCAAGAATATACCTTGCTGGTTTTGCAGGGGAATAAACAGGCCGCCAGCGGCGGGCGAACTGCACATCCACCACTTCGGACGCATTATTGATCCAAACAACACATAAATCGAAGCGCATAAAAAACATATGGATCGTGGCATTGAGGATACTATCGCGATCCTCTACCAGCAGTGCTCCATTATCAGTCGTCAGCCGGGGATAGAGCATTAACCCCCGAAATTTTGACCAGAAGTCAGCGCAATATTTTGCCTTAATGGCCGGGACATTTGGGCGAGAATCGTTTTTTATGTTTACTATCACTGGCATCAAGAGAATTTTACTCGATGTCCGGGCTAAGAAACCGGGTTCGCCCCCAAAAGGCGGTCCACACTTTCTAGTAACTGGTTGGGGCGAAAGGGTTTACAGATGTAATCGTTTGCCTTTGCAATCTGGAGACCAAGAACCCGATCAATTGCCTGCGCTTTGGCGGTAATAATAATTACCGGTGTCTGCCGAATATCTTCGTCCAATTTTATTTGTTGGAATATATCCCAGCCGTCAACGTCCGGCATCATCAAATCCAACAAGATAAGATCGGGTTTATTAACTTTAATATAGTCTAAACCGGCTTGTCCACCCTGTACGCCTTTTACCTCAAATCCGCGCCGGCTTAAAATCATAGAAACCAGGTCGATCATCTCTTGATCATCTTCAATGTAAACGATACTGCGAGGATCATGGATGCTCAATTTACCATCTCCCGACCATTAGTTCCCTGATAAAATTCCACCTGATGGATCAAAAGGCGATTATGGTTAAGTGTACCACAGCGTAAAAGGAATACTTCTATGACAACTCTAAAGATTACGACATGGAATGTCAATGGATACCGAGCCGTCCTGAAAAAAGGATTTGATCAGTGGATCCAACAGGATAGCTCAGATATTGTCTGCTTGCAGGAAACCAAAGCCAGACCCGATCAAGTAGATGAAGTTTTCCGATCCTGGGATGGATATTCCGCGTATTGGAACCCTGCACAACGACCGGGCTACAGCGGCGTAGCAGTATTTTCCCGTCAGACGCCGTTGGAGGTTGGTTTTGGACTCGATGATGACCGCTTCGATGACGAAGGGAGAGTAATTTGGCTTCGTTTTCCGAACTTTCGCTTGTTCAATATTTACTTTCCAAATGGTCAGCGTGGGCATGACCGAGTAACCTACAAACTCGATTTCTATTCCCGTTTGCTGGATATTTGTAACGAGCTGCATGCGAATGGCGAAAACGTTGTTATTACTGGAGATTTCAATACAGCGCATAATGAAATTGACCTGGCAAATCCCAAATCCAACGCAACGACCTCCGGATTCCTGCCTGAAGAAAGAGAATGGATTACCCGTTATCTGGATAATGGTTTTACGGATGCTTACCGCAGGCTATATCCTGACCGGGTGCAATACACCTGGTGGACTTTCATCACAAATGCCCGGGCGCGGAATGTGGGCTGGCGTTTGGATTATTACCTGGTGACGAACGCCTTTATGAACCACGTCCAGGATGTTGAAATCCAGGACCAGGTGATGGGGTCAGACCACTGCCCGGTCAGTCTTTATCTGAATGAAATTGCGCATAGTTAATTGGATATCTGATATTTACTTTACGCATCAATAATATTTGGTATACTTCACTTGGAGGCACGCTCAATGGCTAAACTGCGAATTGTTCTGGTGGATGATCACGAGGTAGTAAGGCTTGGACTGAAAGCGTTATTACAGCATCACCCCAATTTTGAGGTGGTTGGTGAAGCCGATAATGCCAGGGTAGCAATCGAACAGGTATCCCTGCTGCATCCAGATGTGGTCTTGATGGATATTCGGTTACCAGGTACATCCGGTATCGAGGCGTGCGAGGAGATCACACAGAATTACCCTGATACTAAAGTTATCATGCTCACCTCTTACTCAGAAGATGAAATGCTGTTTTCTGCCATCCGCGCTGGGGCTTCAGGTTATGTGCTCAAGCAAATTGGGGGAGAGGACCTGGTGCATGCCATCGAGGCGGTTGGACGCGGCGAAGCGCTGCTTGATCCGGCTGTGACCCAACGCGTGTTCCAGGAAGTTCGAAGAGCCGTGAAAGAGGAAGAAGCCTCTGCTTTTGCCAACCTGAGTCAGCAGGAAAAACATGTCCTGCTCCTTGTTTCAGAGGGCAAAACCAACCGGGAAATTGCCAAGTCGCTTTTCCTGGGTGAAGGCACCGTGCGCAACTATGTAAGTTCTATCCTGTCGAAACTTGGCGTGTCCAACCGCGCTGAGGCAGCAGCTTATGCAGTTGAGCACAATCTCCGGGAGTATCTTTAAAGTACCCCCGAAGTTATAAAGAATCCCAGGTCCGTTTCATATACAGAGCATCCTCTTCCATGACAGGGCTCTCGCATAGGATTCGCCCTTTAGCGCCTGCATTTTTTAAGGCTGCCATTAATCCATTTAGATCAAAATCTGATTCTGCAATCGGAAGGTGGTTCTTTTCGCCTTTAATGCTATATTCGATTCCAGACATGTGAATATGAAGTTGAGCAAGCGATTGCTTTCCAAGCGCTTGAGCGTAACGTATAAGCACTTCAGTCCATTCTGATTCTGAATTCATACTTCCGTCGCCTGCCCGGGCGTGGATATGAGCAAAATCGAGGCATGGTAGAACGCCGGAGATCTCCCGACTCATGATGAGCGAATCCTCGAGAGACCCCAGCATGGCTGATTTGCCCATGGTTTCAGGGCGTAAAATGACGGGGTTATTGGCTGCGCGAAGCTCATCCACACAATTTTGAAGACGTGGAATGGCAACCTCGAGAACCTGTTCGGGCGGATTGCCGAAGTAAGAACCGGGGTGGAATACGATATCCGTTGCACCTGCCAGATTGCCATAATAGGCTGCATCCATCAACCGCTTGCGAGACTTAGGCCATTCCTCATCGGTTGCGTTCAGATTGATGAAATATGGGGCGTGAACGCTGATAGCCACGCCTGTTTCCAGTCCCGTTGCGCGAATAGCAGCGCAAGTTTCTTCCGAAACACGTACAGACTGCACCCAGCCCAGTTCAAGAGCTGTTAACCCTAGAGAGGCTAACTGCTGCAGGGCTCCAACGCTTCCTCCTGGTTTCTTTGGTGTTGAAATCGGGGACCCAACCGTCCCGAAAGCGAAGTCAGTCATTTGTCCCTCCAGGGAAGAAGAATTAGCTGCCTAAAACCAGGTTTATTAACGGCGGTAATAAGATGATCAGTCCGATAAGCACGCTCACAATTGCGCTGATCAGAACAGCCGCTGCCGCGGTATCCTTGGCAATTTTTGCCAATGGGTGCAGTTGAGGGCTCGCAAGGTCGACCAGCGACTCAAGCGCAGTATTCATAATCTCGGCGGTCCACACCAGGCCGATCGCCAGCACCAGGATCGCCCATTCGAGTAATGACAATTGTAGGACGGATGCAAGAATAATAACGGCAACCGTTATACAAGCGTGGATCCAGGCATTTCGCTGCGATGCGACAACATGGCGCAATCCTGCAAAAGCGTATTTGAAGGAAAAAAGGCGGCCGCGTGTGAAATTACGCATCCTTCACTCCGGCAATTGATTTATTTGACATCCTAATTCGGCCAGAATCTCGGTTTGGGCAGCCCACATTCGAGATTTCTCAAGCGGGTCGGCATGATCATGCCCGAGCAGGTGCAGTACTCCATGTACAACCAGCAGCTGAATTTCATTCATCACAGGGTGCCCGGCGGTTGTTGCCTGGATTTCTGCCTGCGGATAGGAAATAACGATATCTCCGATGTAAACAGCCTGCTCATCTGGATCGAATTCATCTGAAGGAAATGATAATACATCCGTCGGTCGGTCGATTCCCAGGAAATCGAGGTTCAGTTGATGGAGTTTTTCATCGCCATCAATTACGATGCTCAATTCAGATTCAGGATCAGCCTTTTCATGTTGAAGGGCTGCATACGCTGCCCTTTCAAGCATATTTGTGATCACTTTCTCATCAAAAGGTGGTTCGACCTGGGTGAATATCATGGTTCTTCTGCTTGAACCTGAGGGTTTGTCCCTTGTACCGGAACGGTAGGAGATGTTTCAATCTCGGTTGCTTTTGGCGTGGCTTTAATTTCAGGGTACTTAATCCTTGGATGATAGGTATTGATTAAAGTCTTAATAAAGCTTTCTTTAATGACCGTCAAGTCCCGCAGGGTTAGATTAGACTGACTCAATTGGCCTTCCTTCTGGCAGAAGTCGATGACCTTTTGAGCAATTACTCCCAGTTCTTCCTCATCCTTGGGTAATTCAGAGCGTGACCAGGCTTCCATGCCGTCGGACAGCATGAGTAGGGCTGTTTCGCGTGTTTGTGGAATTGGACCAGGGTATCGGAATCGGGATTCGTCCACGGCGGAAGTGTCCCCATCCGCTTGCGCAACTGCCTGGGAATACTGATACCGTGTCATTAAAGTGCCGTGGTGCTCGCGCACGAAATCCTGGATTCTAGGTGGGAGGCGGTACTTTCTGACGAGAGAAACGCCATCGTGGATATGTTGTATGATGGTCGCCGCTGCTTTTTGCGGTTCGAGGTCATCATGTGAATCGATTTTTCCCTGTACCTGGTTCTCGATAAAGAAAGAAGGATTTACACCTTTGCCTGCGTCATGGAATAGCGCACCAGCCCTTGTAAGCAGCGGATCTGCGCCTATGGCTTCGGCAGCCTGCTCAGCCAGGTTTGCAACTTGAAGGGAATGCTGGTATGAACCTGGCATATTGTTAAGCATGAATTGGAGAAGAGGGTGGTCTGGACGCATCAAATCCATGAGTTGAAGCGCCGTGGTTACCCCCAGCAGATGGGAAAATATAAACTGCAAGAGCAGGGTTAAGCTTGCAGATGCGAGACCATTAATAAAAGAAGCACCGATCAGCGTTGCGATGCCGACCCAATCCGTAATCGCATCGGGCAATCGGTAGGCAACAATGATAGCAGTACCCGCCACGCCAATTGCCAGCCCTGACCAGAAATAGTTGGCAATCCTGCGGCCTTTTCCAAGGAAAAGAACTCCAACCAGACCCGTAAGGATGTAAAAAAGCGTTAAGTCAAGGCTATTGGTCAACCCATAGGCAACCAGGATGCTGAGCACCATTGGAAAAATAAAGCCTGCTTCCAGATTGTAAAGAGATGCCAACGTCAAGGCGAAAGCCGCAATTGGAAAAAGATAAGGCACAACTGTGCGGTTCGGGATAATGATCCTTGCACCGTACAAGAAGACCAGGAAGGTTATCGACAGGACGATCAGTGCCCGGAAACTTTCCACAGGGGCCGAACGGCGCCGGTAAAAGTATAAGGTCAGGAATACGGCCATCAAGCCGACCAGCGCTGCCGCAGCCCATATTTCTTCCAGGCGGTCATCCTCGCGGATAAGGTCAAAAGCAATCAATGCTTCCCAGAGAACAGGGGTAATGATCTGACCCCGGCGCATGATGGTCTCACCGGCAATGTAGGTTCGGGTTACCGGGTCAATCGCGCCTGCAGCTTCCTGTTGTGCTAAATCGGTCAGTTCCGGGCTGTAGAGGCTGTTTGGAACAATAAACGGCTCAACGATACTGGAAACGACTTTTGCCTGGTCTTCCGGCAGAGAAAAATTAATTAAGGTTGGAATACTGCGGATCGCATCCTGTACCTGATTATCGCGAATGGTGCTGCGCATGACCTGTTCGAGCACCGAAAGCGATTCTTGCTGGATAGTTTGCCAGCGGGAGTCGCTCAGATTCAGAATACTAATGACAATGTCCTTGTCGAAAGACACTTCCCGCATGGCGGCCAGATCTTGAATTTTTTGGTCCAGAGTTGCGTACGAGTCGAACCTGACCGTGGAAATATAGTTGAGAGCCACGCGCAGTTTTTCGATTTGAGCCCGGGTAATTGAGGGGTCGGTGGAAAGGTATATCGGTTGAACTTTCGCGCGGGCGTCTTCCCTGGCCTGATCCGTAAGAATTTGGCTGGTGTAAGTCAGGGTGCGCGGAGCCTGGACATCCTGAGTCGCGACGTCACCTTCTGTAATGCCGATCCCTGGTTGGCGGATTGCGATCGGCAGCACAAGTGCCCCCCATGCAAACAGACTGCACACTACCAGCAATATCAGCCGAGGCAGTACTGTCCTAAACTGTCTCCAGAATTGCCCGAAGGCATTAGTATCGTTCATGAACGGTTTTGGAGGACCTGTCTCACGATCTGGCTGACTTTGTCGCCGGCAGCCCGTCCCTGAACTTTTGGCATGAGCTGTTTCATGATAGCCCCGGTCGCGGTTGGAGAATTTGCCCCCAACTGATCAGCAATTTCAATCACCATTGCTGTAATTTCCTCGTCGGAGATCTGCTTTGGCAAAAATTCTTCCAGCACGCTGATTTCGTTTTTACTGGCTGTGATCAGGTCTTCACGATTTGCAGTTTCAGCACCTTCGATCGCTTCGCGCCGGATCTTAATTTCTTTTTGAATAATCGAAAGCAGTGCGTTATCATCCAGGGATCCGCCTTTTTCAACCTCGGCCAGTTTCACAGCAGCCAGAATCAAGCGAAAAACCCGTTTGCGGTTTTCATTGTTGGCCTTCATTGCGGCTTTTAAATTTTCGTTTATGGCTTCTTTAATACTCATTTACCTTCCCTGGCCTGACTTTAAGGGGTGGGCGATACCGTGATCAGATCTTGAATTTGTTCAAATATTGTAGTCCCAATTCCGGGCACACTCAGTATATCTTCTATTGTATCAAAAGCACCGTTGTTTTGCCGATACGCGACAATTTGTTCTGCTTTAGATGGTCCGATTCCCGGAAGGTCATCCAGCATTTCGATGGTAGCTGTATTGATATTGATTTTTCCGCCATTGTCGACCGGTGCGAACCGTTCGGTGGAGGGATCTTGCGGGGAGTCTTCACCAATTGCAGGCACATAAATTCCCTGTCCGTCGGAAAGGATGGATGCCAGATTGAGCGCAGTCTGATCGGCACGGGCTGTCCACCCGCCGGCCATTTTAATGGCATTGTGAATTCGGCTGGAAGGAGGAAGGCTATATGTGCCCGGGTTGTTTACCTCACCTGTAACAAAAACAGTTATTTCCGTTGAAATTTGTGTAGGCAGAATGATCCCTGATTGAGCCTGTCGAGGGTTGGCCACAACCAAGATTAATGCTGAGCATAACAATCCTATAAGAATCCCGAAGCCGATCAATTTCAAGCGGTCTAATGACATGAGTGTTTTTCCCTGAGTTCGACTAATCACTATCAGTATATGTGTCAGGTCAGAGGTGTCAAGCAGCCTGCGGAAAGAAATAAAAGCCCCTCGGTCTGGCTGAGGGGCTGATCAGGATACGGTGAGGAATCAACTCGGATCCGGCAGCGGTTGCGCCGTTTGCATCTGATTGAGATGTTTCTTTTCCAACTCAGCCTCCTGGGCAAGCATTGCATTGAAGGAAGCAATCGAAATTTCGAGCATCTCCAAAGATGGCTCCCGGGTTGTTAATCGCTGTAATGCCAGATTGGGTTTCACCATCCAACTGATTAACGGGTGATCCATGTGATTTGCTGTGAAACGGATGTATTCATATGCGATCATGGCCAACACAGGGATCAGGACGATTCGACTCAAGATTAACCAAAGGGTCGGCAGAGATCCTATCAAGGCGAAAACAATAATCGAGACTACTACCAGTGAGAGTAAAAAGGCAGTTCCGCAGCGCGGGTGCTCAAGCGGATATTTCTTGACTTCGGAAGGGGTAAGCTCAGCGTTGGCTTCAAACGCGTTGATGGTTTTGTGTTCTGCCCCATGATAAGCAAACACACGCTGGATGTCTTTCATCCTGCCGATTCCCCAGATGTAAAGCACAATACCCGCCAATCGGATAACGCCTTCCAGCAGGTTCATCATTAACGTTGAGATGCCTGTCCAATGCTGGAATAACTTTGCCAATGCGGCGGGTCCAGCAAAAAATAATAGTACTGCCACGAGCATTGACACTCCAAGGGTCAGGTACAGTCCGGCGCCTTCAATTTTTTCATCTTCACCCCCCTGCAAATTTGCAGATTTGGTCAAAAACCGGGTGCCAAGCCCAAGAGAATCCCACAAAAGGACAATGCCACGCAAGAAAGGAATCTTCGTTATCCGGCTATTATATAAACCGGTCAAGGGTTCTTTTTCGATCACGATCGAACCATCCGGGGCACGGAATGCGGCTGCTACCCCATGTTTACCCCGCATTAAAACCCCCTCGATCAATGCCTGGCCGCCATATGACGGCAGTTTTAATTTGTCAGTGCTCATAAAAGGATTACCTGATCCTAACCGTTAAACATTACCGTAGTTGTAAAAGAAGTGGATTAAGGCGTTGGTGCCTTTTTGCCAGGTCGGCAAGTGCAGCTTTTCATTGGGTGCATGAATATTATCATCCGCCAGCCCGAAACCGGTTAGCACTGAATCAACACCCAGAATGCGCTGCATATCTGCAACCACCGGGACGCTGCCGCCATCTCGTTTGTAAAGCGGTTTGATGCCCCAGGCAGCCTCAAGACCTTCAACCATCGCCCGTGTTGCTGGATGATTGATATCGGAGATGGATGCCCATCCTGCTGAAAGATTGGTAATTTCCCAGCGAACCGTGGGGGGAGTTTTTTCGTTGAGATATGCGATCAGTTGTTTCTCAACTTCGTGTGGGTTCTGATCAGGAACCAGTCGCATGGATATCTTTGCCATTGCGTACGCTGGCAATACGGTTTTTGAGCCTACGCCGGTGAAACCGGAAAGTAGACCATTCACATCCAGGGTTGGTCGTCCACCAACACGTTCTGCCGGGGTATAGCCGGCTTCACCATAAAGGGCGGGGGCGCCGGTCTGCTGCAAATAATAATCCTCAGTCAGCGGCAAGCGTGCCAACTCGATGCGTTCCTGGTCGCTTAAAGATCGAACTTTGTCATAGAAACCGGGCAGGGTGACCCGCCACTGATCATCGTGCATGCCAGCAATCAAATCTGCCAGGACAACAGCAGGGTTATGCACAGCTCCACCAAATAAGCCTGAATGCAAATCCTGTTTTGGGCCATAGATTCTGAGTTCAAAATACGCCATGCCGCGCAAGGCATATGTGATTGTTGGCGTTTTATCGTCAATCATGCCGCTGTCAGGGTTTAATGCCACATCGCAAGCCAGAAGGTCTTTATGCTTTTCGATAAAAGGCACCAGATTGGGAGAACCGATTTCTTCTTCACCTTCAAAGATGAATTTCATATTTACAGGCGGATCGCCTGCCTGCATTACCGATTCGATTGCGTTTAAAGTCGCAATAACCTGACCCTTCATGTCGGATGCACCGCGCGCAAACAGATTGTCGCCGATCTGTGTTGGTTCGAAAGGAGGAGTCTTCCACAAATCAATCGGATCGACTGGCTGGACGTCGTAATGACCATAAATGAGGACGGTCGGTTTTGTTTCCCCGGCAGCTTTGCATTCAGCAAAAACAACCGGGTGACCGCCAGTCGGCATGATCTGAACATTATTCATGCCCAGGTTGGTTAATCTTCCGGACAGCCATTCTGCTGTCTTCTGCATATCGCCCTTGTGTTCGGGGGCAGTTGAGACAGAAGGGATCCGAACAAGGGAAATCAGATTGTCCATGAATAATTTTTGATGGGAGTTCGCGTATTCGAGCGCTTTGCTGCGTGTGTCCATTATTATCTCCGGTTAGCCCAAATTTGGTTCATTATATTGCATTCTTTCTACTTTTGCAGTCAGGCCGGTATTTTATGTTCTCGCTCCTGTGTTTATGCTAAAATAAAGTCAGGGTTCGGTGGTCAGACTGTAATCCCTGTCTGGCGTCGGGCCAAAAGAGAAGAGCCCGTCGAAAAGCGCCGCCTTCCTTCTCCACCGATCCTATGATAGTAAACCTGTCTCAACGCACAATAACTCAACCAAACCAGATCTTGACCTATTCAGATCAGGTCTAGATTTTTGACCGAATGGGCAACCCTTCGGGTTTGTTTGATTAACCTGCTGATACTGGATGAGGGGTGTGATCATGATCATTATTAACGGAAAAATCATCACCTGGGAGCAGCCAAATCGGATTCTCGAAGGGTATGCCATTCGAGTCGAAGGCAGCCAGATAAAAGAGATATCGCAGCAGATAGACCTTGTGGATAAGTACCCTTCTGAAGAGATCCTGGATGCGCATAGCCAATATGTTATGCCCGGAAATATTTGTGCTCACACACATTTCTACGGCGCATTTGCACGAGGGCTCGGGATACCCGGCCGTCCAGCGAAAGATTTCCCCGAAATCCTTGAAAAATTGTGGTGGTCCCTCGATAAATCGTTGACCCTTGAGGATGTGCGGTATTCTGCACTGGTTTGCCTGGTGGACGCAATAAAGCACGGCACCACCACACTTATCGACCACCACGCTTCACCCAATGCGATTGAGGGGTCACTAGATGAGATTGCCCGGGCGGTAAGTCAATCCGGGCTGCGGGCTTCATTGTGTTACGAAGTAACCGACCGTGAGGGGCAGGCGGGTGCGACGGCTGGAATTCGTGAGAACATTCGGTTTATCAACGCCATCCGTGAGGACAAAAGTGGTCAACTGGCTGCGACATTCGGACTGCATGCCAGTCTGACATTATCCGATAACACATTGGAAGCTTGCCGAAATGCCTGCCCGGATGACACGGGATTCCATATTCATGTGGCTGAACACCCTGTTGATGAATATGATAGTCTTGAAAAATGCGGCGAGCGTGTGGTGGATCGCCTATACAGGCACGGAATCCTGGGGCCGCGCACGCTGGCAGTTCATGCTGTGCATGTTGATGCTCGTGAAATCGAAATCTTGAGTGAGACAAATACCTGGGTGACGCATCAGCCGCGCTCCAATATGAATAATGCCGTAGGCATGTCGCAGCCAGAGGCGATGATGCGAGCTGGAATTAAGGTCTGCCTTGGAAACGACGGTTTTTCGAACCAGATGTGGGAGGAGTGGAAAACAACATATCTCGCGCACAAAATGTGGAATCATGACCCACGCCGAATGTCTGCTACAGATGTTGTTCAGATGGCTGTTTATAACAATTCACTGCTGGCAGAGCAGCAGTTTGGTGTTGGTCCCATTGGTTCGTTGATTCCGGGGGCTCAAGCCGACATGATATTCGTGGAGTACCATCCTTTTACTGAGGTAAACGCCGGTAACCTGCCGTGGCAGATTATTTTTGGTTTCCACGAAAGCATGATTACCACGACCATCGCCGGCGGCAAAGTATTAATGCGGGACCGGGAGTTATTGACCCTGGACGAAGAACAAATCACATCTGAAGCCCGCAAACTGTCAGGCGGCACCTGGCAGCGATTTAATTCCTTGTTTTGTTAATTACCCTTACAGCGGAGCTGACCAACAATGACAGAAATTGTGGCACCGAAATATACGATCGGAATCATCGGCGGAACGGGCAAAGAGGGTAAGGGTCTGGCGTACCGCTGGGCAAAAGCTGGACATACGATTCTTATAGGTTCACGCCAACTTGAAAAAGCGCAAGAGGCAGCAAAATTTGTTAACGAGCTGCTTTCCGGCGCGTTTGTGGTTCAAGGGGATGAAAACGCGCAGGTGGCACAGAGGGCTGATATCGTCGTCCTTACAGTCCCCTTTAATGTTCATATCGAAATGTGCAATTTTATTAAACCTTTTGTACAGGGCAAAATTCTTGTGGATGTTACCGTCCCAATCGTTCCACCCAAGGTGACCAGGGTTCAGATGCCGCCTGAAGGCAGTGCCGGACAACAGGCGCAGGCAATCCTGGGTGAAAATGTGCAGGTTGTGACAGCATTTCAAAATATTTCTTACGAGCATTTGTTGAATGAAGATGATGCGGACTGTGATGTTCTAGTCTGTGGCACAAAAGATGCCCGTGAGATCGTAATCGGTTTGGTTCAGGATGCCGGCCTGGTCGGCTGGAGCGGGGGTGTGTTAGAAAATTCGGTAGTGGTTGAAGGACTAACTTCAGTATTAATCGGATTGAATAAACAGTTTGGCGTTCATGATTCCGGCATCAAAATCACCGGAATACCGCGTCCGTAGGTAGAAATATAAATATGCGTCCGCTGGTATTGACTCCCATCCCCGGTATTCCCCTGATAAATCCAGGGGATAACCTTGCATCCATATTGATTGACAGAGTCAAAGAGGCTGGCATCACCTTCGAGGATGGTGACATCCTGGTCCTTGCTCAAAAAATCGTTTCGAAGGCTGAAGGCAGGCTGGTGAACCTTGAAGAGGTAATCCCGTCTGAGCGAGCCAGGATGCTGGCTGCCGATATCGATAAAGATCCGCGGCTGGTTGAATTGATTTTGCGTGAGTCCAGAAGCGTGCTCCGCACACGCCCCGGCACGATCATTGTCGAACACAAAGCCGGTTTTATCTGTGCCAATGCCGGTATCGATCATTCGAATGTTCAGGGCCCTTATGGCAATCCCGATAATTGGGTTCTGCTTTTACCTGAAGATTCTGACAGGTCGGCTGCACAGATCCGGGCTGCCATCGAGCAACTTACCGGGGCTGCTATCGGGGTCATGATTATTGATTCACACGGCCGGGCCTGGCGTATGGGGGTGGTTGGAATATCAATTGGTTTTTCTGGAATGCCCGGGTTGGTTGATTTACGGGGACAGCATGACATGTTTGGGTATGAATTGCGTATAACCACAGTAGCCGCTGCGGACGAGTTGGCTGGTTCTGCTTCACTGGTCATGGGACAGGCAGATGAGCGGGTTCCAGCTGTGCATGTGCGCGGGTTCCCCTTTACGTTACGGGATGGAAGCCTTAAAGAACTTATTCGTCCAACCGAAATGGATTTGTTCCGTTAGGAGAGCACCATGTACGCAATCATTTCTGAATTGGATCATGCCACGAGCCATGCCATTGATAAACTTCGCTCTGAAGCCTTTGCAAGCTGCCATCTCGAAAGCCCGAGGATGAAATGGCCTTATCACATTTCCTGGCAGGGTGCACAGGACTATGCTCTAAGCGAAACAGAGAGTCGCGTGCGAATGATATCAAGAACATTTGGCCCACTTGACACCTGGATCAATGGTATTGGTTTGTTCCCGGGGGCAGCCCCCGTACTTTATTTATCCGTTTCCCGCAATCCTCAGCTTTCTGCACTCAACGCCACCCTTTGGGAAGCACTACAGCCGTTGGCAACACAAGTCAATCCATATTTTTCGCCAGAAGAATGGATTCCGCACATCTCAATATTTTACGGCGACGATCAATCAGCTTCGGCATTAGGGTGTGCGATTGAGAAGTTATTGATTAAACCCATTCGGTTAAGATTAGAAATTGGGCATCTCAGCCTGGGATCATTCCAGGGGAATGAAAATAAGACACTGTTTCGTTATCCCTTGACCGGAAACGGCTGAACAATCGACCCTTCTAGAAAGAAAGGAGACCACGTACCCTAGGGTATAATTTAAAATGTAAGCCTCGCCAAAGAAAAAAAACTGTCATTGGTGATTACTAACCCGTTTTTTTGACGCGGGTAGGAGGCAGGGTAAAAATTAATGGGTCTCTGGGCGATCGTTCCGGTGAAACCGCTTCGCAAGGGTAAGTCCCGCTTGTCGGGTGTAATGTCTGAAGATGAACGCGCTTTATTGAACTTTACATTAGTTGGTCAAACCCTTCGAACCCTCAAGAGTGTCCCTTCGATTGACCAAATTCTGGTCGTCAGCAGTGATTCTGGGGTCTTAGCCTTAGCTCGGGAATACGGTGCACGCACACTGCAGGAGGATGGTCAACCCACTCTGGCCATCGCACTGCGCAGGGCTGTGGTTGTCGCAAAAATGTACAGCGCCGAAGGAGTCCTAATTCTTTCTGCCGATCTTCCCCTGATTTCTAGCCGTGATATTGAAAAAATGCTTGCTCTTGGCAAGGAGCCGCCGTTCGTTGTCATCGCACCTGACCGCCATAACGATGGTACCAATGCGATCTTTTTATACCCGCCAGATATTATCGATTGTAAGATTGGTGCTAAGTCCTTCGAATATAATGCCCAGCAAGCAGGTAAAAAACTGGTACATCTGGAAGTTTGCCAGCTGACCTCATTGGGCCTCGATCTGGACAAACCAGAAGATCTTGTACTCCTAAAGCAAATTGAAGCATCGAAAATTGACCTGTAAGGTATTGGTCAATACCTGCTCAACTCAACCACCCTGCAGGAGGAACCCATGTCTGAGAGAGTTGCACTTTATTTACAGGATGCCCATGATTTACGGGACGGCTTGAATTATGTGCGGTATGCCGAACAACGCGGCTTTGAAGCAGTCTGGCAGGCTGAAAGCAGGCTGGTACGCGATGCAATCGTTCCGATGGCGGCTTATGCTGCTGTGACCGACAAGCTTAAGGTGGGGTCCGGGGTCATCAATAACTGGACCCGCAACATTGGGCTGCTTGCCAGTACTTTCCTCACCCTGGACGACCTGGCACCCGACCGTATTATTTGCGGCATCGGCGCATGGTGGGACCCGCTGGCTCGCAATGTTGGCATTGACCGTCGAAAACCATTAACTGCCATGCGTGAAACCGTGACTATTCTGCGCCGGCTGCTTCACATGGAGCGAGTAACTTTCGAAGGCGAGTTCGTGAAAGTTACTGGCATCGAATTGGATGTAGTCCATGGCAGGCGCGAGCCGCGCAATGTGCCAATCATGATTGGCGCAACCGGCGACAACATGATGGAAATGACAGGAGAAATCGCAGACGGGGCGGTATTGAATTACTGCGTTCCGCCCGAATATAATCACAAAGCGCTGGAACTTCTCGATAATGGCGCAAAAAAGTCCGGAAGGCGGGTGGACGACCTGGACCGCCCTCAGCTGGTGGTGTGCTCGGTAGATTTGGATCGCGAAAAGGCAATTGACACGACACGCGGGCTGTTAACACAGTATCTTGCACAGCAACCGCATATTGCGAAAGCCTCGGGCGTATCTCAGGATGTTGTTGACAAAATCCAATCGATTCTTGGGTGGCCCGCAACCCACGAACAAATCCAAAGCGCAAAACACCTTGTGCCAGAAGATTTGATCCACCGAATCACTGCGTCTGGTACACCGGATGAGGCCAGGGCAAAAGTGGCTGAGTATGTGAAAAACGGTTGTACCTGCCCGATCCTTTATCCGGTTGGCGGGGATGTCAAATTATTGATCGACACATTCGCTCAGAAATGAGTCATAAACAGCCGAATTCAAAGCATTGTTTCGTCTGCGGCGTCGAAAACAATTTTGGTCTGAGACTCAACTTTTATGACACCGCTCCTGGCCGGGTCGAGGCAGACTGGACTGTCTCTGACCATTTCCAGGGCTTTCCTGGCATTGTGCATGGCGGGATTCTGGCATCTGTGCTGGACGAAGCAGCAACACGGACAGTGTTCGGGGCTGATGGCTCAACACGAATGGTTGTTACAGCCTCGTTAGAAGTTCGGTACCGAAAACCAGTTCCGCTAAATCATCCGCTTCGGGTGATTGGTACACTCAAGGAAGATAAAGGTGAAATTATTCGGGCCGAAAGCCGAATAGAGGATTCCGATGGCAATGTCCTGACTTCGGCAGTTGTTGTCCTGGTCGAAGCGCCGGTTGGTCTGGCAAACCTGATCACGCTTTCGGCTGATGAATGGAAAGTATATGCCGATGGAGAAAACCAATGATTGATGGATATTTCCGCCCCAAGAATGTTGATGAGGCGATTGCTATTCTAAGGCGCAAAGATGGCCATTACAGACCATTGGGCGGCGGAGTGACAATCAGCCAGGAGGTGACGGACCAGATCAGCGTTGTGGATTTACAGGCCCTTGGTTTGGACACCTTGGAACAGGAAGGGCAATTCTTATCCATTGGTGCGACGGTCAAGCTGCAATCATTGGCGGAATTCCCGGTCATCCAACCGAGTCTGATGCATGCAATCATGCATGAGGTCAATATAAATCTGAGACAACAGGCGACGGCAGCTGGCGCATTGATTGCTGCCGGTGGACGTTCGAGCTTTTCAACCGCCATGCTGGCATTGGATGCAACCCTCACCTGGCAGCCCGGAGACATGGATCAACCGCTTGGCGATTGGCTGGTCTTGAAACATTCGCCGGGTGACGCCTGTTTGGTCACCAAAATAAAAATCCCGCTCAATCCAACCTTGGTATTTGAAAAAGTTGCCCGTACTCCCGCCGATTTACCGATTCTGTGTGTTGCTGCTGCCCGTTGGCCCTCCGGGAGAACACGGATTACCCTCGGTGGCTTCGGAATAGCACCAATTCTTGCTTTTGATGCTACGGAGCCTGGTGGGGCGGTTGAGGTCGTACGTGACGCCCTGTCGAAGGCTGAAGATGCCTGGGCTTCTGCTGATTACAGGCAGGATATTGGCGGAAAAATCATCCAGCGGTTGCTGCAACAATAAGGAAGAGATATGAGAATTTACTTCACATTAAACGGCAACCTGGTCGAATTCGATGCTGCACCGGCAGATTCGCTCCTGGCAGTATTGAGACGCGAAGGATATTTCGGCGTAAAATCTGGCGGGTGCAATAAGGGAGAATGCGGTGCGTGCAGTATTCTGCTCGATGGGCGAACGGTTAATTCTTGCACATTATTAGCCGCTCAGGTGACCGGGCACCAGGTTGAAACCATTGAGGCGATGGGCCAGCACCCCGATCAAGGTTGGCGCAAAACCAGCGGACTTCATCCGATTCAGAAAGCATTGGTCGAGAGTGGTGCAATCCAATGCGGTTACTGTACCCCAGCCTTTGCGCTTGCAGCACGGGCATTAATCGAGCGTAACCCGGATCCGAGCGAAGCCGAGGTTCGGCAGGCAATTTCCGGGATCCTCTGCCGTTGTACGGGTTATCTAAAACCTACACAGGCAATATTACGCGCTGCGGCAGTGATGCGAGGTGAGATTGTTCCACCTATTGATGAGATTTCAGGAGCTGGTACTGAAGCAGGGTTCCCAATCGACCTGACACCTCAACCTACTGGGGAAGAGGGACTGCCAGATGCCGCCGGCACCAATCGACAAACTCAGGTTATGCCAAAAATTTGGACGACGCTGGATGCCAGTCAGAGAATGCGGACTAAAATTGGAAGGCCTGAAATTAAGGTTGATGCGATCAAGCTTGTTCAAGGAAAACCTGCGTTTACGGCCGATATCGAAAAGCGGGGAATGCTGGTTGCAAAAGTATTACATTCACCGGTCGCGCACGCCTGGATTAAATCAATCGATTTAAGCGAAGCACGTGCGTTGCCAGGCGTAGCCGCAGTTTTATGCTACAGGGATATCCCGCGCGTGATTTATTCATCGGCAGGCCAATCGGATCCAATTCCGGGGCCATTGGACATGTTCTCGCTGGACCATAAAGTACGTTTTGTTGGTGATCGGGTCGCCTTCGTTGCGGCAGAAACTGCAGAAATCGCAGAAAGGGCACTGAAATTAATCAAAGTTGAATACGAGGAGCTGCCGCTTGTTCTAGACCCGCGTGAGGCAATGAATGCAGATGCCGTGCGTATCCATGAAGAACCGGAATACGTAAATTTTGCCGATTCTGATCCTGCACGCAACCTGGCTGCAGAAATACGCATCGACATTGGCGATGTTGAAAAAGGATTCAGTGAAGCGGACAAAATATTTGAAGAGGAATACTCTGTTCCAAAAGTCCAACAATCCCACATCGAGCCGCACGTCGTGGTGACCTACTGGGACGAAGATGACCGTTTGGTTGTCCGCACCAGCACCCAGGTACCTTTCCATGTTCGCCGTATTCTCGCGCCAGTTTTGGACCTGCCTGTAAAACGCATACGGGTTATCAAACCCCGCATCGGCGGCGGCTTTGGAGGAAAACAGGAAGTATTAATTGAAGATGTGGCGGCGCACCTG
>CAYPJS010000187.1:0-60916 GCA_964411135.1 uncultured Anaerolinea sp.
GAAAGGATGATCGTTTGGACATGCGGGACTTTTTTTCGAATAGCTTCAGTCGCGGCAATCCCGTCCATGTCCGGCATATTGATGTCCATGATCACCACATCGGGTTTGGTCTCGATGGCAAGCGAAATCGCTTCCGCACCGCTGCCTGCTCCGCCAACAACTTCAACGCGCGGTTCAAACTGCAGCATTCTGCGGATGTTTTCTCTTGTCTCCTGGATGTCGTCTACAATAAGAACCCGAATCGTTTCAGATGGTGCCATGAATTCTCCAAAAATTGATCATACGGGTAAACCGAAACCGCCTAATAAAAGTTACGGTTGCGGTGTCGCTTCAGGGGATTCGATCGTGGGGACGACATCGATGCGGGGTTCAAGTCCATACGGTAATTTGGCTGGCACAGGGATATTCTTCTGTTCCATCAAATACTGCTGGGTTACTGCATCGGTCACAATCGGATTAGCATCGTTCGGGTTACGCAAAGCCATGGACAAGCGGATACCCGCGACCATCATGTAGTTGAGTGAGACTGCATCCTGCGGACTGACCACCAGAGTAACAGAGTCTTTTCCTGGTAGTTCGGTCGGAACAGGGGCTGCTTCGGCTTCTTCAGCAGAAGGCGTAGGTTGGACCACAGGCTCAATAAAATTACCAAGGCGTAATACTACTGCATCCTGGATGACAGTCTGGCAGACCAAACGCGGGCGCTGCCGCTCGGAGGGAACGATGTAGGTGGGTAACTGCAGTGCCGCTTCGGCTTGAATTTCTCCCTGCGCGGTACCGATTTCATTGGCGGTTAAAAGCTGTAAATTGCTGAAAGCCAGGTTTGTTCCGGCAGCTAAGGGCTGGCCAAGGCTGTTAGGCAGAATTGTCTGCCAATCCGGATCAAGGTCCACCAGCAGCATACAGCCGATTACCATGACATGATCTCCGGCTGCTAGCGCATTGGCGACCGAGGTCAATTCGTCAACAGGGACCGGAAGGGCAACAAAATCTTTCGGAACATCAAACGAGACAGCCGAACCGCCGGTCGGTGAGATCAAAACAGCCGGGGTTAAGGGGACTCCGGGATCAAGGTCGTACTTTGCCCGTGAGCCGATGACTGAAGCAATGTCGGTGATGAAAGTCCCTTGGATCAGATTTGCTTCAGGATATTGAATCGTCATAACCGTATCTGCCGTAATTTCAGCTCCCCTTGGGACGGCTTGGGTCGTAATGACGATATCGACCATGGGTTGTGCAACCGGTGTTTCGGTTTGAGCTGTGGTTGAGGGCTGCATTTGGAGCCAAACGTAAACAGCACCCACAAGCAAAATAAGGATTAGTGCTACGAGTATTATTATTCGCCCACCTGATTTTCCTCTAGCGGCCATGAATATGCCTCCTTACGAAATTTTGTTCAGTCTTATGTTGAAGATGAAAAGTTAAATTATTATACGTCAATAACATTCCATCCTTCCTAATGGTTTAGTAAGGTCAAGAATTAGTTATTTGCACCTTTGTAAACCCTTAAACTTTTACAGAAGGTGCAAGATCCACACCAGCTATGATCACCATAAATAATACACTAAAAATTGGTTCGCATGGGTAATAAAGGCGCAAAAATTGTTCAGTAGCTCAAAAAGAATAGACCCTTGTGGAGGGTCTATTCAGGGATTGCAATTCTAGATGTGTGTGAAAAGAGTCGGATATTACAGAGCTTTGACGATGTTGCTGAAGATATTGCCGATAGCGGGTCCCATGATGGTCAAAATAGCAATAACGACAATCGCGACAAGAACTAAAATCAAAGCATATTCAACGAGGCCCTGGCCTTTTTCCTTCGGTGCGAATAACATGACTTTTCACCTCCCTTCCGCCCATAAAGTTTTGAATTGGAACTTCTATGCAATATTATATATAAAAAACGTTTAGTTGCAATAGTTTACCCTTACAGCCACCTTACAGGGAATCCTTTACATGCAACCTTTCCGGCTGAAAACCGTATTTTTAAGAGAAGTCTAAGATTTCGATCAAGATTTTCTGCGTTGTTGTTATGCCTGTGATAACTGGCTATAATGGAAATTACGACTAAAGGATTTAAGCGACCATCAAAAAGGAGACAAAATGAGCGACCTGTTCGATCGGGTAACCGGCGACCAAGACATCTTTAAAAAGCTTTTGGGGAAAATCCCGGGGTTTGATGGATATATTGAACGGCACAACCGCCGTATGTCTGACAAACTCTTGCGGGAGAAAGTGGCAGATGAATTTGAACTGCTCTGGCAGCGCCTTTCACAATTACAGCGTGACTTAATTGACCAGGGAGACCTCCTTCTGGTGGACGACCTCGAATCAGCAGCCTTGTCGGTCCGTCAATTCATCGATCGGATCCGCACTGCTTCCTATGGCTACACCGGGTTCTTCGATTCGGTAAAAATTGATAAAGAAGACCTTGCTAGAATTTACGAATACGATCTTGAACTGTTCAATCTGGCTGAAACGGTTTCTTTAGCAATTGATAATGTGGAAGCCTCCCTCAGCAGCGACGGACTCCCCGCAGCCCTGCGGAATGTTAAAAAGGTTACACGAGACTGCGTTGTCGCCTTCGAGAAACGCCAGCAGGTAATCACGAGCGGCGAAGAACAATCACAGTAAGTTACTGCTTCGGATAACATTTTCGGGATTGGAGAATAACCAAAATGGCTAGAATTTTTGATGTTGTTGAATACCCCAGTGAGATGACGGATGAGCTTGTTCACCGCTTTCCGGAGCAGGGGGTAGCCGATCTACGAATCGGTTCACAGGTGATTGTGCGTGAATCTCAACGCGCAGTATTCTATCGGGACGGCCGCGCCCTCGATTCATTTGGGCCGGGACGGCATACGATCACTACCGCCAACATCCCTTTGTTGGTCGACTGGATTGGCAAGCTCTTTAATGACCGTACCCCATTCACGGCCGAGGTTTATTATGTCTCCATGCGGGAATTTGTTGACCGTAAGTGGGGAACCCCGCAGCCAATCCTGGTTCGTAACCCTGGTATGGGACTCGGAGTGGCATTACTGCAAGGTTTTGGAACCTATTCTTTCCAGATAAAAGATGCCCAGCAGTTTGTCACCCAGATTGTCGGCGCAAACGGTATTTACCGTATGTCAGACATTGAAAATCGCCTGCGGACCATGCTTCTTTCCAAGCTGCAGGATTTGCTTGGCGAGACGGGTGCGACAAAATCTGTAGCAGAGTTGATCGGCCTGGTAGAGGAAATTGGCGCTGGCGTTCGGGCGAAGGCCCAGGATGATTTTGCAGCGATCGGCCTGCTGCTCAAATCGTTCTATATCGGGAGCCTTAAACCTTCTGATAAATCAGCTGAAGAACTACGTGCTATGGGTATGCTCGACATGCAGACCTACACCCAACTTCAGGCAGCTGATGCCATGCGGGACGCGGCACAGAATCCAAGCGGCGGCGCCGGTTTAACCGCTGGGATCGGGGCCGGCATGGGCCTGGGGAATGTAATCGGGCAATCGCTGCAAGGAATGACTGGTCAGCAGTCGTCAGCAGGTGGAGCCGCTGCAGGCGGAGCCGCCGCCGGTGGATCGGCTGCCATCCCATCCGTAATGACACCCGGTGAAGCCGCACAGATCCTCAAGGTATCCGAAGAGGATGTTGTTGCCGCCATCAGTGCGGGTGATCTGAAGGCTCGGAAAATTGGCACCGCCTTCCGCATTAGCCGGGAAGCCCTTGAGGAATTTCTTAAGGGATAGGCGCGAAGAATAATGCAATTGCCCGACAGAAACTAAACTGTCGGGCTTTTTTTATCCACATTGTCAAGATTGAGCGTGATATAATTCGGAAGTTCGAAGTTCTGACGATATTGTGACGGGGAGTGTCAATGAATCTTCACGAATACCAATCCAAACAAATATTTTCCCATTATGGAATCCCGGTTCCACGCGGCCGGGTGGCAGCCAATTCTGATGAGGCAAAACAGATCGCAGAAGAACTTGGCGGGCGTGTGGTCGTCAAATCGCAAGTGCTTGTAGGTGGGCGGGGCAAAGCGGGGGGTATCCGTCTGGCAAAGTCCTCAGAAGAAGCCGAAGAACTTGCGACACGGATCCTTGGGATGGAAATCAAGGGCTTACCTGTGCGCAGGGTTTTGGTAGATGAAGCCGTCAGTATAGAAAAAGAAATTTATCTTGGAATTACCAACGATCGCGCCTCGCGAAAACCGGTCCTGATTGCGTCCGCGGACGGCGGTGTTGATATCGAGGAAGTCGCTGCAAAAAACCCGGATCGGATCGTACGCCTGCACATCGATCCGCTGCTGGGCTTGAGGGAATATCAAGCACGGGATATTGCCGTGGCGATTGACCTGCCGAAAGAGTACTGGAAGCAGTTTATGGCAGTTGCTCAAGGGTTGTGGCTGACCTATTCGGAGAATGATGCCAGCCTGGTTGAAATCAACCCGCTGGTCATCACAAAGGAGAAACGTCTACTGGCTCTTGACGGGAAGATGGTCATCGATGACAACGCCCTTTACCGCCACCCGGAGATTGCTGAAAAGCGCGACCTGGATATTGAAGCTGCGGAAGAGGTATCAGCCAGAAAGTACGGTTTATCCTATATCAAGCTTGACGGCCAGATTGGCTGTATGGTCAACGGTGCGGGGTTGGCTATGACCACCATGGATATGATCAAGCTTTACGGTGGGCAGCCAGCCAACTTTCTGGACATTGGCGGTGGAGCTGGTGCTGATAAGGTCGCGGCAGCCTTCCGTATTATCCTTTCTGATAAGAATGTTTGTGCGGTCCTGATTAATATTTTTGGAGGGATTACCCGCTGCGACGAAGTTGCCCGCGGTATTTTATCTGCGATCAAGGAAGTAAAACCCAAAGTCCCGATGGTCGTCCGTCTGGTTGGCACGAACGCATTGGAAGGCCGGCGGTTGCTGGCAGAAGCCAATATGGTCACCGCTGAAACCCTCGCTGAAGCAGCTGAGAAAGCTGTGGCTGTGTCTAAAGAAAGCTGCCAATCATGAGCATACTCATCAACAACCAAACACGATTAATTGTTCAGGGGATTACCGGGACTGAGGGGCTATTCCATACAGCACAGATGGCTGGTTATGGCACGAATGTTGTGGCAGGCGTGACGCCCGGGAAGGGCGGCGACTGGGTGCTGGATGGTAAAGTTCCTGTTTTTGACACCGTTAAACAAAGCATTGAAGTCACTGGCGCCAACACATCTGTTATTTTTGTCCCAGCACGTTTTGCCCCGGATGCAATCTTGGAGGCAGCCGATGCCGGGATTTCCCTGGTTTTCTGTATTACCGAAGGCATACCGGTCCAGGATATGATGCGGGTTCGTGAATACCTGGATCAAAAGGGGGTTCGCCTGGTCGGCCCTAACTGTCCTGGTGCCCTGACCCCTGGCGAAGCCAAGGTAGGCATTATCCCGGGTGATATCGCCATCCCTGGCTCGGTTGGAGTCGTTTCCCGGTCGGGTACGCTGACTTACGAAGTATTATATGCGCTCAAACAGCATGGGCTGGGCGCGAGTACCTGTATTGGCATTGGTGGAGACCCGGTAAATGGGACAAACTTTATCGATGTCCTGAGTATGTTCGAGGCGGATCCCCACACGGACAGTGTGGTGTTGATTGGTGAAATCGGTGGAAGCGACGAGGAAAGGGCAGCCGAGTTTATTGCCCGGTATATGACCAAACCCGTAGTCGCATTTATCGCCGGTCAGACAGCCCCTCCAGGCAAACGCATGGGGCATGCAGGTGCTATTATTGAGGGCGGGGCAGGAACAGCTGCCGATAAGATACGGGCATTAACCAACGCCGGTGTTCAGGTAGCCCGTCATCCGGAGGAAATTCCAGGGCTAATTACTGGATAATCCAGAATCAAATCAACCAAAAAAGAGGCATAGTCTGTGAACTGTGCCTCTTTTTTGCAGTAATAATTTTATGTGCTCAGGCTAAGTGTGTTTCGATATAGCTTACTGCGTCTTTAACGCTTTTGATTTGACGTGCATCCTCGTCTGAGATTGCCACATCAAATTTTTCACTGAAACCATCGATCAAAAAGAATTGATCCATTGAATCAGCTTTCAGATCTTCAATAAAGCGTGTTTCAGGGGTTAATTCAGATCCATCTATTTTTAATACTTCAACAATTACAGACTTAACTTGTTCGTACACATCACTCATGGGGTCCTCCGAGAGAAAAATCCAGCGTCTTCGTGAAATTAATTGTATCTTTTCGGCTTATTCTGTCAAGCCTCGACAACCAGGCGACGCTCATTTTTGGTATACTGACAACTAACTAACACCACGGTCGGGAAAAAGTTATGGATGATCCAAATGCATTGGGCAATCGCAAAGCAGAGCATATCCGCATCAATCTGGATGAGGACGTCCAATCCAGCCTGAACACAGGCTTTGACCGTCTGCGCTTTGAACATCAGGCGCTGCCTGACTTCGACCTGGAAAGCATTGACACTTCCACAACCTTTCTGGGAAAGACCATAAAGGTCCCTTTATTGATTTCATCCATGACCGGGGGTACAGAGGAGGCCGAGCGGATAAACCGGAACCTGGCTCAAACCGCCCAGACCATGTCGATCGCTATGGGCCTCGGTTCGCAGCGCGCAGCTATCGAGGACCAAAAAACTGTCCGCTCGTTCGATGTCCGAAAAATTGCACCAGAAATCCTTCTTTTTGCAAACCTAGGAGCGGTTCAATTAAATTATGGATATTCGATCGACCACTGCATGCGTGTAGTTGAAATGGTTGAAGCAGATGCCTTGTATTTGCATCTGAACGCCTTACAGGAAGCCTTGCAGCCAGAAGGTGACACGCAGTTTTCTGGTTTACTCAAAAAAATTGAACAAATCTGCCGTGGGTTACCCGTACCTGTAATGGTTAAGGAAGTAGGGTGGGGAATATCCGGTCAGACAGCCCGCCGGCTGGCTGATGCCGGTGTGGCTGCGATTGATGTGGCAGGGGCAGGCGGGACGTCCTGGTCACAGGTTGAAATGCACCGCATGAAGGACCCGCGCCGGGCTGCCATTGCTGCAGCGTTTAGGAATTGGGGCATTCCAACGGTCGAGGCAGTCCGACAGGTGAGACAGGCTGTCCCGGAACTTCCGGTAATTGCCTCTGGCGGTTTGCGCGGCGGGATCGATCTCGCTAAATCGATTGCACTTGGTGCTTCGCTTGGCGGAGTGGCAGGACCCTTTTTGAAAGCGGCTGCGATTTCCGCGGAGCGTTCTCTGGCTCTGGCAGAGGATATCCTCACAGAGCTGAAGATTACCATGTTTGTCAGTGGGGCCCGCGATATATCAGCCTTGAGTAAATGTCCCCTGCTCGAAACACAGAGGTTCGCTTGAACCTTTCAGAATTTTCCTCTGCGATGCTGCCATCCATTGATGTTGAAATTCGCAAGGCTCTGGCTACGCCGATCCTCGATCCATATCATGGGCTGCGGGAGATTCTGGAGTTTCACCTTGGGTATGAAAACGAAAAAGCAGTGGATGGAGCCCAAGGGAAACGTATTCGATCACTGTTAGTGTTGTTAACCAGTGCAGCTGTAGGTGGGCGATGGGAGAACAGCCTTCCGGCTGCCGCTGCTGTGGAGCTCCTGCATAATTTTTCACTGATCCATGATGACATAGAAGATAAATCCGAACTCCGAAGAGGCCGCCCGACCATCTGGACAACCTGGGGTATTCCTCTGGCAATTAATGCCGGAGACGCTTTGTATGCGCTTGCATTCCATGCCCTGGAGAATCTGTCGCAGTCAGTGGGTATTGAGGCAGCCCTAAGGGTTTATCGGCAGCTGACTGAGACCTGTATTTTTCTGACAGGTGGTCAACACCTGGACATTTCTTACGAAAAAGCTCAGGATATCCCTCTGGAGTCTTATTGGGCGATGGTTAGCGGTAAGACTGCTGCATTGATCGCCACCAGTGTCGATCTAGGCGCAATCTGCGCAGGTGCTACCTCTGAGGTCGCCAGGAATCTGAAAAAATTTAGCAGTGCGCTCGGCTTGAGTTTTCAAATCAAAGATGATTGCCTGGGAATCTGGGGTGAAGAAGGCATTACGGGTAAATCCAATTCGGGTGACCTTGCATCGGGCAAAAAATCACTGCCGGTTCTGTACGGATTACAGCAGGGTGGGACATTTGCTTCCGAATGGCTGAAATCTCACAACCCGGATAGCGATTATGGACATCTGGCGCAATTGCTCGAAAATTCAGGTGCTCGCGAGTATGCTGAATCACAAATATCCCGATTAACTGGCGACGCGCTGAATGCACTGCAGGAAGCCAACTTGACGAATGATGCCGGGGCTGCGCTTCGGGAGCTGGCATTTGCCTTGATAAGTCGTAAGTATTGATATCGGCTGATACGGAGGAATAATGACTGAAAACCGAACCAAATCAGATGGAAAAAAGGATTGGCAGGAACGTGAAGTAACCGTTAGCGACCCTGAGATTCTTGAAGCCGCTGACTTGTTTAGCGACAGCGGCATTGACATTGAGTCAGTTCGAAAAAGTGTCGCAAAGATGCTGGCTGCTTTCGGGGAAGATCCAAACCGTGACGGCTTGAAACGTACTCCGGACCGGGTAGCGCGAATGTATGGCGAACTCCTGGCTGGTTATCGTACTGACCCAATTGCTCTGGTTAACAATGCGCTATTCGAAGTGGATTATGACGAAATGGTCATTGTCCGCGACATCGAGTTCTATTCGCTTTGCGAACACCACATGCTGCCTTTCCTTGGAAGGGCGCATGTTGCATATATGCCCAAGGGAAGGGTAATCGGGTTATCCAAAATTCCGCGAATCGTGGATATGTTTGCCCGACGTTTGCAGGTTCAAGAGCGAATGACCAGGCAGGTAGCCGATTTCCTGATGGAACTTCTGCACCCACGCGGGGTAGCCGTGGTCGTTGAGGGAATTCATATGTGTTCCATGATCCGGGGCGTGAAGAAACACGACACCCGCATGACTACTTCCAGCATGTTGGGCGCGTTCCGCAATAATATGGCGACCCGCATGGAGTTTCTGGATAACATTTCTCGCGGATCTGAACAATTGCACTTCTAAAATCAGGCAACTCCTGGCTGCGATTGATCGGGAATATTTAAATCCAACCGCGGTATGGCGGATGAGGTTGTGCGCATGGTCTGGGCGATCTGGTTCAACGTGCGTCCATCGCCCGGTGATTCCAGATCCGGACGCAATTCTGCCAGAGGAATTGCCAGGAATTCGCGCGTCCATAAATTTTCATCGACCACCTGCTCGCCGAAAACAACAATATCCAGGTCTATGGTGCGTGGTGCGTTCTTATCAGATGTCCGCACACGGCCAAGCGTTTGTTCGATACCAGACAGGACTTTTGTCTTCAACTCGGCAGCCGTCAAGGTTGTGGACACCCAAGCAGCTGCGTTGAGGAATCTGGGGCCCTGGCTGCCCAATGGCTCTGTCTCCCAGATTGTGGAGAATGCATTAACGATGATTTTTTGACGCAGCAGGCGCATGGCCTCGAGCATATTTTCGCGAGGTTGAATATTGGAACCCAGGCTCAGATATGCCTGGTGAATGTCAGTTTCCCCGGCTTGGTGGAACCGTTCGATTTCGACCCCAACAGACTGCGCGAAACGCACCGCGCCGGGTTTTTCCACCCGAACTTGAACACCTTTTACACCGGGTTCCTCGAGACAGAACCTGGCGATGTCCGAAGCGAGTGCTTCGACGGTGAAGCGGGCGGATCGTTCCACATAGGCGATGGTTTTCTTGGCTACCGTCCGGTAGTTGATGCAATCATTGATATCATCGCTTTTACCAGCGGTGGTAATATCTCCCAAGAGCGTTATATTAACCAATATGTCCTGCCTTTGCGCCCGTTCACGCTCAGAAATTCCGATGATACCGCGGACAAGCAGGTCTTTAATGATGATTTTGTCCATTTTTTGGCTCCTTTTTATACCAGGTGTCGTCCACCGTCAATGTGTATGATTTCTCCAGTGATGTATGCAGGGCCAGTAAGCAGAAATGCCGCTGCATGCCCGACTTCACTTAAATCTGCCCAGCGGCCAGCCGGGATTTTGTTCAAGATACTGTTAACGGTATTCCCATCGGATGGAGCCAAAATAGCACCGAGGGCCAGGCCGTTGACCGTTATATTGGGAGACAGAGCCTGTGCAAGAGACTGCGTCAGGGTGACCAAAGCCCCTTTGCTGACGGTGTAGGCCAGATGATCGGCGCCTGGCCGTAGTCCACGCCAATCGAGGATGTTGATGATCCGACCGCTTTTACCATCCAGTTTTATCGAGAATTGCTGAGACAGGAAAAACGGAGCGGTAAGGTTTATATCCATGGTTGATTTCCAAACTTCGACCGTGGTTTCCTTCCACCCAAAATCCTCAAAAATGGCGGCATTGTTGATTAATGCATCAAAAGGTTGAAGATTCCAGGCTTGATCGATCAGTCTGCTGGCAGCTTCAGGATCCTTAAAATCGTACCGGATCACCCAGGCTTGTCGTCCGGTCCCTCGAATTTCGGCGGCTGTTCGTTCTGCAGCCTCTGGGGAGTGGGCGTGGTGCAAAATAATATCAGCACCAGACTTTGCCAGATACAAAGCCAGAGATGCTCCAATCCGCCTGGCCGCACCGGTGATCAGAATGGTTTTTCCCTTGAGCATCACAGAGAGTCCTTTTTACTCATATCTGTCAAATCCTGATTGTCTTTTCCAGGTTGAACGCGCTTCCCCAAAAGGATCAATGTTATCGCCAGGACGACCCATGACAAAACTTGCCCGGCGCGGATTCCGCCGCCCCAAATGATACTATCGCCGCGGAAGGTCTCCAGAAAGATGGATACAAGTGAACTCATGGAAAGCCATCCCAGGAATAATCCGCCTGGTGTCAATCCTTTAAAGCCCGGACGGAAGAACATCAGGAAAAAGATCAAAACTGCTCCAAGGATGGAATAAATCTGGGCAGGATGACGTTTTTCTCCCCACAGCTGCAGCCCCCAGGGTACATTTGTCGGAGTCCCGTAACCCTCCCCCGAGACTAAATTGGATAAACCCAGGAAGATCATGAATACTGCGAATCCAGGCGTTAGAAGATCCAACGTCTCCCAGAATTTCAGTTTCTGCCGCTGCCCATACACCAAACCGGCAATCACACCAACGGCTGTTCCCCCGATCGGATCCAACATGGTAGGCGACAGCGAAAGGATGCTAAGGTAGTTACCTTGAAAGGCAGCTAAATTCGATGCGGCAAAAGAGAGGCGGGCACCAAGGATTCCAACGATCAGCCCGATTAACATAAGGTTCGAAACCTGTTTGACATTTCGGCCTAATCGCCTGGCATACTTTTCCACAGCGGTTATTGCCAGCCAAATGCCCAGAATTGTTACAAGACCAGGGGTTTGCAAAACCAGCGGGCCAATATTAATTACTGGCAGCATCAGGGAGTCTCCTTGAGCAGCCGGTCGATTTCGGCGCGCATCAGTGCGGATGAAAGTGGACCGCCGTAAATGATTTTTTGTATTACGCCGAATTGGTCTATGGAAAACGAAGTAGGCAAGGCCTGTACCCGAAATGCACCAGCGGCATTCCCGTCCACGTCCAACAGGATTGGAAAGGTCAATCCAAAGGATGAGACGAATTCTTTTACACTGGCAAGGTCGTCCTGGCTTGTGGCATTCACGCTCATAATAGAAACCGGCATGCCAGAATAAAGATCCGTCAGGTTTTGGATATCAGGCATTTCGGCTTTGCAGGGAGGGCACCAGCTCGCCCAGAAATTTAATAGCACAACTTTTCCCTTTTGACCGCTGAGTGCGTATTGACCCCCATCCAGACCAGAAAGTTCAAGCTCCGGGGCGGTAAACCCGATGCGTGGAGCTGGAACGTCGCCTGGTTGTGGTGCAGCTACAAATGCCGCGGTAACCCCAATCCATGCGGCTGAAAGGGTTAAAATGGCTACCATAAACAGGTTCCAATGAGTTTTAATCCATTTCATAACTCAATGTTATGGGTGTTATGGGCGTGTGTCAAGGCGTATGCCAATGAATCCTTAAGGTTAATCACTTCCTTGCCCGGGGACCTTATTCACTGGTGCGGAAAGTACGCGCTCTTTTATTTGCCGGATGGTTGCCAGATGATAGGCTGCATGCGGTACGAGAGCGATCACGCCATGCAAATATTCATTTTCCATAACTTTGATGTCCAGGATAGCCGCATGCAGAACGTTGTATTCTGCCTTAAGCGCACCGCAGAGGTTGCTCCATTCGGCATCGTTAACCCGCACAACCGTCCAGCTTTCGCTCCAATTTGGGTTATAGGGGAGTCCCCGAAAAGCTGCATTAATATTGGCGAGACTCCAGCGTAAATGTTCGAGATGGGACGCGATGGATGTGCCCGGTTTATCCGTACCATCCGCAGAGATTGAGGCAACGGCAGCTGATACCTCTTTGATTTGACCGAAAACTCCAGCGTCTGCAGAATTGTCGTTGAACCAGGTAGGGGTTTTATCGTCAGGAGGTCCGACATAGGCCTCCTCAAAAAGCATAGCAATTGATTCGGCCAGTGTTGAAACAGGAATTGTGTTCACCTAGATTCTCCTAGTTAATCTTTCCGCTTCAGGTTTTCAGTGTATTCTAGAATTCACTCGATCGGAACCAAGGTCCACTGAGTTTAGAACAAATGTATTATAAATATATCAGATTGGGGATGTCAAGTATCGCTTGGGTGATCCTCTTCATGGTCGATGCGGAGATTTAATGCTTGACAAATTGTGACATGGGGGTGTATTATTGGGGAACCCTCCCCCATAGGGGAGGGGGGTAAGGAGAAATCATGAAAGACCCGCAAGTAATTTCGCGACTCAAAACCGCTGAAGGACATATCCGCGGCATCCAACGCATGGTGGAGGACGATGTTTACTGCATCGATATAATCCGCCAGATCCAGGCTGTTCAATCTGCATTGAATCGGGTCAGTACGATGCTGCTGGAAGGGCACCTCAACAGCTGCCTGATTGGAGCGGTTCGCGGGGAAGACCCTGATGAACGCGAGCGGGTACTCAAAGAAATTGCAGAGGTTTTCGAAGCTGCAACCAAAGTTTAATTCTTTTATTTTCCCAAGGAGGAATCCCATGACTACTGTTACATATACAGTCCCAAAAATTCACTGCGGCCATTGTGTGCATACCATTCAGATGGAACTAAGCGACCTGGCAGGTGTGCAGACAGTCAGTGCTGACATGAACACCAAAAAGGTTGTCGTGAATTTCGATGCACCTGCCTCGGAAGAAAAGATCGAGGCTCTTCTCGCTGAGATTAATTACCCGGCTGAGAAATAATTCCTGATAGCGCTGAAAAAGGCGCTCCATTTCTGGCAGCGCCTTTTTATTTTACAGGTTGAGAATACCCTATAAGGATTTTCCAATCTCCAAAGGAGATTTGAATGAGTGATACCAAGCAAATCGTATTACCGGTAACTGGGATGACATGCGCCAATTGTGTCGCCACTATTGAGCGGAATCTAAAAAAAGAAAATGGCGTTCAAACCGCAATTGTAAATTTATCCTCCGAACGGGCAACTGTCGAGTTCGATCCAGAAATGGTAGCCCTGCCGACTCTTATTGGACGGGTTGAGCGGGCGGGTTATGGGATTGCTACTGGAGAAGCTGACCTTCACATTCGCGGTTTGAGCGATGATAATGACGCACGTCGTTTACAAAAGGCAATTGAAAAACTTGAAGGGGTTCGGCAGGTAACGGTCAACTTTACGACCGAACGTGCCCTGGTGAAGTACATCCCCACGCTAATTTCCCAATCCGACCTACGGATCGCGGTGAAATCTGCAGGGTTTGAGGCGGTTGAACTTGGGTCCGATGCGCGTGATGCCGAAGCCGAAGCCCGCTTGGCTGAGATAACCAACCAACGGCGTTTGCTGATCATCGGGCTGATATTTACCATCCCGCTTTTCTTGCTGTCGATGGCTCGCGACCTGGGGCTATTGCCAATGGAATGGGCGCACGCTAGCTGGGTGAATTGGCTCATGCTGGTTTTAGCCACCCCGGTTCAATTTTATGTGGGTTGGCAGTATTACCGGAATGGTTTCAAATCCTTACGAAATGGGTCCGCCAACATGGATGTGTTAATTGCCATGGGGTCATCCGCAGCCTATTTCTACTCACTGCCAGTTACTTTTGGCTGGATTCCGGGACATGTGTACTTCGAAACGGCTGCAGTCATCATAACTTTGATCCGGTTGGGCAAATTCCTGGAAGCCCGTGCCAAGGGAATGACCAGTGAAGCCATAAAAAAATTAATGGGATTGCAAGCCAAAACAGCCCGAGTTGTGCGGGATGGAATTGAGTTTGAAATTCAAATTGAAGACGTGCATCCTGGAGACGTTGTCCAAGTACGGCCGGGCGAGAAAATTCCAGTGGATGGCGTGGTGGTGGACGGGAAATCAACAGTCGATGAATCCATGCTGACTGGCGAATCGCTGCCTGTCAGTAAGGGACCAGGCGATGCCGTCATAGGGGCGACCCTCAATAAACAGGGTGCTTTCAAATTCGAAGCAACTAAAGTCGGCAAAGAGACTGCCCTGGCCCAGATCATCCGTTTAGTCGAGGAAGCGCAGGGCAGCAAGGCACCCATCCAAAAGATGGCTGATCAGGTGGCAGCCGTATTTGTGCCAGTGGTAATTGGCATTGCTGTTCTGACTTTCCTCATCTGGTACTTTCTGGTGCCGCTTCCGGTCAATGCCGACACGACGAATTTTACGCGCGCCATGATGGTCATGGTGGCGGTACTTGTGATTGCCTGTCCATGCGCATTGGGTCTTGCAACACCCACTGCAGTGATGGTTGGAACCGGCAAAGGCGCGGAATTGGGCATTTTATTGCGTAACAGTGAAGCACTCGAACGGGCTGGCAAGGTTTCGGTGGTTGTTCTGGATAAAACGGGAACAATCACCCGCGGTCAGCCTTCTGTGACCGATGTTATTGTCGATAAGGAGTGGGGCAACCCGGATCAAGCTGAAGCTGAACTGGTGCGGTTGGCAGCCAGTGTGGAACAGGTAAGCGAACACCCGCTTGGTGAAGCGATCGCTGCTGAAGCCGGCGAACGTGGACTATCCCTTATTGCCCCAACCGGTTTTAGAGCTGAAATTGGGCATGGAGTGGAAGCCAGCGTCGATGGGAAAACTCTGGTAGTAGGAAGTCCCCGTTTGATGGAGCAGCGCGGTATCCCATTAAACGGTTTTTCGGAGGATGTTCAACGCATCCAGTCCGAGGCGAAGACTGCCATTCTGGTTGGGGTTGACGGTGTGGTTCGCGGCATTCTGGGAATTGCTGATACCGTTAAAGATGGTTCCATAAAGGCTATCGCAGATTTACATAGATTAGGCTTGCAGGTAGCCATGATTACGGGTGATAACAACCGCACCGCGGAAGCCATTGGCCGTCAGGTGGGTGTTGACAGTGTTTTAGCAGAAGTATTACCCGACGGCAAGTCAATGGAAGTTAAAAAGCTGCAGGAATCAGGTGCAGTGGTAGCCATGGTCGGAGACGGCATCAATGATGCGCCTGCCCTGGCTCAGGCTGATGTCGGAATCGCAATCGGCACAGGCACTGATGTAGCGATGGCTGCCGCTCCGGTCACGCTGATCAGTGGCGATCTGCGCGGAGTGGTTCGGGCTGTGGAATTGTCACGCAGCACGATTAAAACCATCAAACAAAATCTGTTCTGGGCGTTCTTTTATAACGTCATTTTGATCCCGGCAGCTGCTTTGGGTTTTCTAAACCCGATGTTGGCGGCAGGAGCCATGGCATTCAGCAGTGTTTTTGTGGTCACGAATAGTTTACGGCTGCGCCGGCTTAAACTGGCCTGAAGTTCTGCAGGCAAAATGTCAATAGTGTCAAAAACAGCGGCGAACTGCCGCTGTTTTTTTTGTATCAATAGGGACGCTATCGGTTTGGGACTGCCCAATGCCGTAATAGACGGGTCCATTGGGCCTTAAAGCCGCCAGGTGGATTTGTGGTATGATACCGCCTGACCCAATCTTTGAAAATGGTGAATCCGATGAAATTGAAATTAGTTAATAGAACCTGGTTTGCAGCAAGTCTTTTGATCGTTAGCGTAGTATTGTTCGGGTGTACCCCTCAGGCAACTCCGCCGGTCCCAACCGTGGATGAAAACGCAATCGTAGCAGCAGCTGTTGAGACTCTGGCGGCTCAAATGACCAGTGAGGCGATCAATAATCCCTCCCCAACACCGTTGCCCACGAGCACACCGGTCCCTTCAGCCACCCCGCTGCCGCCCACTGAATCCCCCGCGGCAACACTTGCACCCACCCAGGCACCTACTCAGGCTGCTGCTTTATCCGCACAATTTGTGTACGTAGTTACTTTCCCTGAAAACAAACGGATTTACGTCCCAAATGAGGAGTATGGAGTTGCGTTAGGGTTCGAGAACACCGGCACAATCGTATGGAATTCTGGCTATTACGTAAAACTGGTTGATTATAAGGGTGAGGTAACGATCCAGACTCAATTGGCAGTCGATAAGAGTGCGAAACCAGGTGAACGGATTGAATTTGATTTGTGGGCGTTCGGCTCCGAAACTCTCGGCCAACACACTTTTGTTTATCAGTTGTACACAGAAACAGGCATTGCCGTTCCGGGCGGGGTTGGGGTGTACACTTATACCTCTGAATAGAAACGGGCATTCGGTCCAGCCAAGTACCAAGGATAGCCGGTCTGCGGCTATCCTTTTTTTGTTCCTTGCCATCCATTATCACGTCTAAAGGATGGTAGAATGGGTTGTTGAGCTTGTTTGATTTTTGATATAGCTTAGCGATTGCTAGATAAAATTCCCTGCAAGGACTAACCATGAAGCAAACCCCTTCGCTTGAAGCCGATGCCATAAATACTATCCGGTTTCTTTCCGCCGATGGCGTACAAAAAGCCAATTCAGGCCACCCTGGTCTACCGATGGGAACCGCCGCAATTGCATATACGATCTGGACGCGCCACCTGAAACACAATCCAAATAACCCCGGCTGGGTCGACCGAGACCGGTTTATTCTCTCAGGCGGTCATGGGTCCATGATGTTGTATTCGCTGCTGTACCTGACGGGGTATCCGGTAACGCTCAATGATTTAAAAGCCTTCCGGCAATGGGGGAGTATCACACCTGGCCACCCGGAATTTGGGCTGACACCCGGGGTCGAAACCACGACTGGCCCGCTCGGGCAAGGTTTTTCAAATGGGGTGGGAATGGCAATTGCCGAGTCTCACCTGGCAGCTGTGTTCAATCGTCCGTTGCACAGAGTGGTTGATCATTTTGTGTATGCAATCGTCACAGATGGAGACTTGATGGAAGGCGTAACTTCCGAGGCTGCATCCCTGGCTGGTCACTTGAAGTTGGAAAAGCTGATTTACCTGTATGACGATAATCGCATATCCATTGATGGTTCAACGGACCTGTCCTTCACCGAGGAGCGCGGCAAGCGTTTTGAAGCCTATGGTTGGCAGGTGCTTCGGGTTTCGGATGGGAACGACGTCACCTTAATCGATCGGGCAATTCGCAAAGCAAAGAAAGATCCTCGGCCGTCCCTTATCATCTGTCGAACGCACATCGGTTTTGGCCTTCCAACCCGCCAGGATACAGCCAAAGCCCATGGTGAACCGCCCGGACTAGAAGAATTGCGCGGGGCCAAGGAAAAGCTTGGCTGGCCTCTCGAACCTGATTTTTATGTGCCTGACGACGTGCAAAATTTCTTTCAGCGTGCCAGAGCGAGCGGCAAGCGGGCTGAGAAGGATTGGTCAAAGCGCTTTGAAGCGTACCGACGGGAATATCCAGAAATGGCTGCCGAATTCGAACGGCGGATGGCAGGGCGGCTGCCTGAGGGTTGGGATGCAGGTCTGCCTAATTTTGATACCGATCCGAAAGGGATGGCAACCCGTGCGGCTTCTGGCAAGGTGCTCAATGCACTGGCAGAACGACTGCCGGAAATCATGGGAGGGTCAGCCGACCTGACACCCTCCAATAACACCTGGCTTACATCCAGCCATGCATACCAATCTGGCGCACCGGATGGCCGATACCTACATTTTGGTGTGCGTGAGCATGGCATGGGGTCGGTCACAAACGGCCTGGCGCTGCATGGCGGGATTCTGCCATATGCTGCCACATTTGCAGTATTTTCTGATTACATGCGGCCAGCAGTCCGGCTGTCAGCCCTCTCGCATTACCATAGTACCTGGGTATTTACGCATGATAGTGTGGGCCTGGGCGAAGACGGCCCGACCCACCAACCGGTTGAGCATCTGGCAGCACTGCGTGCTATCCCCAATTTAAGTGTTATCCGCCCTGCGGATGCGAACGAGGTTCGTGAAGCCTGGGTACAAGCTATAAGCACTCCCCATAAGCCGACTGCCTTGCTGCTCAGCAGACAAAATGTATCCACCCTGGACCGCAATTGGTTGGCGGATGCTGCAGGTTTACACCGCGGTGCTTATGTCCTTGCCGATCTGGGGCAAGGCGAGCCGCAAATCATTCTGATGGCGACCGGTTCTGAAGTCGACCTGATCGTGGCAGCCGGGCAGACTCTGGCAGCCGAGGGAATCGCGCTTCGCCTGGTTTCCTTCCCCAGTTGGGACCTGTTTGAGTTGCAGGATCAAGCTTACCGGGACAGTGTACTGCCGCCGCAGCTGAAGATCCGTTTGGCGGTCGAAGCCGGCGTGTCGCAAGGATGGGAGCGTTACACAGGCTGTGAAGGTGCAACCATCACCATTGATCATTACGGAGCGTCTGCCCCGTTCAAGAAAATCTTCCAGGAATTTGGGTTTACACCTGAAAACGTCGCCGATGTTGCTCGAAAGCTGCTGCGAAAGGACTGATTATGCGCGTAGCCATTGGAAGTGACCATGCCGGTTTTCAGCTCAAGGGCGATATCATCAACCTGGTTCTGTCCCTTGGGCACGACGTAATCGACCTTGGTGCGGATGGACCCGCATCTGTCGATTATCCTGATTACGCGGAAAAGGTGGGACTCGCTATTCAGGTCGGCCAGGCTGAACGCGGCATTATGATTTGCGGGTCCGGAGTGGGGGCCTGTATTGCCGCCAACAAAATGAAGGGTATTTATGCTTCGCTTTCCAGCGACACGTATTCTGCACATCAAGGGGTTGAGCACGATAACGTAAACTTGTTGTGTCTTGGAGCGCGTATCGTTGGAGTGGAACTGGCAAAAGACATTGTCCGCTCATTTTTAAACGCCAATTTCATTCAGGATGAACGTTTCATCCGGCGTTTCAAAAAAGTCAAAGCCATTGAAGACAGGTACTAATTGGATGTAGCCAGCGAAAGCTGGCGAATTATCGAATGAACAGGTGTAACTATGGATAGAATAGCCGAGATCAATGCGTTGGGCCAGTCCTTGTGGTATGACAACATTGAACGCCGCATGCTGGAAAACGGCGAAATGGAAGAAATGGTTCGGACCGGAAAAATCCGCGGTGTGACTTCAAATCCGAGCATCTTCCAGAATGCGATCGCAAAGTCCAATGATTACGATTCGGCTTTGAAAACGATGGCCTGGGCTGGTTGGTCTGCCCAGCAGATTTTCACGCGTCTGGCAGTTGAGGATATCCAGACAGCCGCCGATCTGTTCCTTCCGCTTTATCATGAGACCAATGGTGGAGATGGATATGTTTCACTCGAAGTTTCCCCGACGCTGGCGAATGATACCAATGGTACGATCGCTGAAGCCCATCGCCTGTGGAAACTGGTAGACCGGCCTAACTTGATGATCAAAATCCCGGCTACAAGGGCGGGTATCCCCGCGATTCGGGCTTGCATTGCCGACGGCCTTAACATCAATGTCACATTGATTTTCTCGCTTACACGCTATGAGGAAGTCATGGATGCTTACCTCTCCGGGTTAGAGCAGCGGGCATCCGCCGGAAAGGCAGTGAGCGGCATTGCTTCAGTAGCCTCATTTTTTGTCTCCAGGGTTGATACAAAGATCGATAAAACCCTCCGTGCCCTTGCCGATAACGGCTCAGAAATGGCGGCATCCGTCCTGGGGAAGGCGGCAATCGCGAACGCCCGTCTGGCATACGCCAGGTATCTGAATGTGTTCAGCGGGGCTCGCTTTGAAACGCTGCGGAAAATGGGCGCAGCCAGTCAACGGCCTTTGTGGGCTTCAACCAGTACGAAAAATCCAGCTTATCGGGATGTTTTATACGTTGAGGAATTGATCGGTCCGAATACGGTTAATACTGTACCTCCTCAAACCCTTGTGGCTGTGGTTGATCATGGTGAAGCACAGGTTAAATTGGGCTGGGACGTGATCGAAGACCAGGTTGTGATGAGTCAGTTGGCAGATCTTGGAATCAATATGGACCTGGTCACACAGGAATTGGAGGAGGAGGGGGTTGAAGCTTTCGCCAGCGCCTTCCGTTCTCTACTGGGTACGATTGAGGAACGCCGCATCACTGCGCAGGCAGAATTGGGCCAGTTTGCCCAAACGCTTCCAGCTGAGATCCAGCGAATGGAGTTTGAAGGCGTCGCGCGCAGGGTTTTTGATCTCGATGCTTCTCTTTGGTCTGCAGATGCTGCAGCCCAGGCAGAAATCCGCAATCGGATGGGCTGGCTGGTCGCACCCACAACGAGTCAGTTCTTGATTCCGCAGATTGACCACCTGGTCATGGATTGCCAAACTGCCGGTTATGACCACGCTTTGCTGCTTGGTATGGGCGGTTCAAGCCTGGCGCCGGAAGTATTGCGCTTGACCTTTGGAGTGCAAGCAGTCAATGGGAAGCCAGCAATGGATCTCGAGGTTCTGGACTCAACCGACCCGGCTCAGGTTCAAACGGCCGCCAAAAACGCTAAACCTGAAAAGACCTTGTATATCGTTTCGAGTAAATCCGGAACCACCAGCGAAGTAATGACATTCCTGGATTTCTTCTGGGAAGCGGCCCAGAAAAAACTGGGTGAGACCGTGGGAGACCACTTTATCGCCATCACGGACCCCGGAACAAAACTGGAGGCTATCGCGAATGAACGTAAGTTCAGAGCAGTTATCAATGGCGATCCGCTGGTTGGAGGCCGTAATTCTGCTCTCACCTCCTTTGGCCTTGTGCCAGCCGGTTTGATTGGTATGGATCTGGTGAAGATCCTGAAACAGGCAAATTGGATGGTCATGCAATGCCAACCAGGTGTACCCGCCGGACGAAATCCGGGACTTGTGCTGGGCACGCTGCTCGGGAAAGCTGCCCTTGCCGCAAAAGACAAACTAACGATCATCGCCGATTCGGAGTATGAATCTTTTGGTTCATGGTTGGAGCAGCTGGTAGCCGAATCGACCGGTAAAAACGGCCGGGGGATTATCCCGGTGGACAATGAGCCTGAAGAGTCTGTTGACCATTATATGCCTGACCGATTCTTCATTTACTTGAAAGGTCGTGGCGAGAAACAACCCTTCGTCACTGCTTTATCAAGTGCGGGTCACACTGTATTGACCTTTACTCTCGACTCTCCATATGATCTCGGCTCAGAGTTCTACCGCTGGGAGTATGCAGTTTCTGTCGCATGCTCAGTCCTGGGCGTTAACAGTTTTGATCAGCCGGATGTGCAGGATAACAAATCGCGTACTGAAAAGAAAATCAGTACTTATCTTAAAAAAGGTACATTTGATAATCAGCTGCCGATCTGGGAGGGGGAAACTGGAAAGGCTTATGGGCCCGCGACGAAAGATTATGATCATGCCAATACGTTGCGAGAGGTCGTCAAAGAATTCCTTTCCAAAGCCAAAAAGGGTGATTACATCGCCATTAACGCGTATTTACCGCGGAATACGAATACTTTGAAGCGTCTCCAGAAACTGCGCAAAGGGATTATGAAAGGTACAGGTTGTGCGACCACCCTTGGTTTTGGACCGCGTTTCCTCCACTCAACCGGTCAGCTGCATAAGGGCGGACCAGCCAGAGCACTATTCTTGCAAATAACCACAGATCCGGTCAAGGACCTTGAAATACCCAATCAGGGGATTACTTTCGGGACCCTGGAACACGCCCAGGCCCTGGGCGATTTAGAGGCGTTAATCAGCCGAAAACGGCGGGTTTTGCGAGTACATTTGAATAATGCCTCGGACGTGACGGATCTCGTTTAAAACCACCTCATTTTCGGCTTCGCAACCCTGGAAAAAATAAGGCCGGCAGACAAAATCCCAATCCAAACCAGTGGGTGAGCGGCGAGCCATAGAAATATTCCAACCATCCATCTTAGGTGCTTGATGCGTCGATAAGAATGGTCCGGTTGAATGACGGAATTACGCCAATCTAAACCGCCAATTTTTTCCAGGAATCCCTGCTGAACACAACCTTCCAGGCTGAAAATATAGATGGGTTTTTGATGGTTCCAAGCGATTCTCAAATCTCGTTCGAGTTCTTCCCATTCCAGAGGGCGAGAATCTACGATTCCTTCAATATCCACCCCACCTCCTGTTACACCGATGCCAATTCCGCCCGACTGGGCGGCATAGCTTGCCAGGAGTGCCTCGCCGTATGGACGGAAAAAGCTCGAATAAAGCATCAAAATTTCCAGATCGACCTGTAAATTAACAATGCCGACCAGAAGTTGGATAAGGCTTGAACCGGCTAAACGCTCATCAATAATGATTGGCAGTTGGTAGCTTTCTACTAAATATCCATCCGCCTTAATAGTTTGAATTAATTTCTTATAGATCTTGGAGGCGGACGCGGACCTGGAAGGCAGCCGGAAACGGTTAAGGAGTGCGCGCATCCCTGCCGCTATCCCTTTCCTAAAAGTCTGCAGGACTCGAATGTCGGGTTCGATGTCGATTCCAACCGCCTGCCAGGCGAGGCCGTTCTGCTGTGTCCATTCCCGGAAATCCTGGTAACGTGCAACCGCCTGTACAGGGTTATCCATGTTGAACCAGTACCCCTGATCCATTGGCAGCAGCAGCCAGGCGTGGACGGGGATACCGGCGGTGTTCAGCCTTTTAACGACCTCGGCTCGTTCAGGACTCAAGTCAATTAACCCAAGGCTGATACCAGCGTTCAACTGCGTAATTTTTTCGATCAATCCAGAAGTAGAAAAAAGCGCTTGCAGGGCGGGGGCTTCCAGCTCGCAGAAGAATGTAAGGTTTGGGGTCAGGGGATGCATTACAGTTCGCGTCCGCGACTTTGGAACGTTTGTTTTGCCAGGGCGATCGCACCAAGGACGCCAGCGCGTTGACCAAGCCTTGGAGGGACAATGTATTCATCTGTGTTTTCCAAAAGCTGCGGATGCTGTACATAACCGTTTAAAATTTGGACCACTTTCAGCCGGATCATCGGGAATAATTGTGCTTGCTGCATCACGCCACCGCCAAGGATGATGCGCTGCGGTGAGATTGTGCATATCAGGTTTGACACAGCCTGCGCGATGTATGCCGCTTCCAATTCCCAAACTGAATGGTAAGCTGGCAGAGTGTCACCGGATTGACCGGTTCGGGCCAGAATAGCCGGTCCAGAAGCCAGACCTTCCAGACAGTCGCCATGGTATGGGCACACCCCATCAAATGGATCATCGACCAGGCTGTGCGGAATCCGCATGTGGCCCATTTCCGGGTGGACCAATCCATGGAAAGGTTTGCCCTGCACAATCAGCCCTCCACCGATGCCGGTTCCAATGGTTAAGTACAAATAATCTCGCAGGTCTATTGCAGCGCCCCAAAATCCTTCGCCCAGGGCAGCGGTATTTACATCCGTATCCAGCGCTACGGGTGTCGAGGTACCGAGTTCGATTTTTCTCCGTAAATCTGTGAAAGCCCATCCGGCTTTTGGAGTAGTGGTAATCTTTCCGAAATATTGAGAGCCAGGATTCAAGTCGAGGGGACCAAAACTGCCAATTCCAATTCCTTCGAGCCTCATGCGGGTTTTAATCATATAGCTGCGGAAAAAATCGATTGCGCGGCCCAAAGTTTCATCGGCATCTCCGGTAGAAAAACGAACTTCGGAGCGTATATCTTCCGGGCCAGTGCCAATTGCACAGACGAACTTTGTCCCCCCCGCCTCGATTCCACCATAAAGGCTCATATCCGGTCTCCTAGCCTGGTCGTTGTATTTTTAGAATGACATAATTGTACCGTTGAAATTGGACAACGCCTGGCTTATGGGCTGCCACCGTGATTAAGTGTATAATCAGAAATCGCGCTGGACGGGAGAGAAGCGTGAACGGTTTACACGAACCGGGCGGGGATTTCTTGGGGGGAGCCGCCTTATTTTTCCTGAAATTTTAAGCAGATATCTCTTTAGGTTGAGGTGGTATTTTGGATATTTTCTCGAAATGCAGCGAGTTTACAACCGCGAAGGAAGCCATTGAACAGGGGGTGTACCCTTATTTCATCCCATTGGATGAAAATGAAGGTACTGAGGTTGTCTTCCAGGGAAAACGCTTGATCATGTGCGGTTCAAATAATTATCTTGGTTTAACCACACACCCACGCTTGAAGCAAGCAGCCTGCCAGGCTATCGACCGGTACGGTACGAGCTGTACAGGTTCGCGCTTTCTGAACGGCACTCTTTCCCTCCATCACCAGCTGGAGCATGAACTGGCCGAATGGGTTGGCAAGGAAGCAGCTTTGGTTTTCTCAACGGGGATGCAGGCCAATCTTGGAGCTATCAGTGCGATTGTCGGAAGAGGGGATTATGTAATCCTGGATAAAGACGATCATGCATCGATAGTTGATGGTGCCCGCCTTGGGTATGGCAAGCTGGAACGCTTTGTACATAATGACATGGCGCATCTGGAACGTGTCCTGCAGTCGCTGCCTGAATCGGTGGGGAAGCTCATCGTTGTGGATGGCTTATTCAGCATGGAAGGCGATCTGGCACCGCTGCCGGAAATCGTACCCCTTGCCAAAAAGTATGGTGCACGCCTGATGGTCGACGATGCCCACGGCATGGGCGTCATGGGCGGTGGGAAAGGTACGGCAGCTCACTTCGGTATCACCGAAGGCGTGGATCTGATCATGTCCACGTTTAGCAAATCGTTCGCTTCTCTGGGCGGTTTTGTGGCTGGAGATGAGGATGTCATCCATTACATTAAACATTTTGCCCGTTCGCTGATCTTCAGCGCGAGTATCCCGGCTTCGAATACCGTCGCAGCCCTGACAGCTTTGCAGATCATGCGGGAAGAACCTGAACGCGTTGCCCGTGTGAATGAAATCGGTGCCAAAATGCGGAAAGCATATACCGAATTAGGATTTAATATTGGTCACTCGGTCACACCGATTGTTCCAATCCTGATTGGCGATAATGATCTGACCTTCTTGATGTGGAAGACGCTTTTCGAAAACGGTGTTTTCGTCAATCCGGTGATCAGCCCGGCAGTCAGCCCTGGTCATCAGCTCCTACGAACCAGTTACATGGCAACCCACACGGATGATCAACTTGACCAGGTGATCGGTATTTTTGAAAAAGTTGGCAGGCAGCTGCACCTGATTTAAACTAACTTACACCATTTCATAAATAAATGCCAGGCCGACTAGAACCGCTGCGTCGCAGTTGTAGAACGGCCTGGTTCTATTTACCTGGAACGCGTCTGGTAGACCGACGCAGCGGAGCTATAGCCTGGTTCTGGCACGTATTCCGGGTCTGGACGATTGTGTTCAAGGTTAGATCTCGTATGCGGCCGGGGAGGAATTTGGCTTCCAACCGATTTTGCAGTTACCGGCTGGCGCACCGGGAACGGATTGTTGTTTTGGCGCGGCTGGTTGGTGAGCGTTTGGCGGGATACAGGTGTGGAAGAGTTTTCACTGAAAAGCTTGGGCCCCGCAACTGAGAAACTGCCGATAAGCAGAATCCTTGTGATCCAGATCATTAAGGCAACAAAGACTGGAACGATCTCGGTTAAAATGCTGGGATCAATGAATGCAGCCGAATTTAGCGCGCGGTTGACTACAGCCAGGGAGATGCCCCACCAGGTCAATACCGCGTTCATGGTGGCAGCCAAAAGCCAGGCTCCGAATAAATACCAAACCTCATTCGATTTTGCCTGTCCCTCTTCAGGGATAAACAATCTGGCAATACCTGCAAAATCAATCCCGCAAAAAGCGATTGTCAGAATGGTGGCCCAGGATATTCCCAGGATGCGCAGGTCACCGAGAAGATCGCGGAGAGCCATCTCAGTGGTGCTGTAGTTGAACATTTCAAAGCCAATCAGCGCGCAGGTAAGAATGACTCCAAGCAAGATCCCGCGCTGGCCAAAGATTCGGGACGAAAAATTCTTATTATGAGTTGAGTATGCTCCGGACATGATAACCTCCAATTCGGATTATCCAGATTCATACTCAAATAATAGAACATTTATTCTAATTTGTCAAGTACTTGTTCGGTCAGAACCATCTGCGCCTGCGGAAGAAGGCTAACATGCCAATGGTGATGGTGAGAAATATGACCCATGCCATTGGATAGCCCCATTTCCAGGTTATTTCTGGCATGAAGTGAAAGTTCATCCCATAAACTCCGGCCACAAATGCCAATGGCAGAAAAATGGTTGATACGATGGTCAAGGCTTTCATAACTTCATTCAAGCGCAGAGAAGTAGCGTTCAGGTAAACTTCCAGAGCATTGGTCGCCATATCCCGCAGGATATCGACCCAGTCATAAACCCGAACCAGGTGGTCATAGATATCGCGAAAGTACAAACGCGACTGAAGGTCAATTAATGGATACTCATCGCGTGACAGATGATTGATGATTTCACGCTGAGGTGCAACAACCCTGCGCACTGCCATAATCGAGTGCTTCAGGTGTAATATTTTCTCCAAAGTCTCTGCTTGCGGCTTGGACAGAACACTGTCTTCGAGTACCTCAAGTTCCGATTCAAGGATTTCGAGGGGTTCACTGTAATCATCCACAATGATGTCAATCAAGGCATGACAGAGTGAATCAGCCCCGTTCGTAAGCAGGCGCTCATCCCGTTTCAGTCTCTGTTTGAGCTTCTCGACCGCTGGCATGCGGGCCGTATTGAAGTTTGTGACCACATAATTTTTCCCCAGGAATAAATCGAATTCCTCTGTTACAAGTTCAGATTTTGTCTGATCAAAGGACAATCCCAGGACAACGATAAATAAATATTCTCCATAATCATCCACCTTGGGGGTTTGAAATCCGGTTGATTGACAATCCTCGATGGCCAGAGGATGAAAATGAAATAAATCCGCAAGGATTGATTGGAATTCGCCTGTACTCGGATTTTCAAGACTGACCCACAGCAAACCCTTGTCATCCGCAAGCGCGTCTTTAAGTTGATTCTCAGCGAGATCCCATTGTAGAGAACGGTTGGTCGGAAAATAAAGGGTATGAATCATGTTCCCTCCGGATTGACTGCATTTAGGGGTATCACCTCATTATAGGCGATATTTATTATGGATATTTAGTGCCGGAAATGGGATCGGATCAAAGGCAAAAAAGCCCTGTCAAGCTGGATTTGTAGAATTATCGGGTAAAATTGCGCCGGAGAAACCATGCCTGACCTGAGTATCGAAACCTTAATGAGTCTATTGCCAGAAATTTTCCTGGCCGAGAATGCTGCCGGTATCTCGGCTGCGATAAATTTCGAATTGAGCGGTGAGGGCGGCGGGGATTGGTCCGTTTTAATCCGTGACAAAATTTGTAATGTGCTTCCGTATAAAGCTGCACAGCCGGACCTAATTCTTCAGGCTCACTCTGCAGACATCTTGAGTGTTTTCACCGGGCGTTTGGATCCAGCCCGCGCGCTGCTATTTGGGAAATTGAAAATGACCGGGGATATGAGCCTGGCTTTGCGCCTTGCAGAGCTGTTTAATACCAGGGATGACCGTCTTCGCCAGTGGAAAACGGATTAAGCTGAGCGTACAAAATGAAAAAAAGAAGCTCCCAATCATTGGGAGCTTCGGGTTTGTTTCCAACAAATCAATTAATACAGACCCCAATCCAGGTCTACGCCCTCTTCCATCATGGCAAAGTCCCAGACTTCCATGCCAAGCTCTATCGAGGCTGGAATTCCCAGTGCTTCCTCGGCTTTTACGCGGGTCATGTCAATCAGTGCCGGGCCGTAAGGGCAGAATGGGGTGGTCAGGATCATTTTCAGGACAGCCTGGTCGCCATCCATCCGGAAATTCCGGATCAAACCGAGTTGAATAACACTCAGCCCGATTTCAGGGTCCATAACTTCATTTAATCCATCACGCAGTTTCTTGCAGGCTTCCGGGTCAACAGCCTCCATATCCCAGACAGCCGGGTTGCTACCAGGTGTATCACTCATTCGCCATCACCGTTTCTTTAGTAATCGGTACCACGTAGGTGCAGTGGTTGTCTCCAGTTAATACACACGATATTTTCTGAGCAGGAATGGACAAAACCATCGAAATGAGGGTTTGGTCTACCAGACAAACCTGAGGGTGTTCCTGCCCAACCTGTAAATAGGGGCAGGTAATTTCCCGGATGTGGTAATTCTCGCCAATTTTTTCCCACTCAACAATAAAACCTTCTTCTGCCAGCAATTTCTTGAGGAAATTTAATTTTTCTTCAAAAGATAAATTTCGTGTCTGACGTGCATGTTCATCAGCAAGATCCTTCGCCATGGTGGAAAACAGGTTCTCGATTGCTGCCGGGGGAAGGGTGCCTTTCAACTGATCGAGCAGGCGGTTTGCCAGACGGAAGTAGCGTGTCGGGAAGCGTTCCAGGCCTTCATCGGTCAAAAGGTAAACCAGGCGCGGCCTGCCAACTCCGTGACGTTCTTCCTCAGAAGTCACCAAACCCTCTGCCAGCATACTATTGAGGTGATGCCGGACAGAGATGGCATTAATCCCAACAGCATCTGCCAGTTCATTTATTGTGGACCTGGGGTTATTCAACAACGTCTGCAAAATTCGTTCGCGTGTACTTTTCATTGGCTTGTCTCAATCCCTTAATGCCGGGACCATTCCCTGCTTTCGCTGCAGTATATCAAAGGCAGGGGAAATTGTCAATATATAAGAAATTTATAGTAAATATTGACCGAAATTAACCTCTGTGCTATAATCCGCTCGAATAAACCCTTATCACTGGTCCGCTAAACAATTGCACGGTAGGCGAGAGCAGTTTGAAAGAAATAATGAAGGAGCGACTAAGGAATGGCTGAACTGGTAATTCGCGATCTGAAGGTGAGCATCGACGGCAAAGAAATCCTGAAAGGCCTGGACCTGACTTTACCGCAGGGTGAAGTCCACGCAATTATGGGGCCAAATGGTACCGGCAAGTCAACCCTGGCCTACACATTAATGGGGCACCCGAGTTATGAAGTCACTGGCGGCGAAGTAATCTATAACGGGCAAAATATTCTCGATCTCGAACCAGATGAGCGCTCGCGACTTGGGATTTTCCTGGCTTTTCAGTATCCGGTAGCCATCCCTGGCGTGACAGTGGCCAACTTTCTAAGGACAGCGGTCAATGCCCGCAGGCGTGCCGTTAATCCCGAAGATAAAGGCATTCCGATTCCTGAATTCCGAAAATTGCTCAAATCGAAGATGGAACTGCTGAAGATTGATAACGCTTTCGCCGGACGCTATCTGAATGAAGGCTTTTCTGGCGGCGAGAAAAAACGTGCTGAGATTTTGCAAATGGCAACCCTTGTTCCGCAAATCGCAATCCTGGATGAGACAGACTCAGGTCTGGATATCGATGCTCTGCGGATTGTTTCCGAAGGTGTAAACGCCCTGCGTGGTCCGGAATTGGGCGTGTTGGTGATTACCCATTACCAGCGTATCCTAAACTACATCAACCCGGATGTAGTACATGTGATGATGGGCGGCCGAATTGTTGAAACTGGCGGGCCAGACCTGGCGCTTCACCTTGAAGAACACGGTTATGACTGGGTCCGCGAAAAAATTGAAAACGGCACAGTGCCAGCATAATCTCCCTGTTGGTAAGGTGAATTAGCAGGTTGAGGAGGTATACGATGACTACAGATCCGAAAACGGATTTTCTGGAAGAAATAGGCGATTACCGTTATGGATTTAACGATCCTGACGTGTCTGTATTTAAAACGCGGGTCGGCCTGGATGAAAATGTCGTCCGACAGATTTCCCAATTAAAAGGCGAGCCTGAGTGGATGCTTGAATTCCGCCTGAAGGCTCTCAAGCATTATCAACAGCGGCCAATGCCTAACTGGGGAGCCGATCTGTCCAGCCTGAACCTGGATGAGATCGTTTACTATGTCAAACCATCCGAATCGGAAGGGAAAAGCTGGGACGATGTTCCGGATTCGATCAAACGCACCTTCGATAAGCTGGGTATCCCTGAGGCCGAACAAAAATTCCTGGCAGGAGTCGGGGCGCAGTATGAATCCGAAATGGTCTACCATAACATTCAGGAACATCTTGCGCAGCAGGGTGTGATCTTCCTGAGCATCGAAGAAGGCCTGCGCCAGTATCCGGATTTATTCCGGGAGCATTTCGGCAAAGTAATCCCGATCGAAGACAACAAATTTGCTGCACTGAATAGTGCAGTCTGGTCCGGCGGGTCTTTTGTCTACATCCCCAAAGGCGTAAAGGTGGATTTACCGCTGCAAGCGTATTTCCGCTTGAACATGGCCAATATCGGGCAATTCGAACGTTCGATCATCATTGCTGACGAGGGCGCTCAGGTCCATTACGTGGAAGGCTGCACGGCACCGTCCTACACAACCGATTCATTCCACAGCGGTGTGATTGAGATTATCGTCAAAAAGAATGCCCGTGTCCGGTACACCACCATTCAAAACTGGTCTACCAACGTCTATAACCTGGTCACCCAGCGTGCCATTGTTGAAGAGGGCGGCACCATGGAGTGGGTCGACTGCAACCTTGGTTCTAAGGTAACCATGAAATACCCTTCCTGCTACCTGATGGGACCGGGTGCGCATGGCGAGATCCTCTCGATGGCTTTTGCCGGTCCTGGACAATGGCAGGATGCCGGCGGCAAGGTGATTCATTTTGCCCCGAATACCAGCAGCAAGATCACATCCAAATCGATCAGCAAGGGAGGCGGACGCTCCTCATACCGCGGACTTCTCAAGGTTTATAAAGGTGCCAACGGTGTGCGGTCAAATGTGGTGTGCGATGCTCTTCTGCTCGATCCGCAGTCGCGCTCGGATACATATCCCTATATCGAGGTCGACGAGGAAGACGTCACCATCGGGCATGAAGCATCCGTCTCCAAAGTAGGTGAGGAGCAGCTGTTTTATTTGATGAGCCGTGGATTGAGCGAAGAAGAAGCGACCACCATGGTGGTTTCCGGCTTCATCGAACCCCTGGTAAAAGAGCTGCCCATGGAATACGCGGTCGAAATGAACCGCCTGATCCAATTGCAGATGGTAGGTTCAATCGGGTAATACCAGCTCGGCTGGCTTGAAAGGAACATCGCGAACATGACGAAAGAAACACCCAGGGTAGTCACCCGAGTACGCCATTCGCAAGAAGCTGCGATTAAGGAGTTAAACTTCACTTCGGACATGGTCCGATTGGAAGGTGCAAGCAAACATGTCCAAACTTTGAGGCAGAACGCCTGGGACATCTATCAATCGACCCCCATGCCAACATTAAAAGACGAAGCCTGGCGGCGGACCGACCTGACCAGAATGCCAGCCGATGCCTTCCGTCTGCCAAAAAATGACGCTTACCTTGACCTCGCACCTCTGCCGGATGATCTGATGAAACCTGTAGCCGATCAGGACCACGCAGGACAGGTCATTATCCTGCCAGGTGGTGCCCAGGTCAGTCTTGGACAGGACCTGATCGAGCGCGGCGTTATCTTTACCGACTTACGCTCGGCAGAAATTAATTATCCGTCACTCCTGGATAAGATTATGAGTAAGGTGGTCAAGGCTGACGAAGGGAAATTTGCAGCCATGGCGACAGCCCTGGCAGGAAATGGTGTGGTGCTTTACGTCCCGCGCAACGTGGTCATTGAACAGCCTCTGCATTCGCTTATCTGGGGGCCGGGTGAATATCTTGCCCACATTTCACACGTCATGGTTTGGCTTGAAGAAGGCGCGAGCCTGACGTATGTGCACGAATATGCATCGCCGACTGAAGCCGCTCCTGCCATGCATGCAGGGCTGGTGGAAATCCATGTTGGTGACAATGCGAACCTGACATTTGTTGAATTGCAGTCCTGGGGGGAGCATATCTGGAATTTTACGCATGAACGTTCCGAGGTAGGTCAGGACGGTCAGTTAAACTGGATCTTTGGTGCTATTGGCGGAAATGTTACCAAGAACTTCGCCGAAATCGACCTGAACGGCCGCGGAAGCCATGGACGCATGTCCGGTTTTTATTTCACGGACGGCAAGCAGCATTTGGATTATGATTCCCAGCAAAATCATCGTGCACCGAATACAACCAGTGATTTACTGTTCAAAGGCGCTTTAATTGATAGCAGCCGCGTAGTCTGGCAGGGCATGATCTATGTTGCCCCAGGTGCCATGAAGACGGATGGCTACCAGGCGAACAGAAACCTGGTATTAAGCCGAAATGCCCGTGCCGATTCGATTCCGGGATTGGAAATTCTCGCTGATGATGTACGCTGCACGCACGGGGCAACGGTCGGCAAGATTGATGCGGATCAGGTGTTTTACTTGATGGCGCGCGGTATTCCCAAGATAGAAGCCGAACGCTTGATCGTCTCCGGGTTCTTTGATCCCATCATGCAGCGGATTCCTTTTGAGGGGGTCCGCGACCGATTCCAGGTGTCAATTGCAGCCAAAATGGCGGCTTATCACGGTTAGTTGGCGGGGTAATTCTGTGTAAATACCAATCATCCTGGCCAGTTATTTGCCCTGACTGGAATGATTGGGTCAAAACCTGGCTGTGATAAAATGAACGAAGGAATTTGTTTTAGAACGATAGTTGGAGAGTGTTGAATGGCAAATATCCCTTTTATGCATCCACCGGAACCTGAATCTGCCTATGAAGTTGGTGATACGGTTGAAGTTTTTTGTGACCATGATAAAGGCGGGGAGCGGGTCCGCGGATGGCTGAAAGGCATCGTCGTGCAGGTCGACTCCAAGATGGTGGCTGTTCAATTCCGTTCCAACGTGTTCCTGACTGATGGTTGGATGGTGCCAGATCACATCTTATGGTTCCCGCAAAACTCGGCGCATATCCGTTTTCCACAAAAAAAAGCATCGAAAACCGAGCTTGCCGGCCAAGAGTAGCTCGTGTCGGATTGATTTTACGTGAAGAGGAATAGATGAAACCAACTCAGCCTGCGGCGATCGATGTACAGCGGGTAAGGGGTGATTTTCCCATCTTCGAAAGGGAAGTGACACCCGGGAAACGCCTGATCTACCTGGATTCGACTGCCACGACACAAAAACCACTGGCTGTAATCCAGGCAATGGATGATTATTACCGGCGAAGTAACGCCAACATTCATCGCGGGGTGCATACCCTGGCTGAGGAAGCGACAGCCTTATACGAAGGGGCACGAGAGAAGGTCGCACGCTTTATTGGTGCACGAAAATCTCGGGAAATTATTTACACGCGCAACGCGACTGAATCCATCAATCTGGTAGCCTATGCCTGGGGCCGAAAAAACCTCAAACCGGGCGACCTCATCATTTTGACCGAAATGGAACACCATTCAAATCTGGTGCCCTGGCAAATGCTGGCCAGCGAGTTAAACCTACGGCTTGAATTTATTCCCGTTACTCGTGACGGTCTGCTGGATCTCGAGGAATACCGCCGGCTATTAGGTCTTTCTCCACGCTTTGTGTCTTTCACCGGTATGTCGAATGTTGTCGGCACGATAACCCCTGTCAAAGATATTATTGCCCTGGCGCACAAGGCAGGGGCTTTAACCCTGGTGGATGGGGCACAGTCAGTTCCTCATCTCCCCATCAATGTGCAGGACCTGGACGCAGATTTTCTGGCATTTTCCGCGCATAAAATGCTGGGTCCGACCGGTATAGGCATTTTGTATGGCAAGGAAAACCTGTTGGAAGCCATGCCGCCTTTCCTGGGCGGCGGCGATATGATCAAGAAAGTCTTTTTGCGCACTTTCACTCCTAACGATCTGCCGCACAAATTCGAGGCAGGCACACCGGCAATTGCTGAAGCGATTGGTCTGGGAGCTGCCGTTGACTACTGTACCTCGCTCGGTATGGAAAATATTGCCAGGCACGAGCATTCTGTTATCAGTTATGCCCTCGAAGCATTAAATGAAGTGGATGGGCTTGAGATTTTTGGTCCTGCTGCAGACCATAAGGGGGCGGTAGCAGCTTTTACCATACCCGGTATACATCCGCATGATGTTGCACAAATCCTGGACAGTCAGGGAATTGCGGTTCGTGCCGGACACCATTGTGCCATGCCGCTGCATGACAAGTTCAATCTGCCCGCAACCACGCGCGCGAGTTTTTATGTCTACAATTCCACGGATGATGTGGATCTACTGGTGGATGGATTGAAAAAAGTACAGAAGGTATTCGGACTGGGATAAATCGGATGGATGATCTTTATCGGCAGGTAATCATCGAGCGCTATAAAACGCCGTTGTTTCGTGGGGAACTCGATCCACATGATATTTCCTTCGAGGACGAGAATCCGTTATGCGGCGACCATATCCGAATCGATTTACGGGTTGACGACAAAGGGAAGGTTACCGAAGCCGGTTTCAGCGGACATGGTTGCGCCATTTCGCAAGCCTCCGCCGATTTATTGCTTGAAGCTGTAATTGGTAAACCTCTTGACGAGGTGAAAGCCATCTCAAAGCAGGACATTCTGGACATGCTTGGAATAGATCTGGGTCCAGTGCGATTGAAGTGTGCTTTGCTGCCCTTGAAGGTTCTCAAGGCCGGGGTGTACGGCCTGGGTGAAGCCAGTGATTCGCTGGTGGAGGAGGAGTAGGTCATGCCAGACACCAGGGAGTCAGAATTTACCTTCTATGCAGTGGCAGATGTGGCCGAGGTGCCCAATGGGGAACGGATTTTCCTCAGCATCGGTGAAGAAAATATTGTTTTGTTCAATATCGCCGGCAAGTTATTCGCCATGGGTGATGTCTGCACCCACGACGGCGGGCCTTTAGGGGAAGGTGAACTGGATGGATTTGAAGTGATCTGTCCGCGGCATGGTGCGCGCTTCGATGTGCGCAGCGGCAAGGCGTTGACCCTTCCAGCGGTCGTGGATGCACCCTATTACCCGGTTCGTATCAACGGCAGCGATATCGAAGTCGGTATCCGCGAAGAAGAATGAAGCACTTACGATAAACGAACACCGCACTTGTGATCAAGCGCGGTGTTTTTTGTCTTAGGCCATGCCGCCAAACGCACCGACCACTCGAATAATGTCGAATCCTTCCGCGTAGGGGCGCTCTCCAATCGCTCCAAAGCGTACCAGCGTCGAGCGGGTGACATCTGCTCCAAAATAGTATCGGGATTTATAGGTGGTGTACTGTGCCAGTGCTTCGACCTTTTTTTCGACATCCGAGGCGTTTACCTCGACCAGAAAGCTGGGGAAGAAACCGTAAGAGGAGCGGATGACATCAAAGCCGAGAACAGTTGTCCCTCGGAATGCGCGCAATGCTTCGGATGTGACCACGCCATGATCCTGATGGATATCTGCCTGCGAGTGAACAAAGACGATATCCGGTTGGAAATCATGGCGTAATTTCAACATGTATTCCAGGATTTCCTGACGTTGGTCAGGGAAGCGGCGGGTTTCAAAGGGTGCCAAAACTATTTTCTCTTTCGGCACGCCCAGAACCGCCATGCTGCGGTAATGCTCATCGACCAGGTTGCGAAGATCGGGATTCTTCTGGTTGTCCGACAGAGTCACGCATAAAATGTCGGTTTGTCCTACGATATGCGCGATTAGAGCGCCGCAGCCAATCTCAATATCGTCTGGATGAGCTCCGATAAACAACACCCGGCGGCCGAAGAATAACATATCGTGGTTCATGGATTATTTTGTTGCCAGAATTCCACCAACGACCTTGGTCATGACCAGTTTTCCGTCTTTATCCAGGCGGCGGCTGGCAACTTCCTCGATCTGGCTCATGATCCGGTTGAAATCGTCTTTATTCTGGAAGAAAGAGTTCCAAAGTTTTCGGTCCTCAGACAATGAAGCACGGGTATATTCGACAAATGGTTCAACTGAATCGAACGTCAGGGGATTCTCGAATATCTTCACTTCGGTCGTCGAGAATAATTTCTGTATGGCTGCATAGATCTGGGTGCTGAAGCGAGAACTACCTGGCATGGGCGGAATCGGGAGCCCTGTAGCTTCCGTGATGATATCGTAGAAGAGCTTTTTGTTAGCTGGCATTGGACCCGTAGTAAACATTACTCCTCCAGGTTTGATTACCCGGTGGAACTCGCTAATGGTGTAGGGGATGTCTATGGCGTAGTAAATGGCGAAACAGCAGGATACAAGGTCAAACGAGTTATCTGGAAGGCCAAAGTTCTGGTCAAAATTGAGTGAGATGAACTGAACGTCCTTTTGAAGCCGTTCATTTTCACTGACTGCTTTTGCCAATAACTCATCGTTGACATCACCGCCAGTAATGGCTGCCTGCCCTTTCAGGAAATCATGGTAAAGAAAACACTGTTTGCCTGCGCCGCATCCGACATCCAGGATTGCCTGACCTGGTTTCAGGGGCAAAATTTCGAGCATCCATTCATCAATATTTCGACCGCCATACATTCGGTGGATATCAATCCGTTTCAAGAGGTCGTTTGTGGTCTCCTGATAATCGTATGTCATTTTTCCTCACTATATTTGGGTGTTCGGTAAGTATAAATTTTATGCTGTGATTGTCAAGGTGACAAGCGTCAATCCTCTGGTAGAATAAACTTTAGTGAAACCAGGGTCGATTCCATTGCGCACACCATCCTATCAAACACCGCTCAGGGTTATCGCTCTGCTGTGCCTGGCGGCAGGGATTTTACTTTTGGGCTATACACTGGTTTTAAATTCCGGTTTTGTGCCAGTCCTAGCCGCAGATGCAGTTTGGGGTGGAATCCCTGTCGGCGGGTTAACCATCGACGCGGCAATGGTCAAAGTAGAGCAGGTCTATAGTACGCCCGTGGAGTTGATTTACCGCGGGCAATCGATACAGGTATCGCCAGAAACACTCGGATTCAGTGTAAATACAACGGCGATGGCTGATCTGGCTACGCGCGGCGCCCGGTCGGGTACCTGGGCTAGATTGTGGGGTAAAGAATCTACGGGATCCTCAGCAGATCTTCAGGCGAGTATCAACAGCGATGTCCTGTGGACGTACTTGAAAAATGAAATTGCTGCCCGCTATGACTATCCGCCACAGCCGCCGGAACCCATTCCAGGGACGACAAATTTCACGGCCGGGTTGAGCGGATGGGAACTGGATGTGGATGAATCCGCTAACCTGATCACTGCGGCACTGGTAGAAACTACGGATCGGAAGGTTGAACTGGTAGTGAACGAGGTTGACAGCCCGGTAAGCAATTTTGCCAACCTGGAAGTATTCCTGAAGCAAACCATTTTCAAAAGCGGGTTTATGGGGATTGCCGAAGTTTTTCTTGAAGACCCGGTAAGCGGTGAGTTGGTCCACTTTGCCGTTTACAACCAACAGGATGTCGCCGGGGAAATTGCATTTTCCGCAGCCAGCACCATTAAAATCCCGATCATGGTTTCAGTGCTGCGTCGGACTGCCGAGCCGACCCCGGACACCGTTAGAAGTCTGCTGGAACGCATGATCGAGCTTTCGGAAAACCCCCCGGCAGACTCAGTGATGCAGAATGTTCTGGGGCCATTGGATGCGCCACTACAGGTAACAAGTGATATGCAGGAAAGCCTGGGATTACAAAATACGTTCCTGGCCGGCTACTTTTATTTAGGTGCAGGTTTGTTAAGTATTTACGATACCCCTGCCAATACGCGCACCGACATTGACCTGGATCCGGATATCTATAATCAGACTACAGCTGTCGATATGGGCAGGCTATTATCCGGTATTTATAACTGCTCAAAAGGGCGCGAATCAATTTTGACTGCTGCGTTCCCTGGGGATATTTCCCAATCCGAATGCCAGTATATGCTTGATATTCTGGCAATGAATGAGATTGGCGTATTATCAGAAGCCGGTGTGGCAGATGGGACGAGAGTCGCTCACAAGCACGGGTGGACTGAAGAGGCCGATGGTTTCCTGCACACGGTTAGCGATGTAGGTGTGGTGTTTACGCCGGGCGGCGATTTCGTCTTCAGCGTGTACTTATACGATTACACTCAATTGTTGTTTGATCCGGCAGATGCGCTGATCGCGCAGCTCCTGCAGGTTGTCTTCAACGCTTATAATCCGCAAGCCCAGGAAGTCTGGCTGGGTGATCCGGTGATTTTCCCGTAGGATCGATTAACAAATACGGGGGAGCATCTCTCCGGACAACATATCCAGGATTCGGGTACCGCCAATCAAAGTTCGAATGAGGACACGGCTTGCTGGTGCTTCCTGTACAGTGCCAATTCTGACTGCCTCTTTTCCATACCGCGTATTGCGCATAGCCGACAAAGCTGACTCTACCTCTTCTTCCGGCAGGATGACAATCACTTTTCCTTCGTTTGCCACATACAGCGGGTCAAAACCAAGCATCTCGCATACAGCGCGAACCGCTGGTTTAACCGGGATTAATGCCTCGTCCAGTAAAATGTTGACTTTGCTCTGGATTGCGATTTCATTCAGTGTCGTAGCCAAACCGCCCCGGGTTGGATCGCGTAAGACATGGGTGTGGGGGGCTGCTTCCAAAATGGCCTGAATCATATGGTTGAGCGGCGCTACATCGGAGGTCACTTCCGCCTCAAACCCCATTTCACCGCGCGCAGTCAGCACCGCAATTCCATGATCGCCTATTGTGCCGGAAATCAAGATAGCGTCTCCAGCTTTAGCCAGTTCTCCTCCAATTGACCTATCACCTGGTATCCAGCCGATCCCCGCTGTGTTGATGAAGAGTTTATCTGCCTTGCCGCGTTCCACCACCTTGGTGTCGCCTGCAATAAATTGCACCCCTGCTTCCGCGGCTGCGGCTTGCATAGAAGCCAGCACACGTTCGAGCTCCTCCACCTGGAAACCTTCCTCAAGGATGAATCCGGCTGTCAGATACAGCGGCGTCCCGCCAGACATGCTGATGTCATTTACTGTTCCGCAGACTGCTAACCGGCCAATGTCACCGCCAGGGAAAAACAAGGGGGTCACGATATGGGAATCCGTCGAAACAGCCAACCTGCCGTCATTGCCAGGAATCAGGTTGGGAGCAACTGACGCAAAATCATTGCCTCCCTCAAGCGGTGAACTCGATAAATAGGGCTTGAAGGTCTTCTCAATCAAGTCATAGGTCATTCGACCGCCTGACCCATGGCCAATGACGATTTGCTGGTTGTGTCGTAATGGAAGCGGGCAGACTGGACCTTCCATTCGTGGGAGCTTTTCATTTTCCATGAATACCTGATTTTAAGACTAGGATTTTTCTATACGTGCATAGCGGTAATATGCCGAGCATGCGCCTTCAGCCGATACCATAGGCGCCCCGAGCGGGTTCTGTGGGGTACACGGAGAACCAAAAGCCGGACATTGGTTTGGTTTCTTGAGACCCTGGAGGATCTCTCCTGCGATACATAAAGGGGATTCTACCGTGCGGATATGACCAACTTCAAAGCGTTTCTCAGCGTCAAAATCCGCCAGTTCCGGCCGTAATCCCCAGCCGCTCATGGGAATTGTGCCAATTCCCCTCCAGTTCCGATCTACCGGTTGGAATGTACGCTGAATGATGTTTTGAGCTGCCGGGTTGCCTTCAAAGGTGACTGCGCGTGAGTATGCATTTTGTACCGCCACCTCTCCTTTTTCAAGCATGGTCACAACTTGCAATATCCCCTGTGTCAGGTCTAAGGGTTCAAAGCCAGTTACCGCCATTGGAACGCGGTATTTCTCAGCCAGAGGTGGATATTCCTTGTACCCCATCACGGTGCAGACATGACCTGCCAGCAAAAAACCTTGAACGCGATTGGAAGGTGATCCAAGTATCGCATGCATTGCAGGGGGAACGCACACCTGCGAAACCAGTACAGAGTAATTCTTCAGACCCAACGCCTTGGCTTGCAGGACGCTCATGGCATTGGGAGGGGCGGTGGTTTCAAAGCCAATGGCGAAGAAGACCACCTGTTTCTCAGGATACTGCTGTGCCAGTTTGACCGCGTCCAGTGCAGAATAGACGACTCGGACATTTCCGCCGGCGGCCCGCACACTGAACAAATCCTTCTCTGAGCCAGGCACTCGCAGCATATCACCGTAGGAGCAGAGTATTACGTCTGGACGACTGGCAATTTCCAGTGCCTTATCAATTAATTCCAGAGAGGTAACGCATACCGGGCAGCCCGGCCCATGCACCAATTCGATTTCAGGCGGCAGGAGCTGGTCAAGCCCATAGTGCATGATGGCATGGGTCTGTCCCCCGCAAATTTCCATGATGACCCACGGCTGGGTCACTATGCGGCGGATTTCATTTATTACACCCTGGATGGTTTTATTATCGCGGAATGGTTGCGAAAACTGGCTGACATCCATCATGTCAATCCTTGTTTGACGCTGTAATCATTACCTTTTCGGGGTCGAGTTCTTCTGTGAGCTGTCCGAGTTCATTTAACAGCCGCAATGTCTCGAGCGCATCTTCTTCGCTCAGAATATTTAATGCGAAGCCAGCGTGTATGATGGCGTATTCTCCGACTTTTGCGTCTGGCGCAGCTTCCATACATGCCTCACGTACCGCACCACCGAAATCGACTTTAGCCATTTTCAGGCCGCCTTGCTCATATAGCTCAATAATTTTTCCGGGAATTCCTAAACACATACGCCCTCCCATTCACTATAAACCACTATGCAGTAATCCTACCGACCACGGCAGCCTGTCCAAGAGCGATGCACCCGTCATTTGCGGGTGTTTGGCGATGGATGAGAACAATAAATCCTGAATCTTCCAGACCAAGCCGGGTCTTTTCAAGCAGGAACATATTTTGCCAGACTCCACCGCTTAAAGCAACCACATTTATGCTGCTGCTTCTCTTTATTTCCTTACACACCTCGACCGTCAACCGGGCGACGCTGTTATGAAATCGGGCGGCAATAAGATTGGCTGATACACCAGAACGCCAATCGCTTATCAGTGCCCGCCACAGAGGTGCAGGATCAATTATGCCGTCGTCGATTTCAAACGAGTAAAACGAGTTTTCTTCAAGATCCGCCAACATTTCCAGTTCGATAGCTGCCTGGCCTTCGTAGGTCGCATTTTGGCGGACGCCAATCATGGCTGCGGCTGCGTCGAATAAACGGCCCATGGAGGATGTTAGCGGCGAATTCAAGTGATGGGTTAATTGCGTAAACAGGGCATTCCGTTCTTCACCACTTACCTCTTGAGAAGGTGGAAAGTCTGGTTCCCAGTCCAGCCCAGCAGACCATAAATGCGCCAGCGCCATGCGCGAGACTTTTCGAACAGCCCGATCACCGCCAGGCAGTGGAACATATTTCAGGTGGGCTGCACGCTGATACCCGGAATAACCGCCAATTAGAAATTCCGAACCCCAAATGGCGCCATCACTACCGTAACCTGTTCCATCAAAGCTAACGCCGATCACCGGGTCTTTTGAGATCCAGGCGTTATCCGCCAGGCAGGCGGCCAGGTGCGCATGGTGGTGCTGAACCTGGTATAACGGCAGGCTTTCGCGGGTGGAGCGCTCGACGGCATAGCGAGTTGCCAGATAATCTGGGTGCAAATCAGCTGCAATCGCCTGCGGCTCAACACGAAAAAGACGCTGGTAATGATTAATGCCCTCCTCAAAGGAGCGCAGTGTTTCGTAATTTTCCATATCGCCAATGAAATGGCTCATGAAGGCATATTTATGACGGGTAAGGCAGAAGGTGTTTTTTAATTCTGCACCGGTTGCCAGTACAGGGGATAGCTCAAACGGCAGCTGGATTGGGTCAGGCGCATATCCGCGCGCCCGTCGTTGAAAAAATGGTTTCCCATGAATGATCCTGGTAACCGAGTCGTCTACCCGCATGTGAATGCCGCGGTTATGCAGCAAAAAGGCATCTGCCAGCGTGTCCAGCCGCTCATGGGCTTCATGATCGCGGTAGGCGATTGGTTCTTCACTCAGGTTGCCGCTGGTCATGACCAGTACAGTCGGAATATTGGGTTCGGGTTTGAGGAGCAGGAGGTGCAATGGCGTGTAAGCAAGCATGAACCCAAGATAATCTTGTTTGGGCGCTGCTGCCGGGACGACACTGGAATCCGGCTTCCGTTTCAAGAGCACGATCGGGTGTTGTGGTGAGGTCAATTGCGACCGTTCAACATCTGACAGTTCACAATGCGTTTCAATTTGCTCGAGGTTAAAAGCCATCAGGGCGAAAGGTTTATCGCTGCGTTTTTTGCGCCGGCGCAGTTCTTCGACTGCTGACGCGTTGGTGGCATCACACGCCAAATGAAAGCCGCCCAGGCCTTTGATGGCTAATATTTTCCCATGCCTGAGCCAGCTTCTTGCTTCCACAATTGCACTGTCATGGCTGGCTAACTCCTGCCCACCGGCTTCAAACCAGACGTGCGGTCCACAATCCGGGCAAGCCACTGGTTGGGCATGGAAACGCCGGTCAAGCGGATCGTGGTACTCTACATCACAGGATGGACACAATGGAAATTCCGCCATTGTCGTCATGGGGCGGTCGTATGGGATATCCTTGATTATGCTGAACCGCGGGCCGCAGTTCGTGCAATTTATGAAGGGATAGCGGTAGCGGCGGTTGTTTGGATCGAATAGCTCCCGCTGGCAATCTGGGCAGATGGACATATCCGGTGAAACCGGGATGAAGTCTCCGGGTTGGGCCTGACTTTCCAGGATTTTAAAACCCGAATCGTGGTTGGGTGAAACCCATTCACTCTCCAGCGAGTCGATGCGGGCTAGCGGCGGCAGTTGATTCTGCAGGCAATCCAGAAAATTATTAAGCTGATCCTGACTGCCGTTTACTTCAATTTCAACCCCGCTGGAGGTGTTTCGGACCCAACCGGTTAACTGAATGCGGCTGGCAAGGCCGTAAACGAACGGCCGAAATCCCACGCCCTGTACGATTCCGCGAATGCGAACCCGTAAGCCAGATAGGGAAGCTGTCATGCCCTTTTGGCTAAAGCCAGCCTGGCGCGCAGCCAGTTTGCCCATTCATCAATACCCTCGCCCGTTTTGCAAGACACCGCGAAGGTGGTCAGGCCTGGGTTGAGCATTTCGACTCCCTGGCGGAAATAATCCATACGAAAGTCAATGTAGGGCGCTAGGTCGGTTTTGTTGATGATCAACACATCCAAACCTCGATAGATATTCGGGTATTTATAGGGTTTATCGTCCCCTTCGGGGATACTGGCGATTAGTAGATTGATATGGGTGCCCAAATCGAAAGCTGCCGGGCAGATCAAGTTGCCCACGTTTTCAACAATCAGCAGGTCGATATCATTTAAGGGGAGCTGCTGCAGGCCAGCTTTGAGCATAACTGCGTCCAGGTGGCAATCTCCGCCGGTGTTTATTTGAACCGCTGGCATACCCACCGCGATAATTTTATCTGCATCGATTGTTACCGGAGCTGTGTCCCCTTCGACTACTCCCAGCTTTACATCCGGCTGCATAGCCTGAATAGTGCGCAAGATGAAGCTGGTTTTGCCTGCACCCGGGGAGGCCATCAAATTTATGGAGAAAACACCAGCCTGGTCTAGTACCCCGCGGTTTAATTCAGCTACCTGTTCATTGGCATTCAGGAGTTTTTCGACCACCTGTACCCGTTTCAAGGTCATGAGTTCACCTCTTCATTCTCAACGCCAATACTGTCCATATAAAATTCCTCTCCTGCCGCCACTATTAACCGATAACTGCCGCAGGAAGGACAAGGTTCGAGTTGGTTCTGCAGCTCAAATTCTCCCTGGCATTCCATGCAGCGCATCCGGGCAGGAATGCGATTGAAGTGAAGGGTTGCCCCTTTACAGAGCGTGCCCTCACTCAATGTGTCCCAATAAAACTGGACTGAATCGTCCACAATGCTGGAGAGCTGCCCGATTACCAGATAAATATCTGTTACCCGGGCAGCATTAGCCTGGGTGGCGTATCGGGTGGCTATTTCAAGAATGGATTCAGTCACCGCTAATTCATGCATGGTTGTGTACCAATAATACTAGATTTTTGAGATTGTTTGGAATAATTTACCCGTTTTCCCTATGCTCAATGGGTAAGTGTAAAATCAGGTCCATCAATTGAAGTTTTGTATGCAGCATATTTGTTGCAACCACATTCGCCAACCGGCGCACCACCACGTAGCCAATGTGATGGTCTTCCTCGCATAAGGCTGCCAGGTCGTCCCCGTTAAACACCAACAGGTGTGTGTCTTTCAGAGCAATCGTAGAAGCAACACGCTGGCGAACCACAGGGGTCATCTTGGACCACCCGAGGACATCCAGCGGTTCGGCAACGTAGATCTGCAGCGGACCCTGGGCTGGAACTGTGATTTCGACCGATACCTGCCCATCCAGAATGATGTAGGTATTATCGACCCGGTCACCTTCACAGAACAGGACCTCGCCGGCTTTCAATTCGATGATCGAAGAGATCCTGGCAAGTTTTTCCATCTGCTTCTGGTTGAAATCCAAAAACCAGGGAATACTTTTCAACGCGTCTGTGAGGGGAATTGGGATCATCATGATATTTCACGCCTGTGACGGATTACATTCAGTTGTAGCATGCGGAGGGAGGGTTGATGAAGTGTTCTCCATCCGTAACGTGGGGGTCGATTGTCACAAAAAACAAATCTAAAGATCACCCTTTATGTCTAGTTTGTCAACGATTACTTGAATGGCATTTTCCACAAGCACCTGTGTCGCCGCAGATAAATCCTGTGAAAAACCGAACTCGTATCCAAGTACCGAAACCAGGTAAGCCTTTGGCTGCGCACTGTACAGCGAGAGCGCAAGGGAGAGGCAACTTTGAGGAGTGAGGTGGTGGGTAAATGGTGAGGATTGAAACTGGTGAGTGAGCACTTCGAAGTGCAGTGGTTCCTGGATGCTGCCCGTATGTGCATCAATAAAGAAAACCTGCTCGAATTGCGCTACCCATTCTGCGCTCTCCGGCGCCAGCTGAAGTGCAAAAGTGCAGGTCAGATCAGGGGAGATGATTTTGTTAGGCTCATCTGGAATGGATGGTAATTCGACCCCGTAGTGGTTGGCAACACCGCGCAAGATATGCCAGGCCACACCATCATCTTGACGATCAATATTTCCGTAGCCGAAAAGCAGGGTTTTCATAGGAGAAGTATTGGGCGAAGGGGTCTGGATGGTTCTGTCCAATTTATTTTTCCTTCGCCCAAATATCAACCAGAAAGCTTATGCGTCCCGTGAAACGGTTTCGATTAAACACCCTTGAGGATCGAGCATCTCAATCATGATCGGCATCTGACCCACAGCATGGGTGGAACATGACAGGCAGGGATCGTAGGCCCGTACGGCTGCTTCCACGCGGTTTAAAAGCCCCTCCCGCATCTTCTGCCCATTGATATACGTCTTGGCAACACTATCCACGGCTTTGCTCATTGCCCAGTTATTGTTGCCGGTGGCGACGATCAGGTTCACTTTTTCAAGCTGGCCGTTTTCATTGGCCCAGTAATGGTGCCAGAGTGTACCGCGCGGAGCCTCAATAACGCCAACGCCTTCTCCCTTGAAGTCATGGCGGGTGTTCAACAGGTCATTCGAGAGGATATCTTTGTCATCCAGCAACACTGCCACGTTTTCCAGTGCAGCCATCGTTTCAATTAAACGGGCATAGTGGTAATGCAGTGTGTTTTCAACAGGCTTGCCAGGATTAATCTCCTTGAAAAGCTTAAGTTCAGCATCTGCCAGGGGTGTTGCCATGCGGTCAGAGGCATTTAAGCGCCCAAGTGGACCAACCCGGTAAACGCCCCCGGGATAACCGAGTTTTTTATAATATGGGAACTTCAGGTAGGACCAGTCTTCAACATGCTCCGCAATGTAATCCAGGTAGTTTCGGCCGTCGAATAATTCTAATTGGCGGCCGTCTTGCCCGATCAACCTCACTTGCCCATCGTACATTTCATGCGTATTGCCGTCTTTGACCAAACCGAGATACCCGGAGGGAAAAACTGCAAATTTGTTGATATCCTCACGGTTGGCTTCAGCCCACCCCTTGATAATTTGAATCCCGATTTTGACGGTGTCAAGAGCTTTATGATACCCTTCGTAAATCGTATCCCGTTCATCAGATTTTAATGCTTTGTTGACGCCGCCAGGAACCGCGAAAACCGGGTGAATTCGCCTTCCGCCCAGAATATGGATAATTTCCTGGCCGAATTTACGTAGATTAACCGCTTTAAGCGCCAGTTCAGGATTGGCCTGAATGATACCGACCACATTCCGCACTGCGGGATCCGCATCGAAACCCAGCAGCAGGTCGGGTCCAGCCAGTTCAAAAAAGTGCATACCGTGGCTTTGGATAATCTGCCCCATATGCATCAGTTCGCGCAACAGGGCTGCCGGTCTGGGCGGTGGCGCACCATAAACTTCATCTCCCGCCTTGGCTGCCGCCAGGTGGTGCGAGACCGGGCAGATCCCGCAAATTCGCGGGGTAATGTTCGGCATTTCGAATACCATACGGCCTTCGCAGAATTTTTCGAAGCCGCGGAATTCATTGACATGCAGGTAGGCGTGGTCCACATTGCCGTCTTCGGTCATGTGGATGGTCACTTTTGCATGACCCTCGATGCGGGTAACTGGTTCAATCGTAATTTTTTGTGTCGTCATGCCTGCCTCCATTAATGCCAATGCAGTTTATCGTCGGTCAAGACGGGTTTCCTGCCCTGGGCTAATTCACTGAGAACATAGAAGATCGTATCTGCACTTGGCGGGCAGCCCGGGACGAAGACGTCCACCGGGACGACCTCCTGCAGGGAGCGTACGCGTGTCATTTGCGCCAGTTCTGGATCGGAAGGAACTTTCCCTTCTTCATCGGTGCTCTCCGTCTCGACATATGCGCGTTTGAGGGCATCTTCCAGTTTAAAGAAGTTGCGCATCGCTGGGACGCCTCCGAAAACAGCACAGTCGCCGAGTGCAACAAGGGTCTGGCAGCGATTGCGCATCCGGTGCGCCACTTCCTCGTTGGCAGAGTTATTGATGCCGCCTTCCAAAACCCCAACCGCAACCCCAGATTCATCCGGTTCTTTTAGATCGGTGATTGGAGTGGCACGCAGGTCTGCAACCTGGACGAGGGTCACGATGCGCTCGTCAATATCCAGTAATGACATGTGACAACCAGCACAGCCACATAACCAGTCTGAAGCAACTTTTGGTTTGCTCATTTTAAATCTCCTCTACCGTTATTCCATTCCCTTGATTACAACTGGCGATGGGCGCTGGACCAGTTCTTTCTCCCAGCCCTCGCCAGTGGCGAGTTTAAGGTGGTCAGCCAGACCTTTTAGTGCCTCGAGATCTGATCGCACCTCTTTTCCAGTCGCAGACAAACATTTTTCTGCTTTCTGGATCTGACCGTCTGCATTGACAAAATGCCCTTCTTGCTCGAACCAACTGGCAACAGGCAAAACCACATCCGCAGCTGCAGTCAATTTAGAGGCAAAGGTAGCTTGCACTGCCAGGAATGGGGCTTTCTCAAGGGTTTCGATCATTTTTTCCGATGGGGTATCGTCACCCAGGGCAACGAAAGCAGCTTTATGACCGTTCAATTTGAAAGGCTGGTCCAGGCCGTATTGCGCGGCTGCCAGGCTGTTGGCACCGCCCTTCGGGTTAAAGAGTGTTGCTCCAGCGATCTCAGCCAGATTGATGAGTGCCTTTAGTGCCTCGACCGATTTGACCCGTCCAGCGTCATAGATAATGACAGGTTTGTCTGCGGAAGCAAACTTGAAAGCAGCCTCGAGCAAAAGGTCTGTCGATACACCGCATTTGACTGCTGCCGCATTCATGATCGAGATTGCCTCCCCCGTAAACGGAACCTTGTTCTGGCCGATTCGGGCAATCGCGGCGGATAAACCATGCAGCAAGTCAATTTCAGTGCCGGCTTTGGTGGGCAGGCTGCAGTTCGCTAAATTATCCAGTGAATTCGAAACTGTATCCACTACCACCAATGGGGCACCATTTTGCAGTAAGCGGCGCGTGAAAAAGCCTGCCACCTCGTGCTGGTTGATGAGATCTGCGCCAAATACCAGAAAGCTGCCCGCAGCGTCGACATCCGCCAGGCAGCCTTCAAAAGCCTTACCGGTTTCTGCGGCGATTTTACTGGATACTGCGGTTTTCCCGCCTTCCTCGAGTGTCGTGACCATGCTGCTCTTCAGCCCATCAGCGAAGATCTGCGTGAAAAGGTGGATGGCTTCGGCTGAGAGGCGGGTAGATATCAGGGCAGCTACCTGATCGTTGGGAGTTAACTGACTGCTCAGGGCAGTCAGGGCTTCCTCCCAGCCAGCAGGTTCCAGCGCACCGTTCTTGCGGATGAGCGGGGTCACCAGGCGCTCACGCCCTTCGAAAACTGGCTCGAAGCGGCCTGTTTTACAAACCACACCGCCGTTGATCGGGGCATCCCAGTCGCCTTCGATGCGGATCATCTGTCCGTTTCGGCTGATGACCTCAATCCCGCAGCCGAGCGAGCAGCCAAGACAAATGGTTTTGGTTGTTTCCAGGTTTTTCTCCTGCCCAAGGTAAGCACTCTTGCGGTCGATCAGGGCACCGGTTGGGCAGACCTGAATGCACATTCCGCAGGAAACACAGCTGCTCTCACCCAGTGGGACATTTAAATCGGCGATCACAAAGGTTTTTGCACCGCGTTCCTCCACCCCCAGGGTGTTCACCCCCACCAGTTCAGAGCAAGCACGGATACAGCGCCGGCATAAAATGCAGCGGTTGTGTTCAAGGATAAAGCAAGGATGGGATGCATCAACCGGGTACGGCTGCCAGTTTGGGGGCAGGGGCCAATTTGTCATGCCTTCGCCGTATGCAGCGTTTTGCAATTCACAGTCACCGCCGCTCACCTGGCAATACGGACAAAAATGATTGCGTTCCGAGAAGATCAAGGTCAGGACGAATTTTCGGGCTGATTTCACTTTGTCTGTCGCGGTGCGGACAACCATGTTGTTGCCGGCAGGGATCGTGCAGGCGGATTGAAGCGTGCGGAACCCGTCGATCTCCACCATACACAGGCGGCACCCGCCGAAGGGCGTCAGGTGGGGATGGTCGCACAGGGTTGGGATGTCAATCCCTGCTTTTCTTGCGGCATTTAAAACAGTCGTGCCTTCGGGTACCTCAACAGGTTGGTTATCAATGGTCAGGTTTATCATTCGATATTACTCCTTAGCCAGGGGCAAATTTGGCGAATTCTCGATCAATTTCAATCGGAAAAAATCAACGTACCGCTTCTTTGGTGTTGCACACACCAGCCGGGCAGACACCTAAACGAATATGAGCTTCGACTTCAGCCCGGAAGTACGTCAGAATATCCTTTAACGGTGTTCCAGCAGTCTGTCCCAGACCGCAATTGGACATATCGTATAAATTGGCGCTCAGGTCCATCAGCTGATCCAGAGTCCGAAGCGAAGCTTCGCCGCGGGAGATGGCATCCAACATTTCAAATGCGCGCTGGGTCCCGATTCGGCAGGGGAAACACTTTCCGCATGATTCAGTGCGGAAGAAGTTCAAAAGCACCTTGGCTAAATCAACGACACAGGTGTTTTCATCACAAATCAGCAGAGCACCTGAACCCAACGCTACCCCGGCTTTTGAAAACGAATCAAAATCCATGGGTGTGTCCTGTAACGAAGCCGGAATAATCGATCCGCTGGAGCCGCCAGTCTGCGCTAATTTTAGTTTCTCGCCGCCCTTCATACCCTTGGCATAAATCGCAATTACTTCGCGCAGCGTGATTCCCATTGGAACTTCAATCAACCCAGTTACATTCACGTTACCCAGGATGGTGTACACCTTGGTGCCAGGACTGGAAGGGGTGCCCAGGCTGCGATACCAGGCTGCCCCGTTCTCTAAAATCGGTGGGACGTTTGCCAGTGTTTCAACGTTATTGACCAGCGTCGGCTTACCCCACAGGCCGCAGGTTGTTGGGAATGGCGGACGAGTTCGAGGCTGCCCACGCCTGCCTTCGATTGACTCAAGCAATGCGGTCTCTTCACCGCAAATGTAGGCTCCGGCACCGCTATGGATGTGCAAGTCGAAACAAAAATCTGTTCCGAAAATATTATTTCCCAGGAACCCGTATTCCTTAGCCTGTAAAATCGCAAGCTTTAATCGTTCCTGCGCCAATTGATACTCACCGCGGATGTAAATGTAACCCTCATCCGCGCCGACTGCATATGCTGCCAATGCCATGGCTTCGACAATGCTGTGCGGGTCACCTTCGAGAATTAGTCGGTCTTTGAAAGTACCCGGTTCTGATTCGTCGGCATTACACACCACATATTTTTTTCGCTGCTTTTCCTTTGCGACGAATCCCCACTTAGTACCGGTTGGGAATCCGGCTCCCCCGCGTCCGCGCAAGCCCGATTTCTTGATCTCATCGATAACCTGAGCCGGTGACATCTCGGTTAGGACCTTTCCCAGGGCCTGGTAGCCGTCGTTCAGGATGTAATCTTCAATGTCGGTTGGGTCAATTCTGCCAGCCCGGCGCAGCACGATCCGCTGCTCGGCAGGCAGTGTACCCTTCCGGGCATTTAACCAGGCAATTTTGCCAGTCAATTCACGCGATGCAGCCTGGATTTCCGGAACCACACGTCCTTTATATAAATGCTCCTCGACCAACCCATGGACGGCTTCCGGTGAGACCGGTCCGTACACCACGGCTTCGGGATAAACGATAACCAGCGGAAGCGCATCATGCCGACCCACATCGCCGATCATCGAGAGCGATACTTCTTCCTCTAGTCCGAACTCTTTTATCCCGGACTGCAGCCTGTCGAAAACCTGCTGTGCACCGCGTTCCATACTGATGGGGTCACTGGAGACCAGTACCATTGAACGGATTGTTTTCATCATGCATCCCCTCAGTCGTAACGAGCCAGAATTTCCGGGACCTTTTTGGCATCTACATTGCCGTAAACGTCCTCGTCAATAATGATTACCGGACCCACTCCGCAAATACCAAGGCAGCTGGTCGTAATCAGTGTCCATTTGCCATCCGGACTGGTTTGCTCATTTTCCAGCTGGATTTCATCCTGGAGGGATTGCCAGACTTCACGTCCGCCCACAACATGACAGGGAGCACTTTCACAGAATTGAATTACGTGGCGGCCGCGGGGTTGGGTGGAGAGCATGTGATAGAAGCTTGCCACACCTAACAGACTGCTTTTAGGCTCTTTTAACCGCTTGCTGATCTCGGTCAGTGCCTCTGCCGGCAGGTAACCCAAAGTTTGATTTACCTGATTCAAGATAGGGATCAGTTCATCCCGCGAGGTACCATGCCGATCGATGGCAGCCCCTACTGCTTCAAGCACTTTTGCACCATTCTTGCTTTCTACGGGCATTCTCCTCCTCCTGGTTACGAGCGAGTTCTTTGGCGAAGTTAAGTTCGGGTTCAGTTAATCACAATCGAATTAAAATTACAGACTTGCATGCAAATACCGCAGCGGATGCACACATCCGGGTCGATATGGTGCGGCTGGCGGCGCTCTCCCGAGATGGCTTCCACCGGGCAGTTGCGCGCGCAGACCGTGCAGCCTGTGCAGGTATCACTTACGATTTCATAACGAATCAACGCGCGACAAACTCTGGCCGGGCAGCGTTTTTCATGAATATGGGCTTCGAATTCCTCACGGAAGTTGCTGAGGATACTGACGACCGGGTTAGGGGCACCTTGCCCGAGACCACACAGGCTGTTGGTCTTGATCTGCTCGCACAGGTATTCGAGCGTTTCAATATCACCCTCCACGCCTTTGCCGTCACAAATGCGGGTCAGGATCTCGAGAATGCGCCGAGTACCCACGCGGCAAGGAGTGCATTTTCCGCAGCTTTCGTCCTGGGTGAAATCCATAAAGAAGCGGGCAATGTCCACCATGCAGGTGTCTTCGTCCATAACGATCATGCCGCCCGAGCCCATCATGGTGCCGGCTTTTACCAGCGATTCGTAATCCACCGGCAGATCCAGGTAGGTGGCAGGGGTGCAGCCGCCCATTGGACCTCCAATTTGAACCGCTTTGAAGGCTTTGTTATCCTTGATCCCGCCGCCCACGTCATACACAATTTCACGCAGCGTTATTCCGAGGGGGACTTCAATTAAACCAGCATGATTGACATCACCAGCCAGGGCAAAGGTTTTCGTGCCCTTGCTGCGTTCGGTACCCATGCTCGAGTACCAATCTGCGCCCTTAAGAATGATTTGTGGAATATTGGCGTAGGTTTCGACATTATTAACGTTGGTAGGCTTGCCCCATAATCCGGCAACGGATGGGAAGGGTGGACGCGGGCGCGGTTCGCCGCGTTTCCCCTCGATGGAGGCAATGAGTGCCGTTTCTTCACCACAAACAAATGCCCCGGCCCCCATGCGTACCTCGAGGTCGAAGTCAAAACCTGATCCGAGAATATTCTTCCCGAGTAAACCAAATTCGCGGGCCTGTCGGATGGCAATGTTCAGGGTAGCCACAGCAACGGGGTATTCAGCACGGCAATATATAAAGCCCTGATTAGCACCAATCGCATATGCTGCGATGATCATGCCTTCCAATACGGCATGAGGGTCGCCCTCAAGAACGCGCCGGTTCATGAATGCACCTGGATCGCCTTCGTCTGCGTTGCAGACCACATACTTGACCGGGTTGACCGAATCGCGGGTGATAGCCCACTTTTTACCCGTCGGGAAGCCTGCACCACCGCGGCCTCGTAAACCGGATTTGAGTACAGTATCGATAACTTCATCCGGCTGCATGCCCGTCAGGACCTTTGCGAGGCCCTGGTAGCCGTCTTCCGCGATGTAATCCTCGATGTTTTCAGGATCAATCTTGCCGCAATTACGCAACACCACACGGACTTCTTTGGCTGTCGGGGCACTCAGCTCGTCTTCCTTGAGTTCCACCTCCACCGCCTGGAATTTCTTGGCGATGCGCCCTTTGAGAAAGTGTTCCTCGACCAGATATGGAATATCATCCGGAGTCAGGCCGATGTAGTGAATCCCTTCCGGATACACCATCATTTCAGGGCCATCGTCGCAACCGCCTATACGGCTGGTCTCCAGCACCTGGACTTCGTCTATTAAACCTTCGGCGACCAGTTCATCCTGCAGGGCGTCCATGACATCATGTGCGCCTTTATTCAGGCATTCCGGGTCGACACATACCAAAACATGAGATCGAAAATACTTCATAATCTTCAGCCTGTTTTTTCCATTGACATCGATACGAATAAGGACTAAAGGTTAATCACGTGGTTTTTTACGACTATCCCATTAACGACATGGTCATGAACGATCTGCCGGGCGATTTCAGGGGTCACTTTGCCGTATGTAACTTTGGGCGTGTCGCCGATTCCAACCTGCACAATGGGCTCTTTTTCGCATAGACCTATACAACCCGTCTGTTTGACGACAATCCCGGAGAGATTATCCTGCTGGATGGTTTCGAGGATCGCTTTCATAGCGTCGCGTGCGCCGGCAGCAATTCCGCAAGTTCCCATACCCACCACAACTTCGATTTGGCCCGAGGCGGTTTTTACTTTACGCTTTTCAAGCGCTTCCTCGCGAATTTTCTTCAAGTCATCAAGATTTTTTATCGTTGGCATTGGATTTCTCCTTGATCCTTAAAATAAAATTTCAGAACTATGCTTCTTGTGTCACAGAAACATGGATTCCCTCTTCCAACTCACTCCGGATGTATTCAATTACGCCGGGTTCGCTCAGGGGGATTCCTTGCAGTTCATTTTTAATCGGTTCATCATCAAAGATAAATTCATAGTCATCATCGCGGAATATCAGAACAAAATGGATCGCCGGATTCCCGATGACCAGTTGAAGCATTGTGCCAGTCAGATCCCCTAAAGGCATGCGGTCGATGTGGCTGTCTTGAAATTCGACCTCAAGCAGCGTGCCCGTACCAGGTGTTGATGAAATTTGTAAAAACCCGTTGCAGGCTTCTGCAGCTGCTTTCAATAAAGGAATTCCTAGTCCTACCTTGCGTGTTGTCCGGGAGGTGACGAAAGGATCGATCACCCTGGCCGCCATTTCTGCATCCATGCCGCGGCCATTGTCGTCCACGCTCAAATACAACCGATCTTTTCGGCTGTCCCTGCTTACGACGATCGTCACCTTTTTGGCATCTGCCGCAATACTGTTTTCAGCAATATCCAAAAGATGCAGCGAAAGTTCTCTCAATGGTTCCCCTGTATGCTTCGCAATAGTTGTGGAAACTTGTTGGGTCTGACACGCCCGGTGGTATTTTCATCCACCACCACGACTGGCGCTTGACTGCAGGCTCCAACACAGCGGCACACCTCGAGGGTTATTTCACCATCGGATGTGGTTGCGCCTGGTTCGATGCCGAGAAGCGACTTGGCTTTTTCTATCAATTGTGGGGTGCCGCCGACATAGCAAGCCGTTCCCATGCAAAATTTGACCGTATGTTTTCCGCGCGGTTGGGTGGTAAAGAAAGAATAAAACGATACGACTCCGTGTACAGCGCTTACCGGGATGCGTAGTTTATCGGCGACGTATTGCTGCATCGGGGCCGATATGAATCCGATCTGGCTTTGAAGCTGGTTGAGTACAACCATCATTGCACCGGATTTGTTTTTATTTTGCTCCAGAACCTCGTCTATGATCCGCTTTTTTTCGGGATTGGCCAGTGGATCTGACGTTGGGATTTGGAGGGTTGCAGTTTGCATATTTGTCTCCGCAGCAGTAATTTGGATAAAGTTGGGCGTGAAATTTCCCTATTCCACCTCCCATGAGTTTACCTGCAAGGGTATGATGGGGTAATTACCAAATGTCACGACAATTTGTGAAAGTCGTAACAATCTAACGGGTTGTTTGAACCCCGTGGGTCCTTTTGCTCGCAGCCATCAGATGATTGGATGTGCTATTGAAGGTCGGATTCAGAAAGGCGAGTGGATAGGATACGGACTGATCTTCCGTCGCGCCCATCCAGGGCAAGTTGTATTTCAGAAATGGTGGGGGAATGGAGGATGAATTGGTTTACCCCCGCAATGGATTCCAGCCAGTGTGCATCTCCACCCTGGACAAGCGTATAACCGCGGGTTTGAGGAAATAATCTTGCGGCGTCCCCTGGTTTTACATTGACCGAGATTTCCAACGCTTTCAATGGGATTTCCGGCGGAACAAATCCCAGAATTGGCAGCAAACCATTTGCAGGTCGATCAACGTGAGCTGGAATCATCAGTCCTTGCAGACTGCTGACTTGCTCCCAGGCTTCATTAATGGATAGGCTGGTTGAAGTGACCAGTAGGCGTGTCTCACGCGCCAGAAAGTCCCCGTTCCCGTCAACGATCAGTTGATCTCCGAAGAAATCCGGGTTATTCTCAAGGCTGGGAAGGCTGGCATCCACAATTTTCTGGAACGCCCTGACCTGGTCAAGGTTATCGAACAAACAAAGCACATGGACTTCTTCTCTGGTTTGCAGTTCCATGCCTGGAAGGACTGTCAGGCCGGTTCCTTTGGCAGCATTTTGCACAGCCTCGATATTGCCGCTGGCGTTATGGTCGGTAATCGCTAACAGCTTGATATCCCGTTGAAGGGCTTCCATCACGATTAAGGGCGGCAGCATCTCCAGCTCTGCACAGGGAGAGAGGACGGTGTGCGTGTGGAGTTCCGCCCGAAGGGTGATCATACACATCCTCGAAAGGTCATGCTTTTAGAATTATTCGCTGCGCAATCCCAGTTCCCACAATCTTCCCGCAACTGTAAAGGTGGGTAGGCTGGTTGATAGAAGTGTAATACCTTCTGCGTTGGCTTTTTCAATGGTAGCAAATTCGGGCATTGCGCCCTCGGTAATGATGATCGCACTCAGTTCCAGCAGGGCAGCCACCGCGACGATGTTGCCGTGCGCCTGCAGGGTCAACCAGACTCCGTTATGCGGAGCGCCTGTCATCACGCAGCTCAGCAAATCGGCTGCATAACAACCAGATGGGGTCACCGCAGTGAAGTCTTTATATTCGGTCAGCACAGTCAGTTCAAGCTCACGAATAAGTTCTGCCAGGTTCATTTCTAACCTTCCCTATTTATCGTTTTTCCGAACCTCGCCGCCCAGGTCCTGGGTCTGCACGTACAGCTTCATCCTCAAGCGGGTCCCTTTGCCAAATTGGGATTCGAGTTTCATCAGATCAACACAACGTGAAATATTAACCAGACCCATTCCAGCCCCAAAGCCAAGTTCACGCACTTTTTCGGTCGCAGTGGAATAGCCTGGACGCATCGCCAGTTCGACATCTTTAATGCCGGGACCATAATCGTACACATCGATCGAAATCTGGTGGGGTTCGATTTCCACCCGGATAATTCCACCATCTGTGGAATGAATGATCAGGTTCATCTCAGCTTCATACGTAGCAATCCCGCAGCGGCGGGCAATCTGCGGGCTGGCTCCCATGCGCGTCAGGGCACGTTTTATTTTGGATGAGGCGCTGCCACCATGCGTGAAGTCGCCAGCTTTGATGTTGTAGCGCAGAATTAAACTGGTGCGTTCCGACTCAATATCCTCGAAAAGGTGCGAAGCACGGTAGCGGCGTACTTCTTCTGCCTGGTAATCGGATTGCAGCGCCTTTAGAAGCCCGCGCGTGATATCGCCTTTAGTTAGAATACCCTTAAGCGAATTCGTACGGTCGACAACAGGTAAGCGTCCCACTCGTGTCGAAACAAATGTCTTTAACGCTTCAATGAGCGGATCATCCAGATAAGCCACATGCGGCTCACCCGACATATAAGCGCGCAGTTCGGCTTCCATATCGGAATTAATCAGACAGCGAATAATGTCCTCAATGCTGATGATGCCTACCAGGGTTCCATTTTCGAGCACCGGTGCCCCGGAAATGCGCCTTGTACGGAAGATCTCGGTCACCTCACGCATTTTCATGTCCGGTGAAACAATCACCGGTTCTGCGGTCATCACCTCGGAAACCTTGATCTCGTAGGCTAATTCTTCGGCGCGGGTGATATGTTCCGCTTCCTGGTCGGTCATAATTCTGGATTTTGTGGTTTTAGGCGGTTCCATACTTCATCCCCAATAACTTATGGCACCTATTCACTCATTATGACATTCATCGTTTTTGGCAGGACCTTCCATACAGGGCACATTAGCCTGATAAAGCCGTCCGCAAACCTCGTACATCCCATGCGGAGACGCAATCAATGGGATTCCTTCCGCATTTGCAAGATCAACGGTCTCTTGCGGCGGATTTTTTCCGCGCACCAGGACCACCGCTGCAATATCAGCCATCTGTGCCGTTCGGACGACCTGTGGATTGCATAATCCGGTCAGCAGTACCGCTTCAGGCTGAAGCCAGGCCAGGACATCACTCATCAGGTCGGCTGCTCCGCAACCGCTGACCTCGCGCGATAAATCGGCAGAGTCATTCAGGAGCCTGCCGTCAATTATTTTGATCAGTTCATTGACATCCATTGGATTTATCCTGGAAATAGTTGATGTTTACTTTAATGTGTTACGAAGATTTTTATCGGTTGGAGTTCCTCCTTAGTTTACACGATCCACCAATCCGCATAAGTGGAAAACTTCCTCACCTCTGTGCAAATTGTCACAAATGCGCTGGCATGTTTTTGTCTTCGCCGGCAGGCCCATGGATACATGCGAAAGCGTTGGAATCTGGTCATTTATGATAGAATTTTCAATCATTTACGCGGACAAGGTGGATATCCATGGAAAAAATCATTTCTTCTGTCAAAGGTACCCGGGATTTTTACCCGGAAGACATGGCTGTTCAGTCCTGGTTATATGGCCACATCCGCGAGGTTTCTGAAAGTTTCGGTTACCAGGAGTATGATGGGCCCTTCCTGGAAAAAATCGATCTTTATGCTGCCAAATCCGGTGAAGAATTGGTTAAAGAACAGGCCTTTGTTTTCCCAGACCGCGGCGGCGACCTGATCACCTTACGGCCGGAATTAACCCTGAGTCTGGCGCGTATGGTGGCGTCCCGGCAGAAGCAGTTAACCTACCCGCTGCGATGGTGGTCGTTTGGTCCCTTCTGGCGTTATGAACGACCGCAGAAAGGCCGCACCCGCGAGTTTTTCCAGTGGAACATCGATCTTGTCGGTACCAATTCTCCTGAAAGTGACGCTGAACTACTGGCGATCTGCGCGACTTTCTTTAAGAAGGTCGGATTGAAATCGGATCAGGTTGGGATCATGGTTAATGATCGACGCCTGATGGCTGCTCAGCTGACCAAAATGAAGGTTGAGTCGGATGACCTTCGCAAGGTGGTTTTTAGACTGATCGACCGCCGCGATAAGATGGCAGCGCCTGAGTGGGATGCCTTTGCCATTGATTCAGGATTAACTGTCGACCAACTGACGGACTTGAAATTGCTACTGGCAAACCGCGATTTATGGAAAGAGTCGCCGGAACTATCGCGGGTTTTCACTGCGTTGGAAAATTATGGCGTTGCCGAGTACATCAAGTTCGATCCACAGATCGTGCGCGGTCTGGATTATTACACCGGGACCGTTTTTGAAGCCCGCGACCTTGACCGGGAAGGCAGGGCTATCCTTGGCGGCGGACGATATGATAATCTGGTAGCTGCTGTCGGCGGCGAACCGCTCCCAGGTATTGGTTTCGCCATGGGTGACGTGATGATTCGAGTCATTCTGGAGAAATACGGTTGCCTGCCAGAATTTAAATCATCCCCGGCAGACGTACTGGTAACCGTGTTCAGCCAGGACCTGTTGGGGCATTCGACCGGGATCTCAGCCGGGTTGAGAGCTGCAGGTTTTAAGGTCTCCTGTTTTACTGAAGATGCCAAATTACCAAAACAACTTAAGTTTGCTGACAAAATGGGCATCCGCTTTGTAGTCATCGTTGGCCCTGATGAATTTGTAGAAGGCAAGGCAACGGTCAAAGACCTTGTGAAGCATGAGCAAGCAACGGTTGCAGTGGATGCAATCGTGCCAGCGATTCGTCAATGGCTTGCATAAGAAAAACGGGTGTGATAAAATCATGCCGATTTATGGTGGGCGTAGCTCAATGGCAGAGCGCTACACTGTGGATGTAGATGTTGTGGGTTCGACCCCCATCGCCCACCCTGATTAAACACTCCGTTGGGGGTGTTTTTGTTACATATAGTTGTCCCCATGAGGGGATTCATGGGTAACCCCCATCACCTACCCTGATTAAGCACTCCGCTGGGAGTGTTTTTGTTATGCAGATTTGTCCCCATTGAGGGGATTCATGGGTAATCCCCATCGCCTACCCTGATTAAGCACTCTGCTCGGAGTGTTTTTGTTATGTACAGTTGTCCCCATTGAGAGGATTCATGGATTTATCCCCCATCGCCTACCCTGATTAAGCACCCCGCTGGGAGTGTTATTGTTATGTAGGTTTGTCCCCATTGAGGGGATTCATGGGTAACCCCCATCGCCTACCCTGAGTAAACACCCCGCTCGGGGTGTTTTTAAGGTTTATTTCAACCGGAACGCGCGATTCACCTGCTGCACTGCCATTATTCAAGTGATGTACGGAGATGTAATTGCGCCCTGCGGTATGAAATGCTGTGTGTGCAAAGCCTTTTTGCGATCCAAAAATCCCTGCCCGGGCTGAAATTTTATAGCAGCCGCTGTGCCGATGACGATCATCAACTGCTTAATTCGAAATTGTGACCAGCGCACAGACCGGTTTTGATATTCGTGCGGTCAATTTTTGCGTAAAAGGTTGAGGCAGATGGACAGACGACACCGGTTTAAATACGGCGTGAGCGAAACTGAAAACCTTGAATTTATCCGCAGGTTTGGTCTGGATGCTTTCATTGGATATGAACGGACCCGGTGATTGTCGGCTGAAGCTACACTTTCTGTCCATGAAGGAAAGTGGTATTCATTAGGCACGCAGGCTGAAATCTAAAACCGCGATGGATATTATTTATTTATTTAATTGACCAGATAGTTTTCGAAAATTCCGTTGATTTGTTGGATGCGTTCTTGCGTCTGGGGATCCCCATGACGGCTGGTCTTCAGGGCGGAGTAATTTTCAAGGATTTGCTCTTGAATGTTTACTGGAATCAGATCGATATTCACAACCAGTGACTTATTTAAATCGTTCGGCTCGAATTTGTGAAGGCCGTTGCCATACTCGCGCTGATTGGGTGAAAAGATCTGATTAGCAATGGGGGTAATCAGGTAAGCGTGCAGCAAGTTAAGATCAGTCTCAGGGTTCGGATAAAAACCGTGGAAAGCCGTCAAGTGGCTTACCTGGGCTAGGTTGCGCACCCAGCGAATCCCTGAGCGCGAAAACGTTGTAGCCAGTAACGGTGCAGGCGGCTTTCTCTCGAGTCGATACCACGGCACCCGATTACGGGTAAGGTATCGCAGGTGCGATCCAGCCGAGATCCCCCGACTAACGTACTTATTAACTTCTTCGGCATCAATATCGGATACATTCAACAACCAGGTTGGTCGATCCGCGGTGACCAGACGCTCAAAATCGTATGCGGTGAAAAAGTTACCTGGCGCAAAGGCAGCTTTCGACAGGCATGCAAGCAGAAAATTCGGACTTAACCCGGCTTGACGCCTTTGTGATTCGCACAGGACAAAGAAGCTGTTGTCTCCGGTGGCAATACCGCGTTTGACCCTGCCATAGGTTGATAGCGGGATTAATTT
>CAYPJS010000188.1:0-14960 GCA_964411135.1 uncultured Anaerolinea sp.
GTACGGGCATCACTGGCCTGAACTTATCCCCGTATATACGACTCGGTCCGCGCCACGGATGTGAGATTGCCGATCTAATGGCTTGCGTTACCTGCTTGTTGGCGGGGTGGACAAGACTTTAGAGCAGGTAAAAACCGAAGCCAGAATAAAGCTTGAAAAACTGCATGCTCCGTGAATTCACCCATCAAGAGCAGGCTTTATTAGCCACTTATTGACTCTTAAGACTCTTTCGCTACTTGCAATCGACACCATGCGAACAAAGCGTCATAGATATCAAATTGCCTTTCTAAATTTTCCAAATCATCAGGAAAGCGTACGCTGAATCCTGTTGCAATGGCTTTCAGACCTGCGGCAATTGTATCAGTGGAAAGTTCGCTTTCAATATCTGCTGCATGAATAATTTTTGCAAGCCTAAGTAAAGCGGGGTCAGTCAATCCATATTTTTCGATGATAGTTTCAAACGAGCATTTCCCGTTTTTATGCCCAAGTTCAACGTTGGGAACGTCATACGGAATCGCTCCCGTTTCTTTTACCACTTGTTCAACCTGATTCTTCGCAACGTAGATAAACTGGGCTTCTGAGTCAATAAATCTGGTGATCAGCCAGGGACATGCAACGCGGTCAACGTGAACGTGAGAACGAGTAACCCATTTCACAGTAATTTATCCTTTTCTATTGGCAAAATTGTAATTGGAGGATAGCCCAAATTTTGACCAAACAACGCGAAATAGATTGTGCCAAGCAAGCCAAACCCAAAAGCGACAAGGAAATTTGTGGCGTGCGAAGTCATTGCTTTGAAGGAAGGTAAAAGCTGCCAGGGTAAGTGTGATATTGAACCCGCCTTTTCAACAATGTTGATTATACGCCCTCACAAAAAAGAAGCGCTCTCCATAAATGGAGGGCGGTTTGCATTTTCATTCGTGCGATTTCTAATACTGCATCACCGACCGGAACTTACCATGTACGAAGGCTTTACCCGTAAACATGTATGCCCGCTGGTTGCTGCCTTCGCGCAATAAACCCTTAAACGGACGCAGGCAACGCGGTACAGCCTTAATCGACCGGGGCCACCAAGCTAACGACCTTGGCGATTATCAAATGTCCAACCTGGTTTGGCCTGCGGATAATCCTCGATTACGCAACATGTAGAGTGTCTTTTTGCCCTGATGGCACTTCCGTCGGGTCTGGCTATTGTGGCTGGTAGTGGAGAATAGGCTTGTGATGAATTGCTAGCGGAAATCCACATTTGATTATCGGCAGCGCGTACCAGCAGGTTTGCAGCCATCAGATATTTGATACTGGTCTGATGTTTGTTCCCCGCATTATGAAACGAGTGAAATAGCAAGCTAACTCCCATTTCTCGATACGGTTGGTAGAGTTCTGGAAATACATTATCAAAACAAATTAAAAAGCCGCATTTGTAGCCATTAATATTTACAACAAAAGGTTTATCTCCAGCACTATAAAATTCGAACTCGTTTTTATATAGTCGTTGTTTGTCGTAGTATCCAACGATTTTCCCTGTATTGGCAATGACGCATGTACAGTTTTTTGGCAATTGATTTTTTTGAGAACGGATGGAACCAAGCATCACCCAAATATTATAGGAATGTGCCAGGTCACAAACTGCATTCGTAAGCGCTTCAAGTGAATCCCAGTCAAATGCTGCCGGATAGCCTTCAGTAAAACTCAGATAGCCGGGCAAAGCGGTCTCAGGAAAATGAATAACTTCGACCGCGTTTTTAGCCGCGCTCACAATTTGCTTCGTTATATATTTAAAATTTTTCCTCATATCCTGCGATACAGGAAATTGCGAGGCTGCAATGCGTAGGGATGGATTCATGGTTTTTGCTCAAAGTTGATGCATGCCAACGGTTTCTGTCGCCCACGAATAGCCCGGCGTGGAAGGTATCCTGGTGTAAGAATTAACACCATTCAATGAAATTATATTTATTCTTATAAGCCATCAACAATAAAACGCCCCCCATCTCTGGAAGGCGGTTTGAATTTCCATTTTGGCGATCTCTAATGCTGCATCACCGGTCGGAATTTATACCCGTACACGATAATCCCGCGTTCATTACCGTCGTCGCGGATCTTGCGCGTGACCATCTCGACCGGCATGCCAATCTGAACCGGTTGGCCATCCAGGTCGGTCAGCTGTGCCGTCACCACAGGGCCTTCCTCCAGCTGCACCAGCGCCACCATGTAGGGGGCGTTGTGTTCATAACCGGCGGGGGCGTCGGTGATGGTGGTGAAAGAGAATATTTTCCCGCGGCCGCTGAAGGTGAAGGTGGTCCGGGCGTCGCTGCCGCAGTGCGGGCAGACATCACGCGGGGGGAAGATCTTGCCGTCGCAGTGCGGGCAAACCTCACCGACCAGGGAATAACGTTGTTGTTTCAATCGCCAATGGCGCGGAATTTCCATTAAATCACTCCTTTATTGATAAGTCCACGCTAAAGTGTATCGGCGGGAGTCTATCATTTCCTATCAACTTGGGCTTTTTGAGCCTTGCAATCGCTTAATTGTGATGATTTCGGCGCTGCAGTACATGGGCGTAGGCTGAGGATGCCGGTCCGCCCAGTGACAGCGTCAGGGCCAGTTTTGCATCCTGAACCTGGTTGGCACCTGCCTCACCGCGCAGCTGCTGGGCAGCTTCGACGATCTGGTAAACGCCGGCAGCACCCAACGGATTGCCGCGGCCTTTGCTGCCGCCCATGGTCAATATCGGCAGCCGGCTGCCAATTTTAAGATCACCATCCTGACCGAGGCTCCAGCCTTTGCCACGCTCAGCAAAGCCGGCAGCTTCAAGCTCAAGTACAGCATAGATCGAGAAGGCGTCATCCAGCTCGAACAGATCCACCTCGCCGGGCACTATCCCGCCCATTTCGCAGGCTCGCTGTACGGCATAACGGGCAGCGTCAAAACCCAGAGGATCCGGCCGGTCATGGATAGCCAGTGTGTCGATCACGCCGCCAGCTCCAATTACCGTCACAAGCGGGTGCTCCAGCTTGGATGCAATTTGCGGCGTGGTCAGAATGACCGCAGCTGCTCCATCCGCATAGGACGCCAGGTCGAACAGATTGATTGGATCTGAGAGGATGTCGGCTTTATCGTAGGCTTCCGGTCGGATGGCCTTGCGGTACATGGCATTGGGGTTGTTGACTGCGTTCTGATGCGCTAAAACCGGGAAAGCGCCGAAAGCGCTGCGGGGGGCGCCAGTATCATGCAGGTAGCGCTGCATTAACAACCCTGCCTGACCGGCAAGGGTTAGACCTACCGCCGCCTCATAATCCGCGTCCATCGACTGCGCAACTGCAGCTTCCTGCTCGGAGCCGAGCGCGTCGGTGTATTTTTCCACGCCAAGGACCAAGGCGATATCGACCTGTCCTGAGGCGACGGCCATGTAACCCAATTGGAAGGCTGCCCCTCCAGAAGCGCTGGCTGCCTCAACTGTCACAGCTTCGATGCCGTCCATACCGGAGTTATCCGCCAGCAGCGCGCCAAGGTTGGCCTGATGCGAGGTGACTGACGCCAGGAAATTGCCGATAAACATGGCCTGCGGCAAAAGGTTGCCGGCATCCTGACGGGCCGCCTTGATGGCTTTATACGCCAGGCTGCGCAGTGAAATATCCCAGAGTTCCCCGACCGGGGTTTGCCCTATTCCAGCGATTACGACTTCGCGCATTGCAGCTCCTTAGCTTGCCAGCTTGCCGCGCTGGCGAACGTACATGCCGTAATCGATCTCGGTGCGGCGGGCGATATATTCCTGTGTCTTGACTGCCAGCCCTTGCCGCTGGCTGATGGCATCCGTCGTTTCGATCAGGAAGGCGTCAGAACCTGCGCCAGAACCGTAGGAAACCATCAAGATCCGCTGGCCTGGTTTGGCTTCATCCAGAATGGCGGTCAGGCCGATGATGGCAGCGCCGGCGTAGGTATTTCCAATTACTGGAGAAAGCAGCCCGGTCTTGATTTGCTCAGGGGTGAAACCGAGCAGTGAACCGGCGCGCTGCGGGAATTTGCTGTTTGGTTGATGGAAAACCGCATAATCGAAGTCAGACGGTTTCAGCCCGCTTTGTTCCAATAAAATATTGGCTGCCGAGGTAATATGCTTGAAATACGCCGGATCACCCGTGAAACGCTGTCCATGTTCCGGGTAGCGCTGCATTGGACGGCGCCAAAAATCAGGGGTATCAGTAACAAAGGAGTATGTTGCCACTATCTTTGCCAGCGACTCTTCTGCCGGGCCAAGGATGTAAGCGGCACCGCCTGCCGCGGCGGTGTATTCCAGCGCGTCAGCCGGGCGGCCTTGCGCCGTGTCCATGCCGATCGCCAGGGAGTAACGTCCCATGCCCGCCCCAACCATCGCAATCGCCGCAACCATAGCCTCGGTGCCGGCTTTGCACGCAAATTCCCAATCGCCTGCCTGGATTGATGCGGTTGCACCGATGGCTTCTGCTACCACTGTCGAACTGGGCTTAACCGCGTATGGATGAGACTCAGACCCGACCCAGACTGCGCGTAATTCCCTCGGATCGATTTGCGCGCGTTTCAGAGCATTGCGCGAGGCTTCGATCGACATGGTGATTACATCTTCGTCAACACCGGGAACGGATTTTTCCTTGATAGGGCCGGCTTCATTTCCACCCTTCCAAATCCGCGATATTTCGCGCGCAGGGATACGGTAGCGCGGGACATACGCGCCATACCCGACGATGCCTACAGGCCGGTCAGGTTTATGCAGCAGGGGGGAATGTTCATGTATTTCCATCTTCACCTCTTTTAATTCAACACTGCGACACAGAGAACATGGAGAAATCCGTATTGCCTGGTACTAAGAAACTGAATGCTGGAAAAATCGGTTGATACCATTGTAAATTTTCCAAGAGCGGGTTTCAGGTTCCTGATTTTCTCTGCGACCTCTATGTTGCTTATTTATTTATTTCAGTCAAAAGCTCAAGTGCGCGGTCAACTCGTACCGCTTTTTCAGCTACCATCTGATCGGCGACACGATCGATCTGTTCTCCCTGAGCGCCAGCCGAGATGGCAACCTGGCGGGCATGCAGCGACATGTGGCCGCGTTGGATGCCTTCGGTAGCCAGGGCACGCAGGGCTGCCAGATTTTGGGCCAGCCCAACCGAAACTATGATTTCTGCCAGTTCAGCAGCGCTGCTCACGCCCATCAGCTTAAGCGCCGACTGAGCACCCGGGTGAACACGGGTTGCACCGCCGACGATACCAACTGCCATCGGAAGTTCAAGCTCGCCAACCAGGTTGCCGTCATCGTCCTTGCCCCAGGTACTCAGACTGGTGTAACGGCCCTCGCGTGCAGCATAGGCGTGTGCACCAGCTTCAATGGCACGCCAGTCGTTACCTGTGGCAATTACCACAGCATCAATGCCGTTCATAATGCCTTTATTGTGGGTGGCGGCGCGGTAAGGATCTGCGGCAGCAAATGCCCAGGCATCGATAATTCCATCGCGAACAGTCTTGGCGGGGAACTGGTCAAAGGCTAACTGCTCGAGAGCAAATGTCGCTTTTACTCTGGCAAGGCGGCGGTCAGCCAGGTTGGAAAGGATGCGTAAATGCACGCGGCCGCCCGAAATAGATTGTATGCGCGGTGCCAGGCGCTCGAGCGCGGTATTAATAGCATTGGCGCCCATCGCATCCCGCACGTCATAAATCAAATGCAGCACCAGGAATGGCCCAATGGGGGACTCCTGGATGATTCGCACTTCAATGTCACGGGGGCCACCGCCATGACTGACGAGGACCGGGTCGAAATGAACTGCTTCTGCAAGCAGATCAGCTTTTTGCGCCAAAATAGCCTGGCGGGCTTTCTCCATGTCCTGGACATCCAGAATCTGGATTTGGCCGATCATTTCCGGCAGGGTGGTGCTGGCAGTAAAACCGCCTTTGGTTCGGGCCAGTTTTGCCATAAACGACGCGCCGGCTACCACGGATGGTTCCTCAATCACCATCGGGACAAGGACCTCACGGCCATTGACAATAAAATGCTGGGCCACCCCCACCGGCAGCGCATACATGCCGATCACATTTTCAATCATGTGGTCGGCTTGATCGAGGGTCAAACCTGATTTATCAGCAAATGCATCCAGCGCAGCGCGGTCAATATTGGCGTTTTGATTCAACCAGTGACGGCGTTCTTCGGGCGTAAGTTGATAAAATTTTTGTGATTGAGATGAGGTCATGAATGCTTTTTCTCTCAAGATCGTAGATCTGTCTGTCCCTGAGACCGACAGCTATCGTATGGTAGCCTGAAAGATCACTCAAAACCTATCAAATTGAGAAAATCACGCCTGTTTTAGAGGGTCAAGCTTTCCCCGGGCTTGATGAGGGCGACTTTTGTGGTGGTTTCTTGCTCAACCTGCCTGGCCCAGGCTGTGGCGTCCTGACGTATGACCTCAAAGGTGTCGTAATGGATGGGCAGCACAATTTTTGGCTGCAGCAGCTTGACTGCGCGTAAAGCGTCCGCAGGCCCCATGGTGTAATTGTCGCCGATGGGCAGGGCGGCCAGATCGATTCCTTCCTCGCCAATCAGCCGCATATCGCCGAACAAGCCTGTATCACCTGCCAGATAGATCTTGTTTCCCTCATAGTCGGTCAGCAGCAGCCCGGCCGGATTCCCTCCATAGCCCCCATCCGGCAGGCTGGATCCGTGAATTGCCATGGTCAGTTTCAGGTAACCAAAAGGATGCTGGTGACCGCCGCCAAGGTGTTGGGAATGGGTCCTTAAACCTTTTCCCGCTAACCAGCGGCTTATTTCTGCGTTGCTGATCACCAGCGCACCTGTGCGGCGTGCAATTTCCAGCGTGTCACCGATATGGTCGCCGTGCCCGTGTGTAATCAGGATGAAATCTGCCTGGATGCGGTCCGGGCTTATTGTTGCAAAGGGATTTCCTTTCAGGTAGGGATCGACGAGGACGTGGTATCCGCCTGTTTCTAGATCAAAGGCTGCATGGCCATACCAGGTGATTTTTGTTGACATAGGTTTTTACTCCCCGGAAAAAAACTTGCGGAAATCGCACTCTATTAATACTATAACGCATCGTTAAATGTGTTCGCCTAAATTCTGACCAAAAACAAAATACCGGCCGCCTGGGCCGGTATTCATGAAGCAATGGAAGCGGTGAATTTTAATATTCGACCAGGCGGGGGAGTGCCTTAGCCTGGGCTACCCAGTCTGCAACCATTTTGATGGTGGGCAGCTGGCGCACAAGTTTCTTCTCGAGGTTGATGGTAGCCATTTTTTCCAACAAATTTGCAGGAACCCGTTTGGCTAATTCCACAACCGTGTCGACGCCGGCTTCTTCAAGCAGGTCTGAATATTCCTCGCCGACGCCCTTGATGCGGAAGAGATCTGCATGGTTGACCCATTCCAGGATGAGTTTATCGCCAATCCCGGTGGTCTCAGCCAGGGATTTGCGGCCGCCGCGAGTTGCGCCTGCCTTCAGAAGCCCTTCGACGGAGGCAACGCTGGCTTTCTTTAATTCGGCCTCATACTTAGGCCCGATACCTTCGATCTTGCTTAGAGCAGTCATGTGAATCCTCTCCTTGAAAGTTGAAATATTGGTGGGGTAAAGATCGTGTCGATTGCCGGGATAATGTCAGTTGTGGAAATGGTCCCCATTAAGAATCGGGAAATTGATGGGATTTTTTCTGCGCAGAGATTAGAGCGGATCAATGGAAGGTGGAGTGGAGTGGCGGTACAGGGACTTTTGCTGGTTGGCTCTCGATAACCGCCCCACCATTTTTTACCAACGATTCCGTGTTTGACGTCTGGACACCAAATCCCCGACTGCCAATACCACCGACCTTTTCTTTATTATACATAAAGAAATCCAAAAACCCATTATAGATATGAAAGGTGGTTGTTAAAATTAAACAGACGGTGCAAACACCGTCTGTTTGGGGGGATTTCCGGGCCTTGTGTTATTAATCAGGCAGGTTCCGCGATTCGCTCCTCAATAATCTCAAGCTCAATGCTGATTCTGATGTCGTCACCGACCAGGACACCGCCGGTTTCAAGTGCCATATTCCAGGTCAGGTTCCAATCTTTTCGGTTGATAACCGTGGTGGCGCTGAAACCAGCGCTGCTAAACCCCCAGGGGCTCTGCGATTTTCCGTTATATTCGGTTTCCAGGACTACCTCGCGGGAAATGTCTCGGATGGTCAAATCTCCATAGATGCGCCCGTGGGTATCGTCAACCACTTCGATCCGTTTGCTCTTGAAGGTCAGGTACGGGTGCTGCTCGGCATTGAAGAAGTCTGCTGAACGCAGATGATTGTCGCGCTGGCTTTCCCGTGTATTGATGCTGGCGGCTTCAATTTCCACATCCACCGAGGAGTTGGCCGGGTTGTTTTCGTCGAATTCCACCTTGCCGGTGAAGCGTTCAAAACGTCCGCGGACGTTCGAAATCATCATATGGCGTACGGTGAAATTTACTTCTGAGTGGGCGGGGTCAATTTTCCAGGACATGTTGTTTGATCTCCTTTGATCATAAATTAATTAGACTGTGAACACTTAATATAAAGTGTTTTGATATTGAAATAATCAGACAAAAAAAAGGGGGTTACCGTTCCTGTTTGCCCAATTTGCGCAGAAGTTCTCCCAAAATACGCTGGTCCTTGGGAGCAAGGACTTCGAACAATCCCTTGATAGTGGCGGCGTGTTTGGGGAAAATGCCCCTGACCGTTTGATCACCATGAGGGGTAAGGCTGACGATGCTCACACGTCGGTCGTTTGGATCCGGCTGGCGCCTGACAAGGCCTAATTTTTCGAGATTGTCCACAACCAGAGTCATGTTGCCGCTGCTCTTGAAGACCCGGGCAGCCAGCTGACATTGTGACAGTGGACCCAGATGGTAAAGCGCCTCAACTACTGCGAATTGAGTGGGTGTGAGGCCGCCCATGGTACCGCTTTCATTTACTTTTGCGACCAACGCATCCACAGACCGGTTCAATTTGATCCAGGTGTCGAGTGCGAGTACTTCTTCCGGGTCGCCAGCGTAATGAGTGGGCACGTTCCAAATCCTTTTGATGTTGAATTATCTTAGTTCAAATAATACAATTAATAAATGCTTTTGTCAAGGGGTCAAATAGACCAAATTTATCCAAAAAGGCTGAATACATATTAGTGCATTGCCTGTGCTTGAGCAATTCCCTTTTCCTAATCAATCATATAATTGGTATCAGCCGTGCATATAGGCTAAAACCGTTGATTATCAATTTTATTTGCGGGAAATACAGCATTCGGCGAATCCCAACTTTTGACATAAGGTAGAAATTATGAAAAACAGATTCCTGGAACGATTATCAGCAGGGACCGTTCTTGTTGCCGATGGAGCCACAGGAAGCAACCTGACCCAACGCGGAATTCCGCCAGGAAAATCCGGAGAAGCCTGGGTACTCGAAAACCCGATCGAAATTACCCGACTGGCAGCCAACTTTGTGGAGGCCGGAGCAGATATCGTCCTGACCTGCACCTTCGGCGCTAGCCGGCTGCACCTGGAACAGATGGGGATGGCAGCCCAGGCTGAGACTATCAACCGAACGGCAGTCAGGTTGGCAAAAGCTGCCTGCAAAGATGAAACCTTGATTGCTGGTTCGATCGGCCCCACCGGGCAGATGCTCAAACCTTTCGGGACCCTGTCTGTTGAGGCAGCCGAAGAAACCTTTGCTGAACAGGCGCGTTGGCTGGCTGAATCGGGCGTGGACATGATCGTAATTGAGACGCAGTTCGATTTGGGTGAGGCCGGCGCAGCAGTACGGGCGGTCAGAATGATGACAGACCTTCCACTGGTCTGTTCCTTCAGCTATGACCGCGGTACCCGTACCATGATGGGCGTCTCGCCAGCCAAGGTCGCGCAGGCTTTTGCAGAAGCTGGTGTGGATATGTTGGGAATCAACTGCGGCCGCAGCCTGGAGGATAACTTCAAAGCGTTGCAGGAGTTGCGCGCAGCAACCAACCTGCCGATCTGGTTCAAGCCAAATGCCGGGCTGCCCAGTGTCGATGAAAATGCTAATGCCTTCTATAAGACCACGCCTGATGAAATGGCTGAAAGCGTGTCAGCCTGGGTCAGTGCAGGTGCACAAGTGATTGGCGGCTGCTGCGGCACCAGCCCACGGCACCTGCAGGCAATTGCAGACGCGGTGCGCATTCTGCAATAATTAATTATTTCTAGAATAAAATATATCCAAAGGATCCTTATGCTGGCTGCAGCCGTGATAATTTTGCTAGTTTTGGCACTATGCTTCCTTTATGGCTGGGCGGCTGCTCGCGGATTGTCGCGGCTGGCGGGAGGGCTATCCTTTCAGCCTCCTGCCACCGGGTTAACCATTCTGGCGGGATTATGCTTCTTGACCTGGATCTCTCAGGTGCTGTCCCTTTTTATGCCTGTATCTTTGGCAGCCTTCCTGCTGGTGCTGGCGGGCGGGATCCTCATATCCTGGTTTTATTTCCGCTCTGAAGGTTTCCCAGCAATTCGAATCGAGAATTGGACAATTCCTGGTGCCCTGTTAGGCTTGCTCGTGATACTTTCGGCGCTGGAAAATGGCACCCATGTACCGGTCAACCCGGATACCGGCATTTACCATGCGCAGACAATTCGATGGATCGAGTCCTTCCGCGTCGTGCCTGGTTTGGGGAACTTGCACACGCGTTTTGCCTACAACTCAAGCTGGCTGGTGTTAAATAGTCTTTTTAGTTTTTCATTTCTGGGGTTGGGCTCGTTCCACCTGGTTCCAGCAGCCTTGACCCTGGTAGCCGGCCTGGATTTTGCAAGCGGTGCCACTGGTTGGTTGCGCGGTTCCAGGACCATGGCAAATATGCTGCGCACAATCTTGTTGCCCTTGATCTTCTTTGTGCTTGGATCGCAAATTTCATCCCCAGGCACGGATCTGCCTGTAATTCTCATCCTATGGTTATTGCTGACCGCCTGGCTGGATCAGAACAGCCAGAACCCGCTGGGTGAGGCAGCCATTTTTCTGATCGCCATCAGTATGGTGACCATCAAACTCTCGGCAGCACCTATTTTGATTCTGGCTGCCTGGATAGTCCTGAAGTACATCCGCAGTCCGCGAGTCTTGCTTGCTCTAACCGGGATCGCCCTGGTGGTTGTGGCACCCTGGCTGGTTCGCAACGTGATCATTTCGGGCTACCTGGTGTATCCATTCCCATCCATCGACCTTTTCAATTTCGATTGGAAAATACCAATGGATATCGCCAAGACTGAAGTGGTTACCATTCAGGCATGGGGGCGCGACCCGGGGGAGACGGTGGAAGTTGTAATGGCAAAGCCATTTCTTGACTGGCTGCGGTTGTGGTTTATCGAAAAGACGACTAACCAGAAAGTCATACTTATGGCTGCAGCCCTGTCACCTCTGGTTTTTGCCGCAGGTTTCGTGTTGAGCCGCATCAAAAGCCCCAGGAACGGTGTTCCCCTGGGGAGGCTGGCAGCGGCTTACTTGTGCACTACAGTAGGTGCGATTTACTGGTTGATGACCTCGCCGGATATCCGTTTTGGTTATGGCTTTCTGCTGGCGGTCATAGGGCTGGCCCTGACCCCGATCCTTGGATCTATCGATCAGGCGATCCGGGGGCGCAGTCGCTGGCTGCACCTTGCGATCATGCTGGGGCTGATCGGATATCAGGGTTTCTTCCTTGCCCGTTCTTTCGAGCCGGGTACTTTCAGGTCGCGTCTTGTTCTTCCATCAGCTTATCCAACTCTCCCATCCGAGCCTTGTCCCCTTGGGGATGGGCAGGTATGGTGTGCTGGCGCAGAAGCCTGGACGCAATGCTGGTACGACCCATTTCCATGTATTCCTTTATTAAATGATTGGGCCGAACCACGCGGTCCGGCCCTGCCATACGGGTTCAAGCCAAAAGCAAATTATTAAGGCATTATAGCGGTCCAGGTAACCCCGCCATCCTCCGTGCGGTACAGTCCGGCATTCCCTTCAGCGTCCATCCAGGTGACGAAGCCATTTGACGCATCGACGAAATCCAGCGTTGCGATCATCTGGTCGAGGTTTAAATCCGGAGTGACTTCAAGCCAGGTTTCGCCGCGGTCGCTGCTGCTGTAGAGGGTATTGCCATCCCATACAATAAAATTATCAAAGGTTGGCACCGAATACCGCCCCAACACCGGTACCATGGATGTCGGCGTCCACGTATCACCGCCGTCTTCGGTGATGTAAAAAATGGTCGACGATGTTTCAAGGCCGTATACCATGCCTGGCAGCACACCTCGCGCAGGCGAGAAGAAAATTGGAGCTTCCAAAGAATACATGGCGGTTGTCACTCCCTCCGGCAAAGGCAGTTCCTGCTGCTGGAAATTCAAGCCGCCATTTGTGCTTCGGTACAAATAAAAAATGTTATCTGCTGGAACGCTGCCGGCCACCCAGCCAAGCCGGTTGTCGCTGAAGGTAATTCCCTGTTTTGCGCCGCTTAGCGGAATTTCCCCTTCAGGTTCGGGTTCGCCGGTATCCCGGCGGTAAACTTCGTCCCAGGTATCCCCGCCATCATGCGTGGCAAATATAGCAATGGCGTGCGACCCGGCGCCTGCACCCAGTCCGGTCATGACCCATCCGGTGCGGTTATCGATGAAACTCATCGGTCCAGCCCCAAATGGCACTTCATAGCGCAGCCAGGAAGCTCCGCTGTCGCTGGTGTGGTAGAAGACCCCGCTTTCCATATCCAGCGGGTCGGACTGAAGCAGCCAGGCATGCTCTGCGTTGCGGAAAAAACCGCTGGACGGAACCATGCTGGTATTCCAATCATCCGGCGAAACATCCTGCCAGGACAGACCGCCGTCGGTTGTACGGTAAGCTGCCGTGCTGGTTAATGCCCAGCCCAGCGACTCTGAAAGCATATCCAACTGGATAAAGGACAAAGCTTCACCGGTCGCAGTTTGGGTAGGTGTTATCGTTGGGGGTACAGTCGGGACCACTGGGGTGTCTGTAGGTGGAATGGCGGTTACGGTCGGTGGAACCGGGGTAGCTGAGGCTGGCGGCTGGGTCGGGGTAGGAGTGCAGGCTGAAATCGCCAGGACTATGGCCATGAGGAGAACAATTGTTTTTCGGTTCGGTGTTTTCATTGGTTGATTCCTTTGCAGGGTACCATCCCATTAGCGGTGGGGATTGTCAAATTATAAGGTTGCAACTTTCCGGCCGTCAATACGACTTAATTAATTGCGCGGCTTTCAATGGACAGGGACGGTAATTTTTTGCAGTTGATTCTTTTTCCTTATGAAAGAAATTGTTATCCCTGATAAATGTTGACCACTCATTGTTATAATAGAGGTATTAATTCCATATAGCAACCTCTGGAAGGATCGCAGATGGTTTTTCGACCAGGGATCTCACGCGAGACGGAACGCCTGTCGCTCCTATATCGAATTTCACAGACCTTCACTTCTACACTTAATCTCGATGAAGTGCTTAATACTGTATTAGACGAAGTCATTGCTGCTACACGAGCTGAGCGAGCCTTCCTGGTCCTGGTGGAGGAAAACGGCAGCCAAACTTTTCGGGCTGCCCGCGGGTTGGAACAGAGTTCCATCGAAGACCCGCGCAGCCAGGTCTCTCTGGGGGTAATTGACCGTGTATTGAGGGAGGGCCGGCCGCTGCTGACCAGCAACGCTCAAAGCGATGACTGGCTCAGTGAACGAAAAAGCGTCATGATCCTGGGGCTGCGCTCCGTATTATGTGTGCCATTGCAGCATAAGGACAATATCCATGGGATCGTCTATGTTGATAACCGGGTCCAATCCGGCATATTTACTTCGGATGATCTGGATTTGTTAACCAGTATTGCGGCATCCGCGGCTGTTGCCATTGAAAATGCCCGTCTCTACCAGGTTGCCATTGAAAAAGGCCGGTTGGAGCGTGAACTACAGCTCGCGCATGAGGTTCAAGTTAACCTGCTGCCCACTGAACTGCCACAGTATCAGGGTTGGGAATTTGCCGCTCGATGGGATCCAGCCTATGAAGTAGCCGGCGATTTCTACGACCTTCAATCATTGAATAAGGACACCGTATGCACAGTCGTAGCCGACGTCAGCGATAAAGGGATGGCTGCTGCCTTATACATGGCAATGGCGCGGACAGTCATCCGCGCTTCTGTGGTAAATGCCGCCACCCTGGCTGAGGGCATTGACCAGGCGAATCAGTTGATATGCCGGGATTCCCACGCCGGTATGTTTGTGACGCTGTTTTACGGACAACTTAACCCGCACACCGGGGAATATGTTTATGTGAATGCGGGGCACAATCCGCCACTCCACTTTAATGCGAGTACCGGCAAATTGACCGCACTAACCCGCAGCGGCATGGCTCTCGGCGTAGAAGATACGGCTGTTTACGAGCAGCATTCGATAAGAATCGAAAAAGATGATTTTCTCCTCCTCTATACGGATGGCGTCACAGAAGCCTTCAATCCTCTGGATGAAGCGTTTGGCGTGGAGCGACTTGAAAAGCTTTTATTGGTGCATGAACATCCGGAGGCGTCGGAACTGGTTGACCACATCGTCGCGGAAGTCAAGCGCTTCAGCGAGCGCGATCAGCCATCAGATGACCTGACGATCGTGGTTATTTCTCGCAAAGATGCCAAAGCCGCGGAGAAGGCTGGATGATCGGATCGTATCTGAACCAGCGCTACCGCCTGGACCGGGAAATCGGCCGAGGTGGTTTGGGCATCATCTACGAAGCTCTGGATACCCTCCTGGACAGGTCGGTAGCCGTAAAAGTTTTGAATATTGACTCTACTATCGGCTCCCAGGGACAGACCAGGCTATTAACCGAAGCACGGGCTGCGGCAAAACTGATCCATCCCAATATCGTGAGTATCTTCGATGCCGGCCGCACAGATAAAGCCTTGAACCCCGGGCTTGATCTTTCCTTCATTGTAATGGAACTGGTTGAAGGCGAGACCATCCATG
>CAYPJS010000189.1:0-2504 GCA_964411135.1 uncultured Anaerolinea sp.
ATGAAATTTTTGATTGCTGGATACGGATCAATCGGGCGGCGGCACATGCAAAACCTGCTGTCCCTGGGCGAGCGGGATATTGTGCTCTACCGCTCCAACCGTTCAACGCTGCCGACGGATGAGTTGGCTGGTTTTCCAGTCGAGACGGATCTGCGGGCAGCCCTGGCGCATAAGCCGGATGCGGTCATCATCTCTAACCCGACTGCGCTGCATCTGGAGGTTGCCATCCCGGCTGCTGAAAGCGGAGCGCACCTGCTAATCGAAAAACCCATCGCCCATACGCTTCGCCATATTCCTGAATTGGAACATGCCCTGGTGCGCGGCGGCGGACAGGCGCTGACTGCCTTCCAGTTCCGCTGGCACCCTACCCTCAAACTGGCCAAGCAAATTCTGGATGACGGCGTTTTAGGGACCGTGACGTCCGTTAGAGCGCATTGGGGTGAATATTTGCCCGGCTGGCACCCCTGGGAGGATTATAAACAGAGCTACTCTGCGCGGCTGGAGCTTGGCGGCGGGGTGGTGCTGACACTTTGCCATCCATTTGATTACCTGCGTTGGTTGGTGGGTGAGGTAAAATCACTGTATGCCATGAACGGCAGGCAGGGAGGGCTGGGGCTCGAGGTGGAAGATACGGCAGAGATCAGTCTGCGGTTCACCACCGGCACGCTAGGCAGCCTGCATCTTGATTATGTTCAGCGGCCCGGTACGCATCGGCTAGAATTCATCGGTACCCAGGGAACCCTGCATTGGGATAATGACGGCGGAACCTTACGGCTTTATCGAGCCTCCGATAAAACCTGGGAGCAGTACAAACCATCTGAAGGATTTGAGCGCAATGATATGTTCCTGGCTGAGATGCGGCACTTTTTACAGGTGGTGCGCGGCGAGTTGTTGCCGATTTGTACTCTAAATGATGGTGTACAGGCCTTGAAACTGGCGCTGTCTGCCAATGAATCGGCAGAAAGTCATCAGGAAATCCGGTTTGATTAATCAATTAGCGATGAGGATGATTGCAGCATGAGCAATGTAATGGAAAAGTTCAACATGCAGGGGCAGGTGGCAATTGTCACCGGCGGGGCAGGGCTGCTTGGTAAACAGTTCAGCCGCACGCTGGGACAGGCCGGGGCAGCCGTGGTGGTGGCGGACCTCAATCGTATGACTGCCCACACCATTGCTGAGACGCTGGTTAAAGATGGCTACACGGCGCTGGGGGTGGGCGTAGATGTGACCGATCCGGCTTCCGTGCAGGAACTTGTCGAGACTGCTGTAAATGTTTACGGACGGCTGGATGTTCTGGTTTGCAGCGCTGCACTCGATCCAAAATTTGATCCGGAGGCTGTGGCGCGCGGCATTCCGGCTGGCAGTTTCGAGGATTATCCATTGGACCAATGGCGCCAGGCCCTGGAAGTTAACCTCACCGGCATGTTTTTGTGCTGCCAGGCAGCCGTCAAACCGATGATACAGCAGGGCAAGAAGGGCTCGATTATTAATATTTGTTCGACATACGGTCTGGTAGCTCCTGACCAGCGTTTGTACCAACGCAACGGTATCCAGACTGCTTACAAGCCGGTGTACTACTCGGTTACCAAAGCTGGCGTGATGGGCATGGTGCGCTACCTGGCTGCATATTATGCCGGTACCGACATCCGTGTTAATGCATTGACCCCTGGCGGAGTGTTCAATAACCATGATGATCAATTCGTGCAGTCATACTCGGCGCGGGCGGTCATGGGCCGTATGGCACACATCGATGAAATGAACGGCGCGCTGCTTTTCCTGGCGTCGGACGCCTCAAGTTATATGACTGGATCAAACCTGGTGGTCGATGGAGGCTGGACGGCATGGTAGAAAAACCCGAGGTGCTGGCGATTATCCCTGCGCGCGGCGGCTCGAAGGGCATCCCCCACAAAAACATCCGGCTGTTTGCCGGCCATCCATTGATTGCGTATAGTATTATGGCTGCCAGACAGGCAGAGACCGTTACGCGCGTCATTGTTTCCACCGATGATCCACAAATCGCGGAGGCAGCGCGCGAGTACGGCGCCGAGGTGCCATTTATGCGGCCGGATGAACTGGCACAGGATAGCACCCTTGACCTGCCGGTCTTCCAGCATGCATTGGCCTGGTTAATTGCCAACGAGGCTTATGCGCCGGAGGTGGTGGTTCACCTGCGCCCGACCTCGCCGGTGCGGCCGGTGGGGCTGGTGGATGAAGCCGTGCGGCTGTTACTGACCAACCCGGAGGCTGATTCGGTACGCGGTGTAGTTCCCGCCGGCCAGAACCCGCACAAAATGTGGCGTATCGACCTGAAATCCGGGCAGATGCGCAACCTGCTGGATGTACCGGGATTGGCGGAACCCTACAACGCGCCACGTCAGGCACTGCCCCCCGTTTTCTGGCAGACCGGACATATCGATGCAATCCGTCCCGCAACGATCCTTGAAAAAGAGTCGATGAGCGGGGAGGTCATCCTGCCGGTCAAAATCGACCCGCGCTATACCGTT
>CAYPJS010000190.1:0-17127 GCA_964411135.1 uncultured Anaerolinea sp.
ATGCAGCAAATTGATCGCCATGACGCGCTCAAAACCTGCGCACAGCCACCAGCCGGCAATTACCATCGCCAGAATAAACAAACCAATCCAGATGATCAGCGTTGCCACTCCGACTGAGATACCGGTGACCAAAAAGATAAAGTAGATCAGCCCAAGCGGAAAAGCTAAAAACAGGTAAATAATATTTAAGTAGGTCTGCCCCTTTGCGATGACGCCAAAGAATTTTTCAAGAATCCCAGAATCTTGTGACATTATATTTTCCTTCCTTTACGCTGTAGAAATCGCGGTTAATCCATATACGCAAAAAACCTTTGGTTGTTGCATATCGAATAAAAAACCGTCAGCCGTAACGGTCTGACGGTTTTACTAAGTTAATTATTGTTTACACGCCAGTTGTTTTAAAAACAAAATCCCACAATGGCGATGAAACCCCAAAGCGAGCGTTGGGGGTTTTGTAGTGATGCCGCATGTGATGCCGTTTAAGAGACTTCCAAACTTTGGCTCGCATTGGAAAATGGTGGGTAGCATAATGTGTCATGTCATAAGCCAGGTATCCCAGGATAAAACCCGCAAATACCGGTCCAACCCAGTGGCTTGAGAAAAAGACCACACCGAACAGAAACTGGAATAGATAGTAAAAAGCCAATCCCATCGGAATACTCACCACAGGCGGCATGACCAGCCTTGTCTTACATTGTGGCTGGGCGTGATGAATGCCGTGAAACAGGAAGAAGATCCGTTCCCCGGTGGGGCTTTTTGCGTGGTAGTGGAACAAGAATCGGTGAAGGAGATATTCTGCCAGCGTCCATAGAAATAAACCAAGGATAAAGGCCAATACGATCCAGGCTTTGCTGCTTTCCATAGGCCAATCCAGTATTCCACGCAGCAGGCCGTAAAACACGACTGGCAGCCAGATGACAAGTACAACGGCTGGATGGATATGGGTAAAGAATTCAAAAAAATTGGATTTAAAGAGACGAATCGGTGTTTCACTATGATCAATATTTAAGGATTCCATCCGCAGCCTCCAGAATAATATCCATAATCTTGCCTTCTGGTATTTTACACACGATTACTTGTAGTTACAATTACTTACAGGATTGTAGATTTTCATGATGCCATTGATTACGGTCCATTCGTCATATTCGCTTCTCGAGGGGGTTAACCCGCCCGCCGCCTTAGCAGCACGGGCTGCTGAAACCGGCTGCACATCGCTGGTATTGTGCGACCATAACCTGCTCACAGGAGCCGTCGAGTTTGCGCTTGCCTGTCGCAAAGCAGGGGTCAAACCGATTTTCGGATTGGAAACTGATGTAGCATTTGGAACCAGCCGCCAAGGGCATGAACCTATTTCTCGACTATCGCTCCTTGCGGAAACCGAAAAGGGCTGGGCTAACCTGTGTCAATTAAGCAGCTTCGCCAACCTCGAGGATGGGCGGCCCATTACATCGAGGGAACTGGCTGAGCATACTCAGGGCGTGATCTGCCTGACTGGCGGAATTTACGGAATTGCCAATTTAGTTCTGCGCCAGGGATTCCTGAGTGGGATTTACGTACAGCTCGAAGAATTAAAAAACATTTTCAAGGGAAATGTGTTTTTCCGCCTGACCTGCAACCCTTCATTCGTTGAGGAAGAACGAATTTTACTCTCCTTGATGGCACAGGCTGGCATCCAACCTGTACTCGCGCCAGAAGTGTTATACCTGGATAAATCCGATGAACCTGTTCACAGGCTGTTATGCTCGATTCGCAGCCAGACCACAAACGACAAGGTTGATGTGATCCACGGCTACACGAAAAATATAGTTTTTCCAGACCCGGAATTTCTACAAACTTCAGGTAACCAACACCCGAGGGCGCTAAAACTTGCTCTTGAAATTCAAGAGCGCTGCAATTTTCAAATGCCATTTGGCATCCCGCGCTTCCCTGCCATTCCACTTCCGCAGGGCCTCACGGTTTCCCAGGCTCTTCGCGAACGGGCATTCTCCGGGGCAAGCAGGTTATATTCAGACCTTACACCCGAGATCACCCAACGTCTCGACTACGAATTGAATATTATCGCTGGACTTGGGTACGATCCGATATTTCTTATCATGGAAGAGTTGTTGACTTTCGCCAGAAAACAGGGAATTTTGTTCTCATCCCGCGGATCTGCTGCTTCGTCGTTAGTTGCTCATTGTCTTGGCATCACCTTCCCAGACCCGATTCGTCTGTCCTTGTATTTCGAACGTTTCCTCAACCCGGCGCGAACAAGCCCGCCAGACATCGATACCGATATTGATTCGCGCAGGCGGGACGAGGTAATCCATCATTGTTTCGAAAAATACGGCAAGGATCGGGTGGCTATGGTAGCCACAATCAACCGCTTTAGACCTCGTTCAGCTGTGGGTGAAGCCGCCAAAGCCCTGGGATTCAGCCCGGCTGAATCCAGAAAACTCGCCGCTGAACTGCCCTATTCCTTCTTTGCGGGTCGAATGAACACCGATGAACCGGGCGGAGAAGAAAATGTCTTCCGGGATCTCTCTGCTCGTTACCCGGATCCCCGCCACCAGGAACTATTCGCTATCGCAGCGCGAATCCTTGGCTTGCCGCGGCATTTATCGGTCCATCCGGGCGGGGTGGTGATCTCACCAGGTCCCATGACCGAACTGGTGCCCGTTATGCGCTCCGGGGGGAAGGGCGTGCAGATTTCTCAATTTGACCTCGAGTCCCTGGCATACCTGGGTCTGGTGAAAATTGATTTGCTCGGCATCCGCGGCTTGACCGTAATGGCAGACGTAATGAATGCCATTCATTCCTGGAGCAAAGCCGATTATTCTTCACCTGCGGAGATCATAGCAGGCATTCCATTGGATGATATTGATACCGGGCAGATCATTACCGCGGGAAAGACCATCGGATGCTTCCAGATCGAAAGTCCAGGAATGCGCGCTACCTTGAAATCGATCCACGCCAGAACTCCAGATGATGTCATGGCAGCTTTGGCATTGTATCGTCCTGGCCCAATGCGAGGTGGCTTGAGAGATGCATTTATCCGGCGTCACAATGGTGAAGAAGCTGTGACCCACCTGCACCCCTCATTGGAACGCACATTAGGCGATACCTATGGTGTTATCCTGTATCAGGAGCAAGTGCTCAGGATTGCGCACGAAATTGGTGGGCTGACGTTGACGGAATCGGACCTGTTGCGGCGCGCCATGAGTCATTTTGACCCTGGCAAACAAATGGAATTATTAAAGGATAAATTTATCCAGGGTACCGGCGAGTTCCACAGCGTCCCTTCGGACCTGGCTGAACAAATATGGGATATGATGGCTGCTTTTGCAGGATATGGATTCCCGAAGGCACACGCGGCGTCTTATGCTCGCGTTGCCTGGAACTCAGCCTGGTGTAAAGCACATTTTCCCGCGGAATTTTTGGCCGGTGTCCTGGCAAACTGGGGTGGATACTACAGTCAGCGGGTTTACTTGATGGAAGCCCGCCGACTGGGATTTGCACCCAAACCTCCGCATATCAACCATGCAAATCGGGAATGTACGGTCACTTATCCAGACGGAAAACCTGCGCTTTATCTTGGACTGGATCAAGTTAAGGATTTGACCAACCGCACCATGCAAAAAATCATCGCTTTGCGTCCTTTCAAATCACTAGATGATTTATTAACCCGCGTTGACCCTAGACCGGTCGAAATCCGCAACTTGATCCGATGTGGGGCACTGTACGGCATGGGGTCAATACCATCGCTGCTTGCCTACTTGGAGAAAGGCAGGCGGCAGGCTGGCCAGCCGTCCCTGTTCGAAGAGCCCATGTCTGATTCCTTACCTGAGCTTGGGGTGGAAGATCGAATAGCAGCGCAGCAAGAGATCCTTGGCATTGGGGTTGATGCGCATCCGCTGGATTTGTATGCCGACCGCCTTGCGCAGTTCAATTCCTTCAGCACAGTCGAAGCCTTGGAATATACTGGAAAACATGTCACGGTTGTTGGAGTTCGGCAGAGTCATCGTCGCAGCCGAACAAACTCAGGGGATTGGATGGCCTTCCTGACAATTGAAGATTTCGAGGGTACCCTTGATGTGATCCTCTTCCCCAATGTTTATCGAAGTACCCCGCGCGAAGTTTTTTCAACCAATTTGCCCATAATCATCGAGGGTGTAATCGAAAGCGATTCAGTGCAGACAGAACCATTCCTGCGCGCTGAGAGAGTTTATCTGGTCAAATAATGCTGCCGTCATGAAACCAAGCAGAATTTGTCACGTAAATATTCATAACTTGGAGAGATAAAAATATGAGCGAGAACATAAGAGTTCCCTTTTTATTATGGCCATTCTGGTTAATATGGCGTCTGGTAATCAAGGTTTTTGAACTTACGGGCCGGCTCGTTGGCGCTGTTCTTGGGGTTGTTTTCATGATTGCCGGGATCGTATTGACGATCACCGTTTTCGGCGCAATTATTGGGATTCCCCTGGTCGCTTTTGGGTTTATGCTGGTTCTGCGCAGCCTGTTTTAATTATGAGCCCTTCCAGAAGCGGACCAATCCGGAGCGCTGTCCGCCGAGACCGTGCAGAACAATATGTGCTGATTACACTGCTGGCATTCGGCGGATCTGTAATCCTGACACGCCTTTTTCTTGAATTGACTGGCTATCCTCAAATCGGCAATTCTGAATTGCACATCGCGCACGTGATCTGGGGTGGGCTGTTTCTGTTTGTTGCTACCCTGCTGCCCATTATTTTCGCCAATCATTGGGCAATTAACTGGTCGGCAGCAGCTGGCGGTATCGGTTTTGGCCTCTTCATCGATGAAGTCGGAAAATTCATCACCCAGTCGAATGATTACTTCTACCCGCCCGCGGCACCCATTATCTATACCTTATTCCTTATAACGGCACTTGTTTATATTCACATCCGGCGTCCAAAACCGACATCGCCGCGCGAAGAGTTGTATCGGGTGCTGCACGGCATGACAGAATTGTTGGACAACGATCTGGATGCAACGGAAAGGGCTGCGTTGATCGAGCGGCTCGGGTATATCCAGGGGAACAGTGATGACCCCCAGGAACTCGCTCTTGCCAAATCATTAATGAACTTTGTAACCTCGAAAAAGGTCATCACCGCGCCAGACCGCAGCCCGAAACTAATTAAGTCGTTCAACGTGACCTACCGGAAGATAATCAAGTTTTTCACCCGCCAACGGTTGAGGGTCTTGCTCATTATCGGCTTAGGGTGGGTGGGAATTTATTCTGTCATCAAGCTGGTCACACTGGGAATTTTTGTTTCAGCTGTATTTACCGGGGTCGATTTCACGCATCTGTTACGTCCGGCAGCAGATTTCGAAGTGGCGAATCAACCTTTATGGTTTGCCATAAGGTTGGCTGTACAGGGATTGGTAGGTTTCCTATCGATGCTGGCTGCCAGCCTGTTCCTATTAAAACGCGACAATTCTGCTGCGAATCTGGCCATTCTGGGGCTAACGATCTCGCTGACGGTAGTCAATATTTTGATCTTTTATCTGGATCAATTTTCAGCCAGCATTGGCGCAATGCTTGAGTTCGCCCTGCTGCTTGCAGTCGCCGGGTATCGGCAATACTATCTGATCACCCCCGCTACGCCGATTGACCCGGAAATTAATCTGAACGAATAGCAGTCGTCACCGGAAAAATCGTATCCGGGTTGGATTCGATTATTTCTGCCTGAAGCGAACCTCTGCTTAATTCACGGAGTGCATTTTGAAAACTGTCAATATCCTTGGTTGGGAATTGGATTGTCAGGGTCACATCAGCACCAAAATCCTCATCCGTGATCTGGCCGTTATGTTCAGGAACGAGCAACCGCAAGCGGTCAAAAAGAGAATATGGCAGTACCAGAAGCGCAGTGACCGTCGCGATTTTTTCAGCCAGGGGTAACCCATCCAGGACAGCCTTAGCAGCATCGGTATACGCTCTCACCAAACCGCCGGTCCCCAGTTTTGTCCCGCCAAAGTAGCGTGTGACAACAACCACAACATCACCCAGACCGCTCCCTTTCAATACCGTCAGTGCTGGGCGACCTGCCGTGCCAGCTGGCTCACCGTCGTCGGAACAGTGTTCGGTTATGGATAGCCCATGACCAATTATGAACGCCGGGACGTGGTGGTTGGCAGCCGGATGTTCATTATGGATTTTTGCGATGAAAAGCCGGGCATCATCGACTGAAAAGGCAGGAGCAATAGATGCGATGAATCGTGAGTTCACTACCAGGATTTCAGTATGTTTTTCGGCAGCTGGAATAAGGAGACGAGTTTCTTTGCTCATGATATGATCTTCAGAGAATTCTTAATCTCAGTATACCTGCGAACTTGAACCATGAAGAGGTTTCTCCTATGAAACGAGGTGTTGATTATATCGGCGTGGGGGTTGGCACAATCATTGTGGATGATCACGGAAAATTATTCCTGGCAAAACGTGGACCTACCGCAAAAAACGAACGCGGCTGTTGGGAATTCCCGGGCGGCAGCGTTGAATACGGCGAAACCCTGAAGGATGCCTTGGCCAGGGAAATCCGGGAAGAATACGGGGTCGATATTGCTATCGGTGAATTGTTGGATATTGTGGATCATATACTGCCAGACGAACACCAGCACTGGGTCTCCCCTACCTATGTTTGCCAATTAATATCAGGTATCCCTGTCGTCCTCGAAAACGAAAAATGCTCAGAAATTGGTTGGTTCGATCCTCACGGAGTACCACATCCTCTTTCCATCATTACCCGGGAAAACCTCAGGCATTATCTTGAAAAAATTGTTCAACAACCCCGGAAGGTTGGCTGATGAAACATTTCCTGATAGAAATTGAGTATCTTGTTTCCGTCGAGGCCCTTGGTGATGCCATCCTAAAGCACCGACAATTCCTTCAGACCGGTTATGAACTGGGTCGGATCCTGCTCTCAGGACCGCGCGTACCAGCTACAGGCGGCGTGCTAATCGCCAGGGCTCTATCACTGGAAGAGATCGAAGCTTTTTTTGAGGATGATCCTTACAAAATACTGGGGTTGGCCCGCCACAATTTTATAGAATTCAACCCGGTTAAGCATCAAGATTTCCTAAAAGGATGGGTTAGCGGAGAGCCTTCTCCATAACAATGTCAGCAATTTGCTCCGCTCCATTAACCTTTGGCGGATTTCTTCGCGGAAGGTCCAGTAGTTTCTGCGGCAGATCTCCCCACTCACCACAGCTAAAGGCATCCAGGGCTAATTCCAGGGCGCGCATTTCCGATTGGACAAACCTTCCCATTGGTTTTGATTCTGGAAAATCCGGACGCTGGATGTAGCCGAAGGGAAGACCAGCGTGAAAAACCTCAGCCACGGTGCTGTAACCCAGTTTAGCAATCACAGCGTCACTGGCAGCTACCAGATCTGGCGAGTAATAACCGGTCTGGTGCGGCAAACGGATTAGATTTGCATCCCGTGAAGCTTTAGAGCCCGCTCCAGGCAAAATGAAAGTAATCTCTGAAAATTTTTTTAAACCTTCACCGGGGGGAACCTCCGGAACAATCCCGCCGGTGGTTACCAGGATCAAAGGTTCATCAGGCGCAACATCCAAAAGTTTGCGAACTTCGCCCGGTTTCGACTTGGGAGGACGGGAAACCGGCGCAACCTGATAATAATTTGAATTCGGCTCGCAAATAGGTGCCGTTTGGATATGGTACGGAACCCGATCAAAGACCTTCTTAATTTCTCCGGCATAATATTCAAACTTCGGTTCCAGGTGGGAGTAACCAGCGTAAATAAAATCCCAGGTGAAATTTTCGATTAATATCGACGGAATCCCCAATATCTCAGCTGCCTCGATCCCCAGGAAAGCAATATCGCACAGTATCAGCCGGCATCGACTCGTTTTCAGCACGCCTGTAAAGTGACCAAGCATCTGATTGCGGTCGGCAAATAGTCGTTCCAACCGTCGGATGGTCTCGGCAGGGTCAACTTCAAATGGATTTACCTGGGCAAGTCCGACGTCACAGCCTACCCGGTTATAGGTGTAACTGCAAGCCAGTGAGTTCTGGAAAAACCATTCAGGCACTTCCGTGAAAAGCTCAAAATGCACGGAAGGGAATTGGCGATGCAAGGCTTGCATCACCGCACAGGCTCGGGCTGCGTGGCCAAAACCGTGCGGGGTGATGAAGTAACCAATCGAAAAAGCGGGATTAAAGATATGTACCTCAGACGAGCAGCCAAGATGAGATGAATTTTACCTCAGCGCGTCCGGGGTTGAAAAACGATGCATTCCTTTTGGTCCAATAAGATCTTGAATGCCTATAATTAATTTATGCAAAAAGGCTCAGGTAAAAAAATAACAGCAGTCCGAGTGTTAATAGGGGCGGTACTATTTATAAATCTGCAGGCTGCCGCGGTATTTATCATCAACCCGGCAGCCTACACGTCAGGGTTTGAAGTCAGCGGCATTCCAGGACAAAAGCTGGTCCAGGGAATGGGAATATTATTTGTAATGTGGAACGTACCCTATATCTTTGCGTTTATCCAGCCGGTCCGCAACAGGGTGGCTTTACTTTCAGCAGTGATAATGCAGGCAATTGGTGTCATTGGGGAAAGCCTGTTGCTGGCGACCTTACCCATGGATCATAGTAACCTTGTCATCACAGCTAGGCGATTTATTGCTTTCGACGGAGCAGGCCTGGCAGCCTTAATCGTTGCCCTATGGATTGTCCAGAAATCAATCCCAGAGGCGGATATTTGACCCAGGGGGAATCAATTTTCGATTACTCGGCATCCAACCCAGAGTGGTGGGCTGGCAAATCAACCACCGGCAGCCGAACCACCATGCGCCTGATAAAATCCTTCGGCTTTGTGACCACCCGCAGCACCGCCACGCTCATATCATCGTGGGGTTGATTATGGTCCAACCGGACAGCCTGAGAAAGTAAACTATCTGCCACAACCTGGGCGCTTGGATCTTGCTCCTCCAGGACCCCCTCCAGGAAAGTGCAGATATCGATGCCCAGACCACCGTCCGCAGTGCCGGCGTTCATAACGCCGTCGGTGTACATCACGATTGTGATCCCTTTTTCCAGGTTGGTCTCTGTAATCGCCGGGCGGATGTTGCGTGCCAGACCAATAGGCTGGGGCAATCCAGTAATACACTCCACGCGATCGGCGCGGGCTATGAAAACCGGCGTCGGATTGTTGCGGGTAATGACGAGAGTGCGGGTCTCGAGGTCAGCACTCAGGATATTCAAATAAGCCGGGTCTTTCCCATTTCGTTCTGTAAAAAGGAAATCGGATGCAGCTCGGGCAGCCGAGCCATCCCGGATGCCATCTGAGAGTAATGTCAGCACCTTGCGAACCACCATGCCCGAGACGAATTTTGCTCGCTCTCCAGTGGTTTGAGCATCGCACATCACAACGGACAGCCCGCCGTTTGGCCGCTCAATTACCTCTATCGAATCTCCGCTGATAGCCGATCCAAATTGGGTTACTTTAGCAACTGCAATCTGAATTTCCATATTCTAATTTTACATTAATTTTCAATGATAAACAGAACTGCCTATTCAGCCAGGATGATCGTAAGTACGTCTTTCTGGAAATGGATGGTTTCGAATCGGGCGGAAAAATTATACTGGGCCATTTTCTCAAAAATCAAATTCAAACTGGCACGCTCCGGTGTGGACTGACCGGTAACCTGATACAAAAATCGCAGGAATTTTTGGTAAATTCCTTTCCCACCAATTTGGGCGCCTATCAAAATGACCAACCGACCTCCCGGCCGGATAACCCGCCGGCAAGCCGCCAGCGTATCGGATCGGAATATATATTCACTCGGGAAAGTAGCAACGACCGTGTCAAATGAATTGGCTGCAAACGGCATCAGTTCGGCGCGCCCGCGGATTAAGCGGTTGGTAATAGGTGGAAACTCTTTTGAAAATTTCCGTTGAATAATTCTCAGAAACTGCCGGCTCTCATCCAATGCAAAACATGATACGCCGGCCTGGTAAATGGATGAGATTAAGGTGCCGGTACCACTCCCCAGTTCGAGCACCGATATCCCTATGATTAACGGTCGGACAGAAAGGACCCATTTCTTCCACCTCCCGCCTGACACAACCCATGCAATGAGATCGTACGTCCAGGCGAATGGATGGTAGAGCAGATTGAAGAACATAGAAAGAAGGTTTTGCAATGCGAGCTATACCTATGCGAAATAGTTCAGGATAAATATCAGGTTTAAGTATAAAGGCGTTTTCAAGATGGTAGTTCCTCTTTCTTGAATAAAAAGAATATTTGTTCTATAATAGGTTCATGATTCAAGAAAACCTGGCGATGCTGACAAATTTAACGGCGGGAGCCCATTTTGAATTAGAAGATTCACCCCTGCCGATCTGCCCGGCAGGTCTCTCCTCTCCAACCGATCGTGTTCCTGCCCGCAGAAATGGATCCGAGTCCATACCAGAAATATTCCGGGCAAAAAAATCTGGCGGCGGCGAGATCCGCCTGCTCAAAACCGTGTTAACCACTGCTTGCGAGCGAAATTGCAATTACTGCGCTTTTCGAGCGGGCAGAGATTTTCGCCGAGGTTCGCTAAACCCCGACCAAATGGCGGATGTCTTTACCCGTTTGTATGCAGGCGGGGTTGCGGAGGGAATCTTTCTCAGTTCTGGCATTATCGGCGGCGGGATGCATACTCAGGATAAGATTCTGGATACTGCTGAAATCCTGCGCAAGAAATTAGGGTACAAGGGCTACATTCATTTAAAAATAATGCCCGGGGCAGAAAAGGATCAAGTCCTGCAGGCGATGCAACTCGCAAATCGGGTGTCAATCAATCTGGAAGCGCCCAATGTCACCCGGTTGGCAAAACTCGCGCCATTGAAAAGATTCGACGAGGAATTACTGAAACCTCTCCGCTGGGCTGAGGAAATCCGCAACACTTCAAATCCATTATCCGCCACGAATCTCCGGTGGCCATCACTTGCGACCCAATTTGTGGTCGGCAGCGTGGATGAAAGCGATCTTGAAATCCTGACCACAACCCAATACCTGCATCAGACATTAAAATTGAGGCGAGTTTACTTTTCCCGTTTCGAACCAGTGGTGGATACACCTTTTGAACACCTGTCTGCGGAAAATCCACTGAGACAGGTGCGATTGTACCAGGCAGCTTTTTTACTACGCGATTATGAATTCAATCTGGATGACTTCCAGTATTCTTCAAACGCATGTTTACCGCTTGATGCGGATCCGAAACTGGCCTGGGCAAGGGCTCACCTGGCTGAGACTCCATTGGAAATCAACACAGCAGAACGGGTGGAGTTGCTGCGAATCCCAGGCATCGGTCCCATCGGTGTAAAAAGAATTCTGCATACGCGTCGACGCAATCCCATTAAGGATATTGGCGGACTGGCCAACCTTGGAATTCGGACAGAACGGGCTATCCCATTTATTCTGATTAACGGTCGAAGGCCCAACCAACAACTAAGGCTCTTTGAAAAATTTTGAGTTTACACGCAAAACTGCAATCTCGAATTTGACACCTTTGGTTATAATTATCGCCTTAGATAATCTCAAACACCAAGGAGTTTGCGTGGCAAAACGAAAACCCAAGAATACGAAACTGCCGCTCATCTTGATGATTCTCGGATCGGTGATCATTTTTGCGGTGGTCGTCTGGCAGGTAATCGAAGTATTGCCTGCCAATGAAAACCAGATTTCGAACGGAAACGACCCCTCCACCGAGATACCGTACCCTGAAATCCAGCGGATATCCGTCGAGGAAGCCAAAGCTGCTTTCGATGGCGGAACAGCGACTATTGTGGATGTCCGGGATCCCGAATCTTTTCAAGCCGGGCATATTGCAGGCGCGATTAATATCCCATTCGAGGAACTTACCGCCCGCCTGAATGAACTGGATCCGAACAAGTTGATCCTGACATACTGCACCTGACTGGCTGAAGAATCGAGCGCCGGTGCGGCGTTCATCCTTCAAAACAACGGTTTCAAATTTGCTCAACCAATTCTTGGCGGATACGGTGCCTGGCTTGAGTCTGGTTACACAATTGAACCTTAAGTTCAATCCTGCTGCCAGAAAAATAGCACAAACTAGCCTGGGAAATTGATTACGGTTTTCACGGTTTTGGTATAATTTATCCAGATACCCGAACCCAGGCACAGGAACAATCGAAAGAATTAGGGAAGAGACCATTCTTTGGCACCGAAGGGGCAAAACGATTGCCGGCGAAACAATCGTTGAATCTCTCAGGTAAAAGGACCCTAATAGGAGTAAGCCTCTGGAAAGTCTGCCAACACCCAAGGGGCAAACCCGGTTATTACGGGCGAATCTCACCGGTCAGTAACAGAGGGCACACCGCTCGCAGCGAGTGTGCTTTCTTTCTGTACATTACCCTAGACATATTCCTTAGGAGGAAACAGCATGAATATCCCGGCAAACCTGAAGTATTCAAAAACCGACGAATGGGTAAAGGTGGACGGAGGTGTAGCCACCATCGGTATTACTGACTATGCGCAGTCTCAACTCTCAGATATTGTTTATTTCGAGTTCAAAGTTGACCTCGATGAATCTGTCAGCAAGGGCAGCACAGCCGCCACGGTTGAGTCGGTGAAAGCAGCCGCTGACGTCAACTTCCCCGTTTCTGGAAAGGTTGTCGAATTAAACGAGGCTGTAATCGACGGTTTTGAAGGCATAAACACTAAACCTTACGATACGTGGTTCCTGAAAGTTGAGATGAGCAGCCCGGCAGAACTCGATGTATTGATGGATGCTGCACAATATGAGAAATATTGCGAGGAGCGCGGTCACTAATGTACATCCCGCATACCGACCTTGAAAGGGAGGAGATGCTTAAGGCGATCGGCATAAGTTCGCTCGATGAACTATTTACTGCCGTCCCCGAAAAGCACCGCTTTCCGAAGTTGAACCTGCCGCCGGCGCTGACAGAAATGGAAGTGCTGTCGCAGTTGTCTGAACTGGCATCGGTCAACGAATCTACCCGCGAATTGATTTGTTTCCTTGGCGCAGGGGCGTACAACCATTACGTTCCGGCTGCCGTTGATGCTGTCATTCGGCGCGGAGAATTCCTGACTGCCTACACCCCCTATCAACCTGAAGTTGCCCAGGGGACACTTCAAGCGATTTTTGAGTATCAAAGTCTGGTTTCCTTGCTGACCGGAATGGATGTCAGCAATGCCTCCCATTACGATGGAGCCACCGCCACAGCCGAAGCTGCTGTGCTTGCCTACCACCATTTCCGTGGCAAACGCCCGCGCATTGTACTATCCCCGGCGGTCAATCCTCAGTACCGGGCTGTACTGCGCACGTATATGGCTGGCTACCCGGGTTTAGAGATCGTCGGCGATGATGGATCCAACCCCCTAGGTAAGGTCGAGGATCTGGCTGGGTTTATTGACCTGAGCACTTCGCTGGTCGTGGTTCAGTACCCCGACTTCTTCGGTCGCATAAAAGATCTGACCGCTTTTGCTCAAACCGTACATGCAGCCGGTGCATTACTGGCTGTGGTGATCAATCCTACAGCACTGGCGATGCTTAAAACTCCCGGTGATTTCGGTGCTGACATCGCTGTCGGGGAAGGCCAACCTCTTGGGATTCCACTCTCTTTTGGCGGACCGTACCTCGGTTTATTCGCTGCCAAGAAGGATTTGGTTCGCAAGATCGCCGGCCGTCTTGTAGGTGAAACACAGGATGAGAAAGGTCAACGCGGCTACGTCCTTACCTTAACTGCCCGCGAGCAGCATATCCGTCGAGAAAAAGCAACTTCGAATATCTGCACAAATCAGGGTTTGATGGCATTGGCTTCGGTCGTTTACATGAGCCTGCTTGGGAAAAACGGGTTGCGCAAAGTTGCCGAGTTGTGTTATCACAAGGCACATTATGCCGCCGAGAAAATCTCAAAGATTCCCGGTTTCGAGATAAAGACCGAGGGACCTTTCTTCCATGAATTTGTGGTAAAAACACCTGCCCCGGCAGCGGATATAAATCTCCATCTGCTCGATCACGGCATTCTGGGCGGTTACGATCTTGGCAAGGATTACCCTGGACTGGAAGATCACATGCTCATCGCAGTGACTGAAATGAACACGCGCGAGGAAATTGATGTCCTGTGTGAAATCCTGGAGGAGTTCTATCATGGCTGAGCCGACGATTTATGAACTATCATCTCCGGGGCGCATTGGTGTGCAGTTCCCTGACCCAGACGTACCCCTGACCGACCTTCCCTTCGGGTTGGAGCGGAAAGACCTGCCTCTCCCTGAACTCTCGGAATTGGATGTCATTCGGCACTTCACCCACCTCTCCCGGCTTAACTATTCAATCGACGGCGGTTTTTACCCCCTCGGCTCCTGCACGATGAAATACAACCCGAAAATTAACGAGGAGACCGCACGTCTGCCGGGTTTTGCCTTCACCCACCCATTACAACCGGCTGAAACCGTTCAGGGCAACCTGGCTTTAATGTATGAACTCCAGGAAAATTTGAAAGAGATAAGCGGTCTGGCAGCTGTCAGTTTGCAGCCTGCGGCTGGAGCCCATGGTGAATTCACAGGCGTGTCCATCATAAAAGCCTACCATGACTCCATGGGAGCCTCCCACCGCACCAAGATGCTTATCCCTGATTCGGCGCACGGAACCAACCCGGCTACCTCCAGCATGAGCGGGTACGAAGTTGTGCCCGTCCCTTCAGACAGCCGCGGAAATGTCGATCTGGAAGCCTTGAAATCCGTGTGCGGCGACACGGTGGCTGGTCTGATGCTGACCAATCCAAACACCCTGGGCCTATTCGAGGAACATGTCATTGAGGTCATCGAATTGATCCACGGCTGCGGTGGTCTGGTGTATGGTGATGGAGCCAATCTGAATGCTTTGTTGGGGATTGCACGCCCAGGTGACCTTGGCTTTGACGTGATGCATTTCAACCTGCACAAGACTTTCTCAACCCCTCATGGCGGCGGCGGACCTGGATCCGGCCCGGTTGGCGTGGCAGCCCACCTGGCAGATTTCCTGCCTGGTCCAATTGCTGTTATCGCTGAAGAAGGCGACGAGGAAGAGGCTCCATTATTCGATCTGGCAATGCCCGCCAAATCGATTGGTCGTGTAAAGTCATTCCAGGGTCATTTTGGGATGATGGTACGGGCCTTCACGTACATTTCGATGTACGGAGCGGATGGACTGCGCAAGATTGCAGAGCATGCTGTACTGAACGCCAATTATTTATTGGCCAAGCTGCGCTCCACCTATCATGTACCGCACGATCGCATCTGCATGCATGAGTTCGTTATGGAAGGTGTTTTCCCGGATGCACCAGGCGTACACGCCCTGGATATCGCCAAACGCCTGATGGATTACAACTTCCATCCGCCTACAAACTACTTCCCGTTGATTGTCCATGAAGCTTTGATGATTGAACCGACGGAAAGCGAGAATAAACAAACTCTGGATGCTTTTGCGGAGGCAATGATCAAAATTGCGTCTGAAGCGCATACAGACCCCGATTTGCTCCATTCTGCTCCGCATACAACACCAATCGGCAGATTGGACGAGGTTAAAGCGGCAAAAGAATTGGTCCTTTGCTGCTGGGTCCCTGAGCGGATGGAGTAACCATCCTTAGTTGTTTAAACAGGCGAGGAGGTCCTCGCCTGTTTTTCTTTTCAGGCGGATATAATTCAAATATCTATCCTTCCTTAAGCCTTCAAAACCGTAATCCAACCCAAAGTATTCGAAAGGAGTGGTCAGATGAAATTATTGAATCAGAATATTCTCATACTGGTCGCAAATGGATTCGAAGATTTGGAATTCTATGTTCCAATGATGCGGCTTCAGGAAGAAGGTGCCCGGGTAATTGTTGCAGGCATAAATGCCAACGAAACCTTGAGCGGGAAGAACGGGCTGCATGCCGTCCCGCGAACCGCAATTTCGGAATGCGCCGCAGCAGAATTCGATGGTGTGGTCATACCCGGCGGCTGGGCGCCTGATAAGCTTCGCCGTTATAACGAGGTCAAAGAGTTGGTCCGCGAATTTTTCCATGCCGGAAAAATTGTTGCCATGATTTGCCACGGCGGTCTAGTCGGAATTAGTGCAGGCATTGTAAAAGGTCTGCCTGCCACTGGCAGCGAAGGGATCAAGGATGATCTGATCAATGCTGGAGCCAGCTGGCGTGATGAACCGGCATTCCGAACGGAAAACCTAGTCTGGGGACGTGGCGTTGCGGATTTACCTGATTTTTGCCGGGAGCTGGTAGATGCCCTGGCTGAAAACAATCCGAAGAATAATCCTGTAAACCATTAAGGAGCGCGAACTGTTTATGGATCTCCCATTATCGAATCCAACCATCCAAATCAAAACCGGTCCTCTGCCTGCTCCAGAGTCCGAACCAGAGATACAGCTTCTTCCGGCAAACACAACCGCCGATTTGGAAAACCCGGGAGTCAAAGCGGGCGATGTCCACCTGGTTCGTAAAGAAAGTCAAACAAGGGTTGTGGTTTCCCTCGGAAACCCATCCAAAATCATTCCCGACACATACCGTCAGGCTGGCGGCAGGTTGGCGGAGTGGCTCTCGAAACGGAATATTCCTCAGCTTGGGTTGGATGCCGATCAACTCAGCAATACAGATCTATTTTCATTTTGTGAAGGACTGCTGCTCGGAGCTTACAAATTCGGCTCCTATAAGAAACCCGAAAGTGAACCATCGCCCGCCAAGATCGTAATCCGCGCCACTCAGATGGATCCAACCCTGGAAAAACAGGTCGTAGAAACTGGCAAATTGATTGACGCAGTAAACCTGGCGCGAGAATGGCAGCATGAACCAGCCAATGTAATCAATCCGCTTACCCTTGCAGACCGTGCACTGAGTCTTTCAGCAGCCCTCGGTGTTAAGTGCACAATTTTAGACGATGAGGCATTGACAAAAATGGGTGCGGGGGCAATTACCGCGGTTGGGAAGGGCAGCAAAACTCCCTCCCGTATGATCGTGCTGGAATATCCTGGTAGAGGGAAGGGTGTCGGGAAATCCCCAATCGCATTGGTCGGAAAAGCGATTACGTTTGATACGGGTGGCTACTCGCTTAAGGACACCACGAATATCCAAAAAATGAAATACGATAAAAGCGGCGGAAT
>CAYPJS010000191.1:0-4497 GCA_964411135.1 uncultured Anaerolinea sp.
AACCGCACGGGTGCACAGCTTTTCAACCTGCTCCATGGTGTGAGACACCAGCAGGATGGTAATTCCCTTCTCAAAAAACGCCCGGATCCTGGCCTCGCTCTTGCGCTGGAAGGATTCGTCACCCACTGACATAATCTCGTCCAGGATTAAAATATCTGGGTTGGTGTCTGTCGCCACCGCGAAGCCCAGCCGCGCCATCATGCCCGAGGAATAGGTGCGAATCGGGGCATCGATGAATTCATGGAGTTCTGAAAACTCGATGATGCCAGGCACCTTTTCGTCAATCTCATTCCGGGTAAGTCCCAGGATGGCGCCGTTCAGGTAGATGTTCTCGCGCCCGGTCAGTTCCGGGTGGAAGCCAGCGCCCAGCTCCAGCAGCGGTGCGACTTTGCCGCGTACCCACACCCGGCCTGAGGTCGGCTGCAGCACCCGGGAAATCAGCTTAAGCATGGTGCTCTTGCCAGCGCCGTTGTGCCCGATGATGCCGACGATCTCGCCCTTCTGAACGGTCAGCGAGACGTCCTTTAGCGCTAGAAATTGCTGATACCGGATGCGCCGTTGAAACCAGCGGATAACGAATTCTTTGAAGGTGCCGATGCGCTCATGCGGTGCGCGGTATGCGACCGTGATGTTTTCCAGGTGGATGGCGGTGGCAGAGTTGATGGCATCCATGGTTCAGGTCCGGTACGCGAACTCTTTGGATTTATAGGTGAAGAAGACCCAGCCGATGACCAGCATAGCCAGTGAAAACCCGATGGCTGGCCACAGGTCGGCAGGGTTGGGCATTTCGCCGTAATAAACGGACTGCCTGAATAAATTGACCAGATAATACATCGGGTTGACCTTGAAGATCCACTGCATTTCAACCGGGATGATATTTTCGGGGTAAATGATGGGCGTCAGGTACATCCAGGCGGAAAGGATGATCTGGTACATCTCCGCTACATCTGGAAAGTAGATGCCTATGGCAGATAGGAATAGCCCCAAACCCAGCGAAAAAGCCACCAGCAGGATCAGGGCGATAGGGAAGGTAACCCAGGTCCAGGAGAGTGTCTTCTCGGTGACCAGGATGATGGCTAACAGTGGGACCAGAGAGAACAACCAGTTCACCACACCCGTAAACATGGATGAGATGGCAAAGGTTGACCTTGGAATGTAAATATGTTGAAAGAGCCCGCCGCCCCAGATCAGGCTATTGATGCAGGCTGTGGTGGTCTGCGACAGGAAATTCCAGGCGATCAGGCCGCTGAGCACGAAAGTGGCGTAATTGCCGCCAGTGTCGAAGCGAAAGATCTGCGAGAAGGCAAACGCCAGCACCAGCATCATGCCCAGCGGGTTCAACATTGTCCAGGCAATGCCGAGCACCGAGCGTTTGTAACGTGTTAAAATATCACGACGGGTTAATTGGTAAATTAACTCGCGGTATTTAAGCGCTTCTTTCAGCTCGTCGATAGCCGGGGACTTACGGGCAGTGCTGTCGTAGATGGTCTCGCTGGTGGGCATTCAATTTTCCCAGAGCATTTCAGGATGGTTCTATTTTACTTCCAAATGGGCTGCGGGTTTCAAAATGGCAGAATAGAAGCAAGGGAGTGCAGACTGCCAGAGCCAAGCATTCAATGACAACAGGATGTTAAGGGGTTTTAGCTCGTATGATTGGATTGGACGCAATCATTAAAATGCTTCTCTGGATGCTGGCTCTGTATTTAATCCCAGGCTGGGCATTCCTTTCTGTCACGAAACTCTGGCAGAAGTGGGCAGTCCTGCAGCGCTGGATCCTGGCGGTTGGGATCAGTATTGCTTTTTTCCCAATTCTGTTTTATTTTTCCCGCGCCATCCTGCCCGGCATCCATCTTGGACGCAATAAACTGATCCTGCTCTTCATCTTGCTTTTTGCGATTATTGCATGGTTCCAAAGGAAGGATTGGCGCAGTCAATTTTCCTTTAAACGCCTGGAGTGGCTGGGTCTCGCCATCTTAGCCGGGACTTTAGTAGTGCGCTTCTCCCTGGCGTACCGCTACCCGATTCCCGCCTGGTCTGATTCGCTGCACCACACCTTGATCACTCAGTTGACCGCCCTTAACGGCCAGCTCCCTTATACGCTGGAGCCGTACGAACCCTCTGTATTTAATATGTACCATCTGGGGCTGTATTCGTTGAGCGGAACCCTGCAGATCCTTTCGGGAGCACCGGCGCACAGCGCACTCCTGTGGACTGCGCAACTGTTGAACGGCCTGTGCGGCATTGGCATTTATCTATTCCTTGACCGGCTGATTGGCCGCCGGGCGGCTGTTATTGGAGCTATGGCAGTCGGGTTCTGGTCTTTTCAGCCGAACTGGTATTTCAACTGGGGACGTTTTACCCAGGTCAGCAGTCAGGCCATCCTGTTGATCGCCTGGGTTGTGACCTGGGAAACCATTCGGTGCTGGCAGGCGCGGGCCGAAGATGACAAACTGCAGTGTTGGTCGTGGGTCGTCGCAGCTGGGATGCTGAACGCAGGCGTCTTCTTGCTGCATTTCCGGGTTGCCGGTTACTATGTTCCCCTACTTATACTCACCGTCTTGTTCGAACTTGGACGCGGGATAAAACAAAGGACTTTGGGCAAAATTGCCGTCAATACGCTGGTGGTGGGGGTGGTATCACTGTTCCTGGTTGGCCCCGCGATAGGGCCTTCTTTGTCGGCCTATATCGACCGGTCGCAGGAAAAAGGTTCCACTCAGGTTCAATCCGAGGATGCTGCAGCGGCCAGCGAGGATTACTACAGTTACAACCTGGAATCGGTCTTTGTGATTGGTGCGAAAAAGTGGCTGCTTTGGGTTACAGCCGCCGCTCTGGTTCTTTCGCTAATTTTCTACCCACGCATAAGCCTCATGCTAATCCTATGGTCAGGCTTGTTGTGGCTGGAGGGAAATGCGAACCGATTCGATCTCCCCTATCTAAGCTTTACAAATTACACCGCCATCATGATTTTTTACTACATTCCTATTGGGCTGATTCTTGGTATGGCGGGCGAAGCCATTCTGAAGCAGAAATGGTTGAACCATCGGGCGGTTCAGACGGGCATCCTTGGTGCGTTGGTGATCGCTGCCGGAGTTGCAGGGACGCAGCGATGGAAGGACATTGAACCCTACCGACATTTTGTCACTTCTGCCGATCTGTCTGCGATGAACTGGATCAAGGAAAATACCGATCCGACCGCCTTATTTGCGATCAATACTTTCATGTGGCTGGGGAATTCCCCGCACGGCACCGATGGCGGGTACTGGATTCCATATTTTACCGACCGGTCAACTACATCTGGCACCATGATGTATAGTCTCGGCGGAGAATCATACATCAACAAGGTGCGCAGCCTTTCCAGCCTGGCTGTCCAGGCGGTTTATGATCCACAGGCAGTCAAAGCGCTGGTAGAGAATGGTGTAGACTATATTTACATCGGCGCTAAAGGCAATTTCACCGGCCAGGGATTGAACCCAGAGCTTATTTCTCAATCGCCGGCTGCCGAACTGGTCTATTCAGTTGATAATGTCAGTATTTTCAAATTGACCCAATAACCCTATCCAGCCTTTCCAACGGGATTAATTGCCTCCCACTCTCACCTCCCCCTCCATTCTTGTAGTGACAGGCGCCAAGGGCGACACGCGCCGCTACAGGGCATTCCACCTGTGGCAGCAGCTGCGGCTGGCAGGCGTGAACGCTGATGTACGGCACATTTCGCAGCGAGATGCGTTAAGCACAGCCATTTTCCATGAGGTTCTGGTATTGCACCGTACGCCCTTTACTGGTACGGTCGGCCGATTAATCGATTCGGTGCATTCGCGCGGCGGGCTGGTGTTGGCGGACGTGGATGACCTGATTTTCGACCCCTCGGCCTTCCAATGGATCAATACCCCGGACTTCGCCGATCCGGTGCGCGCCAGCCTGTACCAGCACGAGATGCAGCTCCAGCAACACACATTGCTTGCCGCTGACGGGGTGCTGGCTTCCACCGATTATTTGGCGAGGATTGTCCAGAAGATGGGCAAGCCGGTCTGGGTTCATCGCAATGCCGCCAACCTGGACATGTTGGCGCAGTCAGAGCATGCGCGGGAAAATAAACGCCCGCCCGATGACCGGTACGTGATCGGTTATGCCAGCGGCACCCCCACCCACAATCTGGACTTTGCGATGATCTCGCCAGCTTTGATGCGTACGCTGGATTCCCTGCCGCAGGCAGAACTGCGGCTGATCGGTCCGTTGGACCTGGCGCCGGAGTGGCAGGCTTACGGGCAGCGTGTGCGGCGTTTCAAGGCGGTGCCGTGGCGTGAGCTGCCCTTCTGGCTGTCACAGCTCGATGTTAATCTTGCGCCACTGCTGCTGGACAACCCCTTCTCGCAGTCCAAGAGCGAGATCAAATTCATGGAGGCGGCATTGGTGGGTGTGCCAACCATTGCCAGCGCGACGGATGCATACCAGTTCGCCATCCGGCACGCGGAGAACGGTTTGCTGGCGCGGGCCGTG
>CAYPJS010000192.1:0-10786 GCA_964411135.1 uncultured Anaerolinea sp.
CTCGGGCAACCCCGGCCTCCTGGAGTATCGCTGCGTCGATCTGCAGACCGGCCAGGAGGTCTTCCGCAAGGGGCCGTTCGAGCATGGCACAAACAACATCGGCGAATTCCTGGCGATCGTCGATGCGCTCGTCCTGCTCACCGGGAAGGGCATCAGCCCTGTCGTGCGGGCGGCAGGGAAACGGCAATCACGAGAGCCGCGACGGGCAGCTGAACAGCATCTGGGCGCTCAAAGACGTTTCCTTCGATGTGAAGCAGGGGCAGGTGCTGGGTGTGGTCGGGCGCAACGGCGCGGGTAAATCCACACTGCTCAAACTGCTGTCACGTGTGACCGAGCCGACCGAGGGGGAGGCTGAGATTCGCGGGCGGGTGGGCAGCCTGCTGGAAGTGGGCACGGGTTTCCACCCTGAACTGACCGGGCGCGAGAATATTTACCTCAACGGCGCCATTCTGGGTATGAAACGGGTGGAAATTGATCGTAAATTCGACGAGATCGTTGAATTTGCCGAAGTGGATAAGTTCATCGAAACCCCGGTGAAACGCTATTCGAGCGGCATGTACTTGCGTCTGGCATTCGCGGTGGCGGCACACCTTGAACCGGAAATTCTGGTGGTGGATGAGGTGCTGGCGGTCGGGGACGCCGAGTTCCAACGCAAGTGCCTGGGTAAAATGGGCGATGTAGCACGTGAAGGCCGAACCGTACTGTTCGTCAGCCACAACATGTCAGCCGTACTGCGCCTGACCGACGAGACGATCGTAATCGACAAGGGCGGGCTATTGCTGCGCGCACCGACCCCTGAGGCCGTTGATTTCTACCTCTCACGCGGATATGCTCAGGAAGGGCAGCGTATCTGGGAGAGTGAGGAAGTACCCTTCAGCGCGGCACCCTTCCGGCCGCTGGCGGTGCGGGTGATCGGGCCGCAGGGCAAGGTGGTAAACACGGTGCGCTCGGTGGAAGAGAATGCCATTGAGATTGAGTATTCGCTTTCAGCCCCGGTTACCGGGCTGCGGGTCGGGTTGTATTTGATGAGCACGCGCGGGGAATATGTGTTCACCTCGTTTGACACGGATGAACCGGAAGAATTCGAACGGCAGGCAGTGCGCCAGCCCGGACGGTACATCAGCCGCGTCACTCTGCCCGCGAATTTGTTAAACGAGGGACGCTTCGTTATTGGAGTCAATGCCAGCTCTTTCCGGGTAAAGCGTTATTTCCAGGATGAGCAGGCGTTGACGTTCACTGTAGATGCGGCCGGTGCGCCGGGCATGCAATGGCCAGAGGCCAGACTGGGCCCGGTCCGACCGCGATTAGACTGGCACATAGAGGCAATCGAAGCATGACACCTTCAGGCACCGAAGCAATAAAACGTATATTGGGGGGCATCCCCTTTACCGCTGAGCTGTACTGGTTAATGCGGCAGCGCGGTAAACCCATTAACACTCACTTTTCTCTGCGCGGGCTGCAGACCCATATGCCTGAAATTGCACCCCAGGTGGCAGAAATGCATAAAGCTGCCCCGGTTGGCAAGAAAGTTCTTGTATTCGCAACCTTGCATTACTGGATTGAACATGCCGCTCTGGTGGGTATGGCACTGTCTGCTCAGGGCCATAAGGTGACTCTGGGCTATCTGCCCTACGCGGATTGGCAGAAAGAAATCAACATGTTTGACCTGCGTCGGCAGAACGCCTACGCCCGTAAGGTGCTCGAACAGGCTGGACCCGCCATGGATGTGGTTTCCTTCCTGACTGCCCGCGCTCCATATGTACCGCTGCCGCCTGAAGTGGTGGAAGCTGTGAAGGAAGTCTCGCTCTATGATGCCCAGTACACGCTGCAGGTGGAAGATGTCGACCTGAACAGCGATATTTACAAGCTGCGTTACAACCGCAACCGCGAGATAGCTCAAGCAGCCCTGGCCTGGCTGCGTCAGGCAAAGCCGGATGTGGTGATCGTGCCCAACGGCACCATCCAGGAACTGGGTGTGTTTTACCGGGTTGCGCGCCACCTGAAGATCCGCACCGTAACTTATGAATTCAGCGACCAACGCCAGCGCATTTGGGTGGCGCAAAACAATGAGGTGATGCGCCAGGATACCGATGCGCTCTGGCAGGTACATCGAGATAACCCACTGACCGAGCAGCAGATGGAGCGCATGCGCTCATTAATGATGGCGCGCCAGCGCGGCTCGATGTGGGAAAACTTCGCACGCATGTGGCAGGGTGTGCCGACCCAGGGCGGACAGCAGGCACGTGAGCGCCTCGGGCTGGACGACCGGCCGGTAGTACTGTTGGCAACCAATGTTCTGGGGGACAGTCTGACCCTCGGACGCCAGATTTTCTCGAAGACCATGGCAGAATGGATCAGCCGGACCGTGCAGTACTTCATCGGCCGACCGGACGTGCAGCTGGTCATCCGGGTGCACCCGGGCGAAGTGCTCACGCATGGTCAATCGATGGCTGACGTGGTGCACGAAGTGCTGCCGCGCCTGCCAGAAAACATCCGCCTGATCAAACCCAAGGACGACGTTAATACCTACGACCTGATCGAGGTGGCGGATGTCGGGCTGGTATACACCACCACGGTCGGCATGGAAATGGCCATGAGCGGCGTTCCGGTGGTTGTTGCAGGTCAGACCCATTACCGCAGCCGCGGCTTTACGCATGATCCAGATTCCTGGGTAACCTATTACAAGTTACTTGGTCAGATTCTGGAGAATCCTGAGCAGTTCCGCCTTACCCGGGAGCAGGTCGCATCCGCATGGCAGTACGCCTACCGATTCTTCTTTGATTATCCACAGCCGTTCCCCTGGCACCTGGTGCGCGTGTGGGAGGACTACAAATCCCGACCACTGACTGCCGTGATGACCGGGAAATGCGGTGAACTTTATGACCGTACTTTCCGCTACCTGGTAGGCGATCCTATAGATTGGTCCCTCGATCGCGCGAACGGCAATTGCGAATAAGGTGGAAACCTTTTCACGATGAAACCACAGGACAAAGCGCAGGTTCGAAATTTTTACGACTCGGTTGGCTGGAAGCTTGAGGCGGACAATTATTATCAAAATGCCCGCTTTGAAGACTTGCGTCCCGTCTCCAGTGAGTACATCCATCGCTGTCACATGCGCGTCAAACGCCACCTGCGGCCAGAAGGCCGTTTCCTTTTGGATGCAGGGTCCGGCCCGGTTCAGTACGCCGAATACCTGACCTACTCTCAAGGCTACCAATACCGTGTCTGTGCAGATATTTCGATTCTGGCGCTGGTGGAAGCCCGTAAACGCCTGGGCAGCAAGGGATTGTACGTAGTAGCCGATGTGGCGAACCTGCCATTTAAAGCGGATACCTTTAACAGTGTGGTCTCGCTGCACACGCTGCACCACCTGCCTGTAGATGAACAGAAAAAAGCCTACCGGGATATCTACCGCAGTATGCAGCCCGGGGCCGCGGCGGTGGTGGTAAATGGATGGCCGGTTTCATCCTTTATGAACCGTATGTCGCGGTTGGTGAGGATTATGGAACGGCTGATGGCGGTATTTAAACGCGATACAAAGGTTATCGCTGCCAGGACCGGAGATCAAACCAATACTGGACCAACCGTCTCCACGACCTTAACAGAGCGCATGACTGCTGACATGATCCACCGCGATCTGCCGGAATTGAACGTGGATATTCGTGTCTGGCGCAGTGTCAGTGTACGCTTCATGCGAGCAGTAATACACCCCTGGCTGGGCGGCAGGCTCTGGCTCAAGTGGATCTACCGCCTTGAGGAGAAGAATCCGCACCACTATGGGCTGGTCGGGCAGTACCCGATGATAATTTTTGAAAAGCCCAACAGAAAGACTTCCTGAGAGATTATCCACGGCTTTTAACTCAATGGATAAAGCCTGACTTCGAGTGTACGAGGGATAACATGGTCAATTGGAAAGAAAGCGTAGTGCTTGTAACCGGCGGGACCGGTTCTTTTGGAAAAAAGTTTATTAAATTGATGCTGGAGGAAGTTCACCCGGCAAAAATCATTGTTTTCAGCCGAGATGAACTCAAACAGCACGAGATGCAGGCAGCCGGGTATAACCACCCGAGCCTGAGGTATTTCATCGGCGATGTGCGCGATTATCAACGCCTGCGCCGGGCGTTTAACGGAGTTGATATTGTGGTGCATGCTGCAGCGCTGAAACAGGTGCCAGCCTGCGAATACAACCCGATGGAAGCCATCAAGACCAACATTCTGGGCAGCAGTAACGTCATTGATGCGGCGCTGGACGCTGGTGTAAATCGGGTGATTGCCCTGTCCACAGACAAAGCCGTAAACCCGGTGAACCTGTACGGCGCTACCAAGCTGGCTGCAGAGAAGCTGTTTGTGCAATCCAACAGCTATGCCGGGGGCATGTCCACGCGCTTCAGCTGCGTCCGTTATGGGAATGTGGTCGGCAGCCGCGGCAGTGTGGTGCCGGTGTTCCTCAAGCAGCGTGAAAGCGGTACCATCAGCATCACCGACGACCGCATGACCCGCTTTTGGATTTCGTTGGAACAGGGTGTGCGCTTCGTCAGCCGTTGTGCCGAGCAGATGCTGGGCGGTGAGGTGTTTGTACCCAAGATCCCCAGCATGAAAGTGGTTGATCTGGCACATGCGATCGCGCCTGAGGCGGAAATCAAGACCATTGGCATCCGTCCCGGCGAAAAACTGCACGAGGTGCTCATCTCCGAAGACGAAGCGCGCAGCACAGTTGAAATGGAGGATATGTACGTGGTGCAGCCTGCCGAAGCGCTGTGGTTTGGGCGCGACTGGCAGAACCGCGGCAAGGGATTGGTGGATGATTTCCGCTACGCCAGCAACACCAATACTGAGTGGTTGACCATTCCACAAATTAGGGAGATCATCCGCCCGATTGAAGAAGGATACAGGCAGGGTACGCTGGAATGAGCCGTATTCTGGTGACCGGTGTCGGCGGCCTGCTGGGACTGAACTTTTCCCTGGCTGTCCACGGTAAGCAATATCAGGTGATCGGGGTGGCGAATACCACACCTCTGAAGGCTGTGCCCTTTAAATGCCTGCAGGCTGAGTTGACCGAGCCAGGCATGGTTGAGAAGCTGCTGGACGATGAAAAGCCGGATCTGATCCTGCACTGCGCCGCAATTGCCAATATGGAAGCCTGTGAGGCAGATCCCCGCCTGGCGGCAGAGGTGAACGGCGTTCTGCCCGGACGCATTGCTGAGGCTGCTTTGCAACGCGGTATTCAGATGATTCACATATCGACCGATGCTGTTTTTGACGGCACGCGCGGCAATTCCCGTGAGATCGATCAGCCCAACCCCTTGAGCGTTTATGCGCAGACCAAGTGGCAGGGTGAAAAATCGGTGGTGAGTGCCAATTCGCAGGCGTTGGTGGCACGCGTGAATTTCTACGGGTGGAGCATGAGCGGCACCCGCAGCCTTGCAGAATTCTTCGCCAACAATCTGGCTCAGGGCAAACCCCTCAAGGGCTTTAACGATGTGGTTTTTTGCCCCATGATGGTGCTCGATCTGGCAGATATGCTGCTCGAAGCGGCAGCCAAAGGATTGCAGGGCATTTACCATCTGGTTGGCCCTGAGCCGATGAGTAAATTTGCTTTTGGTACTGCAATTGCGCGCAAATTTGGTTTCGACGCGGAACTGATTACGCCTGTATCCGTCAATGACGGCGGCCTGGTGGCGGCCCGCTCGCACAATCTAAGCCTGAACACGGCGAAGATCGCAGGTGCGCTTGGGCATGCGCTGCCAAGCTTTGAAAACGGACTGGATAAGTTTCATAAACAGTACCTTCAGGGGTATCCGCGATACCTCAAAAATTTGTCATAAGCAAGCGCGTATCCGAATTCGGGAACAGGAGCACACCATGGATGTCAAAATTGGAAAGCATGTTGTTGGACCGGATTTTCCGACCTATTTTATTGCGGACATTTCCGCCAACCATGACGGCAAACTTGACCGGGCTAAACAATTGATCCGCCTTGCGAAAGACGCAGGCGCCGACGCTGCCAAGTTCCAGAATTTCCGTGCCCCAAAAATTGTTTCCGACTACGGTTTCAAAGCTATGCAGGGGCAGGTATCGCACCAGGCCTCCTGGAAGAAATCGGTTTTCGAGGTCTATTCGGATGCTTCGATCCCCTTCGATTGGACCCCGGTCCTTAAAGAAGAATGCGATAAGGCTGGCATCGATTATTTTTCGTCCCCCTACGACTTCGAGGCAGTGGATTACCTTGACCCATTTGTGCCCGCCCATAAAATCGGTTCTGGCGATGTGGACTGGCTGGAGATGCTGCTGCACATTGCGCGCAAGGGCAAGCCAGTCATCCTGTCCACGGGCGCTGCAAATATCGGCGAGGTTCAGCAGGCTGTGCATACCGTGCTATCGGTCAACAAACAGCTGGTGCTGCTGCAGTGCAATACCAATTACACCGCCAGCCCGGTCAACTTTGAGCACATCAATCTACGGGTGTTGAACACTTACCACGCCATGTTCCCGGATGTAGTCCTGGGCCTTTCAGACCACACCGGCGGGCACGCCACGGTGCTGGGGGCGGTGGCTCTTGGTGCGCGCGTGATCGAGAAGCATTTTACCGACGACACCAGCCGTATCGGCCCGGACCATCCTTTCTCTATGACCCCCCAAACCTGGAAGGATATGGTCGACCGGACGCGTGAGCTTGAAAAAGCATTGGGTTCAGCTGATAAGGCGATCTCTGACAATGAAAAAGACACCTCCATTGTGCAGCGACGCTGTCTGCGCGCTGCCCGCGATATTCGGGCTGGTGAAGTCTTTACCCGCGATATGATCGATGTGCTGCGTCCGGCAACACCTGGTGCTATCAAACCGCCAGAGATTGAAAGAGTCATTGGCACGCGGGCATTGGCGGACTTGCCGGCTGGGAAAGAACTGCGCTGGATGGACCTAGGTGAATGAAAATCATCTATTTCTCTAAGTCCTATACCCCTCATGACCACCGCTTCTTGAGTGCTCTGGCAGAGACACCCCACAAAGTGTACTTTTTGCAATTGGAGAACGGCGGCAGGAGAACCGAGGACCGGGGAATCCCGCAGGGCGTCGAGAAGATTGACTGGCGCGGCGGGAAAACACCTTTTCACTGGCGGGATGTGCCCCAGCTTACGGCAGACCTGCAGCGGGTGATTCGAGAGGTCGAGCCGGACGTCATCCATGCCGGGCCGATTCAATCCGCAGCATACCTGGCAGCCCGCAGCGGATTCCAACCGCTGGTGAGTATGTCTTGGGGCTCGGATTTATTGCTGGATGCGGAGCGCAACGACTGGATGCGCCGCGTGACCCGGTCCGCCTTAAGAGGAACCACAGTCATGGTTGGCGACTGTGAAGCCGTGCGGAAAAAAGCAGCCCGGTTTGGGCACCCGGTGGAACGAACGGTGCTTTTCCCCTGGGGGGTGGACTTGCAGCGCTTTGCCCCGGGTCAGGCTGACGATTTCCGCGCACGGCTGGGTTGGGAAGAGGCGTTCGTGGTGTTATCACTGCGCAGCTGGGAGCCTTTATACGGATTGGATGTGCTGGCAAAGGGCTTTGCCAGGGCGGCGCAGCAGGTGCCAGATCTACGCTTGCTGCTGCTGAGCGGCGGGTCGCAGGAAGCAGTCATGCGAGGCATCTTTGAAGAGGCTGGCGTGATGGGTCAGGTGTACTTCACCGGGCAAATCAGCCAGAACAATTTGCCGATGTATTATCATGCTGCCGACCTGTACGTCAGTGCCTCGCACAGTGACGGAAGTTCGGTGTCGTTGATGGAAGCGCTGGCCTGCGGGCTGCCATCGCTGGTTTCGGATATTCCCGGCAACCGTGAATGGCTGGGGGATCAGCAGGCGGGCTGGCTCTTTCCAGATGGAGACGAGCGGGCTCTTGCGGACGGCATTTTAGCAGCTTATCGACGAAGGACAAGTCTGGAACCGGTGCGAAAGGCAGCACGGGATCTGGCAGAACAGCGTGCTAACTGGCAGGAAAATTTCAAGCGCTTGCTGACTGCCTATCAGCTGGCGCTGGATTTACCAAAAACCAAATCAAAAAGGTAACTCGTTTTAATGATGGATACACCAAAACCTCGCGTGGTCGCAATTATTCAGGGGCGTATGAGCTCGAGCCGCCTGCCTGGAAAAATATTATTGGATCTTGACGGCGAGCCGATGCTGGTGCGCGTTGTCGAGCGCGTGCGCATGGCCAAAACTGTCGACGAGGTGATTGTTGCCACCACCACGGACCCATCGGACGACCCTGCAGCCCAATTATGCACCGAACGCGGCATTCCCTGCGAGCGCGGCAGCCTGTTCGATGTGCTCGACCGCTTTTACCAGGCGGCCAAATCCCATGCCGCCGATGTGATCGTGCGCATCACGGCGGACTGCCCGCTGGTGGACCCCTGGGTAATTGACCGTACTGTGCGCGCGTTCTTCGAGACCGGTGCGGATTTCGCTGCCAACCGCCTGCCGCCGCCCTGGAAACGTACCTACCCGATTGGGTTGGATGTTGAGGTATGCAGCTTTGATGCCCTCGAGACTGCCTGGCGGGATGCCATCGAGCTGCATGATCGCGAGCATGTTATGCCTTATTTATATGAAAAACCAGGCCGCTTCCATGTGCATGTGGTAAATGCCGAGGAGGATTACGGGCACCTGCGCTGGACGGTTGACACCCAGGAGGACTTGCAGGCTGTTCGCGGGTTGTTTCGGCTGCTGGATGGCCGCCGTGATTGCACCTGGCAAGAAATCCTGGCCATCTGGCAGGCGCACCCGGAGCTTGAGATGATGAACCGGGCAGTGAACCATAAGAAGTATGATGATGTGGATAAGAATTTTAAAGGGCAGCTGTCCTAAACTAGCTAAAACATACCCATGCCCATACTGACCATTTTCACGACCCCCAAGCCTTTCACCAACCCGCACATTGCGACGATTCAGCGCAATGCGCTGGCGAACTGGCAGGCGTTAGGCAGCGGCGTCTCGGTGATTGTGCTGGGGGATGAAGAAGGGGCAGCGGGAGCAGCAGCACAATATGGAGCGCTGCACCTGCCGCATGTGGCGCGCAACAAAGAGGGCACGCCGCTAATCAGCGACCTGTTTGAGCAGGCGCGGTTGAATGCGGACAGCCCGCTGCTGGCTTACGTCAATGCGGATATTCTGCTCATGCCGGATTTTGTCGAGACGGCAAAAAGGGTGATGGAAACGCAAAAACACTTCCTCCTGGTCGGTCAGCGCTGGGATCTGGATGTGACCGAACCTTTGGATTTCACGGACGGTTGGGACCTTGCTTTACGCCAGCGGGCGCAGCAGCAGGGTAAGCTGCACCCACCCGCTGGCAGTGATTACTTCATATTTCCGAAAGACGATTACCGCGGCATGCCTGATTTTGCAATCGGGCGCGCCGGCTGGGACAACTGGATGATCTACTGGGCACGGCGGCAGGGCTGGCCGACCATCGATGCCACCCGCGATATTTTCATTATTCATCAGAACCATGATTATTCGCACCTGCCGGGCGGGCTGCCGCATTACCGCCAACCCGAGACATTCGATAATATTCGGCTGGCCGGCGGGCGTATGATCACGCGTTTTATGCTTGCGGACTGCAACCGTCAGATTGTTAATGGGCGAATTACGTGGAAACGCCCTGCCTGGAAAAAATTCTGGCGCGAAGTAGAAATCTTTCCGCTGGTAAGCTTGAAATCACGCGTGCTGGGCTGGCTGGGATATGCTCTTTTTCAACCCAGAAATGCATTCCGCGAAGCGCGCGCCTGGCTTTCAAAGAAGCGTAAGGGTAAGTCCGTTCAATCTGCAGAGAAGGAAATCTAAGCATGCGCATCGGTCAAAATCCTGCAAAATTTGTCCAGACGGTTGCCAAACCAGAACGCATCACGGTGGCGGTGCTCAACTATATCCCCTTCCAGAGCGGCTTTTATGCGGAGGCACTGGATGTACTGAAGCATTGTCTCGCATCCGCTCGCACGGATGCCGGCCTGCCCTTCGATCTGATGGTCTTTGACAATGGCTCCTGCGCTGAGGTGCAGGATTGGCTGCTATCAGAGCAGCGCGCGGGGAATATCCAGTACCTGATGCTTTCCGGCAAGAACCTTGGTAAGGGCGGGGCCTGGAACCAGATTCTGAGCGGCGCACCGGGCGAAATCATCTCTTACGCTGACAGCGACGTTTTGTTCAAACCAGGCTGGCTGGCGCGGTCTGTTGAGCTGCTTGAGACCTACCCGAATGTCGGTATGGTAACGGCCAGACCGTTCCGCACCAATCCGGATTTTTATACGAACACGGTCGCCTGGGCCGAGCAAACCAGCGGCACCCAGGTCGAGCACGGCAGCCTGTTACCTTGGCAGACTTTCCTTGAGTTTGATTTAAGCCTGGGGCAGAGCGAAGCTGAAATTCGGGACCATTACGACTCAACCAAAGATGTGCGCATCACCTACCAGGGCGTGCAGGCTTACGCAGGTGCTTCACACTGGCAGTTTACCGCCTATAAGCAGGTGCTGGCGCAATTTCTGCCCTTCGACATGGAACGTCCGATGGGGCAGGTCAAGCAGTTGGATCAGCGTATGAACCAGGCTGGTCTGCTCCGTTTGATGGTCAGCGATCCGCTGGCGATGAATATGAGCAATACCCTCCGTGGTGTTTCGGTTCGGCCGCAAAAAACCGAAGGCAAAAAAACTAACCGGCTGCAGGACCTGCCGTTCATTAAGGCACCGCTGCTGCGGTTGTACGACAAAATCTTCCGCTGGTACTACGACCGTTAGCGGTCAGCATCG
>CAYPJS010000193.1:0-21630 GCA_964411135.1 uncultured Anaerolinea sp.
GGGCGTTACCATGATTCCCGGCGTTGAATGGACACATTACCAGGGGCACGCCAATTTTTTGGGTGTTGATGAACCGTACGATGAACCGTTTTACACCAACACCGATGAGGAAACACGGCAGCGTTTCGATTCAGCCCGGCAGCGCGGCGCCACAATTATCATCAATCACCCACTGGATGACACCTGTCCATTCCGATTTGACCTGAACAGCCTACCCCACGATGCAATCGAAATCTGGAATGGACCCATGCGCGAGTCGAATCTGCGCGCGGTCGGCCTCTGGCAGCTGATGCTGGTAAAAGGCAGGAAAATTCCCATGTGCGGTGGAAGCGATTACCACCGCGACACGCCTTTTATTTTTCTGGGAGGACCGACCATGTGCGTTTATTCCGAGGGCAGCGGACCCAGCGATATTCTGAGCGCTATACGTGCCGGTCATGGTTTTGTGTCTTTCGCTCCCAACGGCCCAACTCTGGAGTTATTAGCCGGGGATGCAATTATGGGCGATAGCGTCCTTTGGGGAGATATGAAAACCCTCCAAATTCAGGCGCATAACCTGGACGCGGGGGATGTTCTCCGTCTTGTTACCGCAACCAGCAGCGAAATTCTATTCACTGCACCAACCTTTGGCAATGTTAATCTCAAATATGAAATGCCTGAGCCAGGATTTGCACGAGTCGAAATCCTGCGTGCTTTCCTGCCCGGGCTGCCCATGCTGCCAGCTTTAATATCCAATCCGATTTATTTTGACGCAGACTGAAAGTATCTCAAGGGCACTGAATGAACCCCTGAGCCCAAAGGCAGCCGCCGCAGGTGGGTGGATCGTTGCCAAAGCAATCCACCTGGTTTGATTCGCTCATCGAGCAGCTGTTGCAAAAGGCGCATGGAGAGAAATCGAATTGTTGAACCCGGCGACGGAATGCCAGAAATTCGGGGGCATTCCATATGTCCAATAACGCCTGGTGGTTGATATTCCCAAAGCTGTGTGAATGCGCCGTCCGCTGAGTTGTGGAAAGGAAGGCTGTATGTGTATGCAGAAGGGGAAGGCAGGGACTCACCGATCCATCCCAGCGTACGGAAAGACTGGCTTTTGTCACAAATGGACATTGTGTGATCCCAAAAGTAATGTCCTGTCCGGCTATGCGGAGTGCATGATTGCCGTGGAAGAGTTGACTTAAAACTTGACTGGTCTGCTCTGCCCAATCCATTCGGGGTAACGAAATTTCCATTGCCCAACGCGATGGCTGCCGATCGGCGTCTCTTAGGGAGGACGTAAATAAAATTTCTTCCCGCAATTCGTCGGTGTGGGCAAGAACATTGCTGACCGAAATTTTATCTGCGCCTAACTGGTGTCCCAATTCGATGACTGCCGTCAGCTCCTGGAGGTTCCTTTTCATCGCCACAAAGGCGATTCCAAGTCTGGGAAAATGCCATTTACTTTTGGCGCGTATTTCCTGCAACCGGGTTAGGTTGTCGATAACCTGTGGCAATGCATCCCACATTCGGACATCTGCATAACGGTGTGGAGTGGCTCCGTCAATTGAAACCCAGATCCGTTTTACAACGGCTTCGACCAGGAAGGCTGCCTTCTCAGCATTCAGTAAAATCCCGTTAGTGATGATTTCAACCTCAGCGCCTGCGTCGCACGCCTTTTGGATCATCTGGTCAATTCTCGGATGGGCTAATGGTTCACCGTACCCGCCAAAGAAAATCGTTGGCAGCGGAGAAATCGATTTGATCCCGTCAAGTATACGATCAAAGGTGTCGGACTCCATCCATCCTGGCGGCTCATCCCAGACCTTGCGCATGCACATCCGGCATTCCAGGTTGCAGTTATTGGTGACCTCCACGTACACCTGCTTGATGTAACCGGCGGGGTTGGAAATCCAAACCCCTTCGTCGGTCACTTCGATGGAGGCACTCCCACCGGGATACAGACCCAACTGTGCAAGAATTTCCTCCGGCAGAACCAACCTGCCGTATTCATCGATCTTTATTGAGGACCCAATCTGCTTTCGCATCGAGTGCGGAAAGGGCTGCTCCTTAATTGGAGAAGCCCTGAAGGTTTTTGCTAGCCGACCTGAACCGGAGAAGTTGTACCACTTCGCCCTTTAAAAAGGCGTTTTCGCAGCCAGAAGGCTACATTCACCAACCCGATCATCACCGGCACCTCGACCAGCGGTCCGATCACTGCCGCGAAAGCTTGACCAGAGTTAAGGCCAAACACTGCTACTGCCACCGCGATCGCCAGCTCAAAATTGTTGGACGCAGCAGTGAATGCCAGCGTGGTGGTTTGTTGATAATTGGCTCCAATCCCCTTTCCCAACAGAAAGCTTACCAGGAACATGACCACAAAGTAGATCAGCAGTGGGATGGCGATCCGAACAACATCCAGCGGGATCGTCACGATCAGGTTGCCTTTTAGCGAGAACATCACAAGGATGGTGAATAGCAGGGCGATCAAGGTAACCGGACTGATTTTTGGAATGAAAGTCTTGTAATACCAGTCCATCCCTTTTAATCGGGTTAGAACCATGTTGGTAATAAAACCCGCAATAAATGGAATACCGAGGTAAATAAAAACTGATTTCGCGATTTCACCTATTGTGATGTGAACCGCAGTCCCTTCAAGACCAAACCAGGTTGGCAGTACGGTAATGAACACATAGGCAAACACACTGTAGAACAGGACCTGGAAGATGCTATTAAAGGCGACCAAACCGGCAGCATAATCCGTATCGCCTTTGGCGAGCTCGTTCCAGACGATCACCATAGCGATGCAGCGCGCGAGACCGATCATGATCAAGCCCGCCATATACTCCGGATAGCTGCGCAGGAAGATAATCGCCAGCAGGAACATCAGGATTGGGCCGATAATCCAGTTCTGCACCAGTGACAGCCCCAGAACTTTCCAATTCCGGAAGACCTTTCCCAATTCGTCGTAGTGCACCTTCGCCAGCGGTGGATACATCATCAAGATCAGGCCGATGGCGATCGGAATATTGGTTGTGCCAACCGAAACCGCCTTGTTGAACGCTTCTACAGCTCCAGGTATCAAATAGCCAAGGCCAACACCTACAGCCATGGCAAGGAAAATCCATAAAGTAAGATAACGGTCTAAAAAAGAAAGCCTTTTGGTGACACTGGTATTTTCCATATGAAATTGTCCTCTCGAGATTAGGTTTTGCCTGTCTTATTTGGTTTACAGGCCAGCCTGGGATCCAAATCAGGATTACACTGCGGACAGCAGCACCCTTCCACTGGCCGGCTTGCTAACCGCTTCATTGCCGCCCGGTCACCACCCACATATTGAGAAATTTGGTCGAGCAGCGCTGCAAGTTCCGGGTTGGTCAGGCGGTAAAAAATGTTACGTCCGTCGCGGTGGGCGGTCACCAACCCGCCTTTTCGTAGGACCATCAGATGCTGCGATATCGACGCCTGGCGCAATCCAAGGGCTGCCTCAAGATGGCAGACGCATGCTTCCTGTTCCCCGATCACAGTCAAAATTTGCACGCGGGCTGGTTTTCCGACCAATGCCAGCAAATCGGCAATGGACTCTTCGGCCAGGGGTTTCACCAATATATTCGATTTCATGAATATATCTTATCTATATTTTATTAAAAATCAATCCGCCGAACTTCCGGGTATTTACGGTTCAATGTCATACTCGGCTTTAACGCCGATGTCTTTTTCACCAGGCGGGACCTAGGTTATCAATTAACTCCCCTGTCCATTAAATCAATATTTAATAACCAAGAGCCTGATTGTGTTCCGAATGATAAAATAAGATGACTGATATTATCCAATTTCATGGGTGAAAAATGAATGAAATTCTCAGCCTCGCGTTGCCAGTAGTAAGTTATGAAAGCATCAAATGCATCCATGGCTTTATGCAGATAAAAGCGGATTATCCGGACTATGTCTCGGATGAATCAAAATTAACTTCCGGCTCATTTGAAACCATATTTTTCCCAAAAAATGAGCCTGAATTGGCCGCAGTGTTGAAACGAATGAATCAGCAATCCACACCGGTAACCATCGCCGGCGCGCGTACTGGACTGGTCGGCGGCAGCGTACCGATGTCTGGTGCATTGGTCTCACTGGAACATTTTAATCAAATTCTTGGCGTTCATTTCGACGTGGAAATGCGCGAATGGCGCGTCGAGCTCCAGGCAGGGGTAAACCTGAAACAGCTTGACCTTTTTCTAAAAAGCCGAAAAAACCTGGATCTTCCAATCGAGATTGGTTCAAAAACACAGGCAGAATTTCAACAATTTCAGCAATCGCCAGCAGATTTTTTCTACCCGCCGGATCCCACGGAAATGAGCGCGTCAATAGGCGGAACGGTTGCCACCAATGCTTCGGGAGCCAGCACTTTTCGGTATGGACCAACCCGATCATGGATCAGAGGTTTACGCGTCGTTTTGGCCAATGGGGAATGTCTTGATATCCCGCGGGGAAAGTTTTTTGCCTCGCCAGATGGGCTTTTCGAGGTCAAGTTTCGCGACGGCAGCAGCGCCACCTTAAGAATTCCGCATTACACCCCGCCTTCCACCAAGAATGCGGCCGGACTGTTTACTGAACCCGGTATGGACCTGATTGACCTTTTTATCGGATCAGAAGGAGTCCTGGGGGTGATCACCCGGGTTGAAGTGGCGGTTCTGGAACGTACACAAAAGCTATCCATGATTCAATTCCTGGAGTCCGAACAACAAGCCATCGATTTGACCATCGCCCTGCGGGAGGAGAAGGATATCCAGCTGGATTATCTAGAGTTTTTTTCCACCAGTACCTTGAGTTTACTGCGCAGTCCGTCCACCACGACGGGAAACTCACTTGAAACACGTGGTATACCTTTATCTGCACAAGCAGCCTTATCTTTCGAGTTTGATTTCGATCCTGAGAATGACGATGAAATAATCACCCGCCTCGAATCTTTGATCAATTCTGTAGGATCGGACATGGCAAAATCCTGGGCTGGCTTTGAAGCGCGCGACCTGGAACGGTTCAAAGCATTCCGCCATCAGGTCCCGGAAATGATCAACCGGATCGTAGCAGAAAAGAAAATGGTTTTCCCAGATATCCACAAGTTAGGCAGCGACATGGCGGTACCGGATAAATACCTGCAAGATATCTGGACTTTTTACAAGTCAGCGTGTGAAGGTTCCGGCCTGGAATGGTATGCCTTTGGGCACATCGGGAACAATCACATCCATGTCAATATTATTCCACGCAACCATGACGAACTAGAAAAGGGCAAAGCGCTGTTTGAAGAGTTCGCCCGAATGGCCGTTGCCATGGGCGGGACAGTCTCAGCCGAGCATGGGATCGGCAAAATTAAAGGCAGATACTTCCAAATGATGTATACCCCTCAGGATATCGAGGAAATGCGGTCCGTCAAAACGGTGTTGGATCCAAATAATATCCTTAATCGCGGCGATATGCTGCCCATTCGGAATTAAGATCAAAATAATGGACCTCTGGTTTTCCCACCGCCAGAGGTCCAGGAAACACGAAAAAGTGCTCGGATTTAATCCTCGATTTTCCACCAGTGAAAGCCGTAGGGTTGCAACGGTAACGGTTGTTCTGGCTGCCAAACCTGTCCGCTCAACAAATCTATCATCCGTAGACTGCCGTCAATCAAACCTTCACGCTGTATTGTCTGAATCGATTCTGACAAATTGACCACTGCCAGGATGCGTTCCTCCAAACCTTCCCGGATATAGACAAGTACACGCTTGTTATCCAGCGGGAGCAACTTGCACTTTCCGCTGCCAAATACCGGATGCTGCTTGCGAATACGGATCACCTTGCGCAGCCACTGCAACAGAGAGTCAGGATCCGCTTCGGCAGCGGCCACATTTACTCTGTGGCTGCCGTAAACAGGATCTGAGATAACCGGAATTTTCATTTTTTCTGCTGGTGCTTTGGTAAACCCTGCATTGGGGCTTGCATCCCACTGCATGGGTGTACGAACGCCGTCTCTGTCCTCCAACTCGATATTATCGCCCATGCCTATTTCATCCCCGTAATACATTACTGGCGAACCGATAAACGATAGTAATATCGAATGCATCAACCGGATTTTCCGTCGGTCATTTTCGAGTAAGGGGGCAAGTCTGCGGCGGATACCCAGATTTATCCGCATTCTTGGCTGCGGTGCATAATAGTTCCACATGAATTCACGCTCATCGGGGGTCACCATCTCAAGAGTCAATTCGTCGTGGCAGCGCAGGAAGATTCCCCATTGACAGCTCTCAGGCAGTTCAGGAGTTCGTGCAAGAATCTGCTCAATCGGTGTACGGTCAGCTTTAGCCAACGCCATAAACAGTCGGGGCATCAGGGGGAAATGAAAATTCATGTGAAACTCGTCGCCATCCCCAAAATATTCACGCGTATCCTCTGGCCATTGGTTGGCTTCAGCCAGCAGCATGGTATCCGGCGCATAAGCCTCGACAAATTTCCGCAGCCGCTTGTAATAAGCATGCGATTCAGGTAAATTTTCGCAATTGGTGCCTTCGCGTTCAATTAAGTAAGGCGGAGCGTCCACCCGGATGGCATCTGCCCCCTGATCAATCCAAAACTGGATCACGCGCATCATTGCCCGCTGGACATCCGGGTTATCATAATTCAGATCGGGCTGGTGGTAAAAGAAACGGTGCCAGAAAAATTCGCTGCGCAGCGGATCGAACGTCCAATTGGATTTTTCAAAGTCGATGAATATGATGCGGGCTTCCTGGTATTTCTTGTCCGTTTTACTCCAAACATAATAATCCTTGTACTTCTCATGCTCCGGGTGGGAAGGATCGCGGGATGCCTGGAACCATGGATGCTGGTCTGAGGTATGGTTAGGAATCATCTCGACCATGATGCGCAGCCCGCGCTTATGGGCTTCACGGACCAATTCACGGAAATCCTCCATGTCGCCGTAGTCGGGGTTAATTGAGAACATATCGCTGACATCGTAGCCGCCATCGCGCAAAGGCGATTTTGTAATGGGCATTAACCAGAAGCAATCAATGCCGAGGCTCTGCAGGTAGTCAAGTTTTTGGGTTAATCCCCTGAGGTTGCCGCGGCCCGTCCCGATACCATCAAAAAACGAGATCAGGTTGATTTGATAAAAAATTGCCTGTTTATACCAGGGGGTTGACGCCATATTTTATCCTCCATGCAGCATAGTTCTGAAAAAAAGGAATGATTTTTCCCCGGATTGGACTTTCCCCGAGCAAAAACCACTCCTTTAAAATCCTGAGAATCGGTCTGGATCAGCCCTTGACAGCTCCAGCCAACATACCGCGTACAAAGTAGCGCTGCAGAGCGAAGAACACAATCATCGGCAGAAGCATCGATAGGAAGGCGGCCGCAGTCAGTAAATGCCAGCCAGCTCCCAGCGACGAGACCATGTTCGCGATTTGATAGGTCATGACGGGCCGGCTGCTGCCAAGGAAAACCAGCGCAACCAACAGGTCATTCCAAACCCACAGGAACTGGAATATTCCCAAGGATGCAATAGCTGGCATAGCCAATGGAATAGCCAGTTTATAAAAGGCCGTCCAATGGGAAGCCCCGTCCAGATATGCCGATTCAAACAGGTCGCTTGGCAGTGAGCCAAGGAAGTTCCGCATCAGATAAATGGCATAAGGCATACCAAACCCGGTGTGAAATAGCCACACTCCAAAGAATGTCCCGTTCATGCCCATCTGGGCATAAACGCGGGAAATTGGCACCATGGTCATTTGCAGGGGCACCACTTGCAAGCCAACCAGTACGGCGAATAAAAGCATCCGTCCCTTAAATTCCAACCAGGAAAAGGCATAGCCGGCCAATGCAGCAAAAAATATTGGCAGCAGCGTTGCCGGTATGGTCACGATCAGGCTGTTCACAAATGCCCGGCCCATACCGCGCGGATTGAGCAGATCCGACAGGTTGCAGTTGATATCCAATGGCGGTGTACCTTCTGCGCAGTCCAGTGCATAGGTGCGCGTTCCGCGGTAGCCCATCAGGGCATCCACATAGTTGTTGAAAGTAAACCGCGGGAGGACTTCAATGCCGGAAATATCCTTAAGATAAGCCACAATGTTGGCTACCGATTGTGTATCTGGAACTTCCTGGGTTCCCATATGCGGCTGCCCGTTATACTCTTTTTTCAAAGCAGCCAGGAGTTTTAAGGAACGGTCGAATGTGGAAACGATCTCCGGATTTGTCAGGTCGGCGGTTGCGATCAGCTGACCATTATCTCCATGACAGGAGGCACAATTTTCAGCATACTCAACAGACCCGGTCTTGGCATTGAGCGCTGTCCACCAACCGCTGGTGTTAATGGCCTGTACTGGCCGCAAGGACGTGATTAACAGCCCAAAGGTTGGGACCACCCAGATAATGATCATCAAAGCAATCAAAACGCCTTTAGGGATGCGCGCAAGGAATTTATTGACCTTGTCCTTGGTTTCCTTTTTCATCGCGTCTCCTCCTGTGCAATAAAGCGGCGGATGTTCATGATGATGAACGGAATGATCGCGATCACCAGTACGACCGCCACAGCGGTTCCGCGTCCGGTATTAAAATTAATATACATCTCTGTATACATGCGGTTGGCAATGACATCGGTGCCGTAATTACCGCCTGTCATCACGTAAACAATGTCAAATTGCTTGAGAGTATTGATCACCATGGTGGTGATAACTACCACGACGGTGGGCATAATAATGGGCAGCGTGATTCGCCAAAATACCTTCCATTCATTTGCGCCATCCACCCGGGCTGCTTCCAATATTTCGACGGGAACGGATTTCAAAGCTGAGGAAAGGATGGTCATACAGAACCCTGTCCAAATCCAGATTCCCACCACAATCAACGCATAGGTGTTGAGAATGGGTTGGGTGAGAAAGGAAACCGCCTTCCCGCCCAGACTGGTGATAATGGCGTTCACCAGCCCCACCTGGACTTGCGAAGTGCCGAAATTGTAGACGAATTTCCAGATAACACCGGCTCCAACGAAGGAAATCGCCATTGGCATAAACAAAATAGATTTTGCCAGGGCTTCCTGTTTAATTCCATCTACTAATTTGGCGAACAACAGCCCCAGTACGACTGTTCCGACAACCATAAAAATAATCCATTTGATAGTGTTCCCGTAGGATGACGTCCAGAACGATTCCCAGAACCCAGCAATGGATGTGGTATTGAATTCTGCTGTTAGGGCGTACCTGTAGTTTTCAAGGGCCCCCCAACAAGGTTTCCCCTCAACGCAGGTGGTTGATACGGGAGCCGAGCCGTCCTTATTCAGGAAGCTCAACTGAATCGTATTAACCATAGGATATACGATGAAAAAAATCATAACGATTAAAGCTGGGGTCAAATAGTACCAGGGCGCCAGCTTTCCCTGCTTCATGATATTCGGGATGGGTCGTGCCATACCAACCTCCTCCGTTATTTAAAAGATTGTATCTCCCGCCTGCGGACTTTTTCTGCTTTGCAGGCAGAGGCGGCTTGCGCCGCCTCTGCTCGTTCTTAAACCCTGTGTTACTGTGCCAGTGCTTCTGCCTGAGCAGCCGCAGCCGGTGCTAATGCAGCATCCAGATCACCGCCATTCAGGTAATCGACAATGGCGGTCCATTCAGCGCTGCCAAAGCCGCCGGGGATGGTGTCGCCCAGATCAGGAGTAAATCCTTCAGCCGAATAGAATGCTTCGGCTTTCTTTATTAAGGCTTCGTCTGTATAGAAACCAGCCGCAGCCTTATTCGGTGAAAGGTCAAAGCCAGCCTTAGCCCAGGCTTCGCCGCCAGCCGGTGACGACAGGTAGGAAACCAGAGCTTTGACAGCCGGTTCATCACTGAAGGCCATCATCCAGTCAGAACCACCCTGCAAGCCTTTGGCACCGGGAATTACGAAGAAATCAAAGTCGGTGCCGAAGACATAATCAGGATACTGCGTGGTGACAGTACCGCCAGCAAAACCGGATTGCTTGACCATGAAGGCTTCCGGCGGATCCGAGAAGACCTTCAAAATGGCATCATTGAAACCAATCGACAGGGTGCCTTCCGCTCCGCCGACGGTGTACAAGGGATCTGAAGCCCATTTCCCGTAGATTTCATAGGCTTCTTTCACGCCTGCATCATTGTAGGGAATCGAGCCGTCGATAAGTCCGAAAATATATTCCGGACCCTGCTTAACCAGGAGGATATCCTGGAGAAAGTCTGAACCAGTCCAGCCGGTTGCATCGCCAGATTCCATACCCATTGACCACGGCACGTTTCCGTCGGCAACCATCTTCTCAACTAGAGCATCCAATTCATCCCAGGTGGTCGGGATCGCGTAATCAAACGCTTCAAAGTTTACCGGGCTGTACCAGATGATCGTTTTGATATCTGATTTAACCGGCAGACCAACCCACCGTCCATCAATCACGCCTGGATCGATAGCGCCAGGAATGTAGGCATCTTCACTTGCGCCAAGGTCTGACATGACCTTGAGTTGTTCCTGGTACTGCACAAGTTGGGTCACATTCCAAAAGGCGATATCTGGCGGTGTTCCAGCCTGGACACGGGTGTCCAGCACAGCCTGGTCGCGGGTCGACTCGGGGGTGAATACGATTCCGCAGGTATCGACCAGGGGTTGTAAGATCTGGTTCAGGCGTTCTTCTTCCTGACCTGACCATTGATACAGCAGAGTTACCTCATCACCGGGTTGAGCGCCCATGCACATTTCAGCAGGGGCTGCGACCTCAGCAGTTGGTTGTTCCTGTATTGGTGCCGTCGTAGCGGTAGGTTCTTCCATTGGCACTTCGGTGGTTGCAGCTGGGGTCCCGCAGGCGGCCAAAATTAACACAGCCAGCATCAGGACCGCCGTAATCTTCCAAAACTTTTGCATCTTTTCCTCCAATCTAGTTACACTTACCTGAATGTTACTCCGGCAGTTCATCGGATTGATCAGTCGAAGGATATCACCTCCTTTTCGTAAGTTGCTGACATCATCGCCAATCAGTTGGCGATCAGGATAGTGACCAGTAAGGTTTATTAAATTGCAGGTTAGATAATGGCAAATCTCCTTAATATTACTGTGTCATCCAATTCATCAGTTACATAACAGAGGCATCAGCCTTCGGGTCCGGCAAAAGCTGTAGATTAAAGAACGGTGTTGTTGCCGGAGTTTGAAATATGAAAAGTCAAATACAATTTGCTTCGAAAATAATGTTAATAAAAACGATTTTCAAGATAGATCAATCATCAACAGTATCTAGATTGTATTATCTTTTATAAATTTAATCAACTTTATAAAAATTTTACCAGCAGAAATTAATGTGTTCGATTATTTCAATGTTGTAAACTGCCGGGCATAAAGTTGGGCATACAACTGCCCACCTGCCAATAGGTCTTTGTGGTTGCCCTGCTCAACAATCTTTCCACCCTCCAGCACATAGATCCAATTTGCATTGCGCACCGTGCTCAAGCGGTGGGCAATTACGATTGCAGTACGCCCTTCCAGCAACCTCTCCAGCGCACGTTGGATATTAACCTCAGTCACTGTGTCAATATTAGCTGTAGCCTCGTCCAGGATCAGAATTCGCGGTTTGGCCAAAATAGCCCGAGCCATACTGATCAGTTGGCGCTGCCCAACGGACAAATTGACGCCGCCCTCCTGGACGCGGGTTTGGTATCCATCCGGGGATGCACTGATGAAATCGTGGGCATTCGCTTGGCGGGCTGCATCCTCAACTTCCTCAAGGGTTGCGTCAGGTTTTGAATAGCGGATATTTTCTTCGAGTGTCCGCGGAAACAGGAAAGGTTCTTGCGAGACCACACACACCTGCCTTCTTAAAGAATCCAGCCTAACATCGCGGATATCGATATCATCGATCCGAATCGCCCCGGATTGAATGTCATAAAAACGGGTAACCAGGTTCGCGATGGAAGTTTTACCAGCACCGGTCGGCCCTACCAGAGCTACGGTTTTCCCGGGTTGGATAGTAAAGCTGACATCACTGATAACCACCGGGGCATCTGGCCCATAACGGAAAGTAACATGGTCAAATTCGACCTTTCCGTTAATAGCTGGCATATCACTGGCACCCTCCTGGTCTCTAATTTCAATTGGGGTGTCCAACAACTTGACCACCTGTTCCCCACCCGCCATAGCAGATTGGAAAGTCGTGAAAAGACGGCTGACTTCCAGTATGGGCTGGAAAAAACGCGTTACGTATGAAAGAAAAGCAACCATTACGCCCAGGGTTACCGTACCCGAAAGCACAGACCTGCCCCCAAACCATAAAACAATGGCGGTTGCCAGCATGCCCAGAAATTCCACAGCGGGCAGAAAAATAAATGAGAGCGTCATGGCATTGATGTAGGCTTTACGGTTTTCGCGGTTTACTCGTTCAAATCGCTCGTGCGATGCCTTTTCCTGGGCAAAAGCTTGGATGGCGCGCATGCCGCTGATATCCTCAGCCAGATCACCAACCACTGCGGCAATCTTGGAACGGGTTTCACGGAAGGAACGGCGTGCATAATGCGAGAAGATCCAGGTGGCAAGTACGATCAATGGCAGCACAATGAATGTGATGAGCGCTAAGCGGGGGCTCATGGTGAGCATGATAATTATGATTCCAATCAAAACGATCAAATCACCCACAAGGGTAATCACGCCCTGAGAAAGGAGTTCATTTATTTCCGCCACATCGTTCATAACCCTGGAGACGGTCACTCCGACAATATGTGTGTCGTGATAACCCAGCTGCAGGCGCTGCAGATGCCGAAAGAGATCGCTCCGGATTTTTGCCAGTACTTTTTGCCCAACCCATGAAAGCAGATAGCGCTCACCGGCACTCACGAGGAAAAGGCCGATAAAGGACAGGGCGATGATTCCCGCAATTTGCCAGAGCCCTTGTTGATCTCCCGGAGTAATGTATTGATCGATGGCGACCTTGGTCAGGTAAGGTGTAACCAGAGTAAGACCAGATTCCGCAAGCGTCAAAACCAGAGCCGCAATCATTTTCCATTTGTGCGGTTTCAGGTAGCCCAGTAATCGACGGATAACCTTTGGGTTAAATTGACCTGTGTCCTCACGGTTGGCGCCGCCGTAACGGTCGAGGGCATCCCGCGGACCCATCCCTGGTGAAACACTGCCGATCGAAAAACTCATGTTTCACCGTCCCTGCGCATTAATTGACGGTTGTAAATTTCTGCATACAACCGTGAAGTTTTCAACAAAGTTTCATGCGTACCGGAGGCACTGATGCGCCCCTTTTCCATCACCAGAATGGAATCAGCATTTCGGACCGTACTGAGCCGGTGTGCAATGATAAAGGTCGTCCGACCTTTGATCAAGTTCTGGAATGCAAGCTGGATCAGGTGTTCGGTTTCTGCATCCACTGAGGCTGTCGCATCGTCCAGGATGAGGATTTTTGGGTCAAATAGCAATGCCCGGGCTATTGCCAGCCTCTGGCGTTGACCGCCTGAGAGCGTGACCCCCCGTTCACCGATGCGTGTGTCATACCCATGAGAACTACGGATGATGAATTCATGTGCTTGCGCCGCCCGGGCAGCCTGCTCGATTTGTGCCTGGGTTGCGTGGTCCACGCCGAATGCAATATTTTCGCGGATGGTCCCGCCAAACAGAGTTGCATCCTGCATAACAATGCCAATCTGGCTGCGCAGCGATTGCAAAACGGCTTCTCGGATATCCATGCCATCGACCAGGATCCGTCCCTCGGTGGGATCATAGAAACGCGGGATCAGACTGATAATGGTCGATTTTCCAGACCCGGTCGACCCAAGTAGTGCAATGGTCTGACCCGGCTGGACCTCAAAATCAATATTGCTTAACACCTTCCTTGTCCCGTAGCTGAAAGACACATGCTCGAATTTGACGGCACCCTGGATGATCGGCAATGGCCGGGCGTCGGGTTCATCTTTTACCTCGGAAACGGTGTCAAGAATGTCGAAGATACGCTCAGCGGCAGAACCAGCGATTGCAACTGCCGGGATGATCATACCCAGCCGGCGCACCGGTTCAATCAACTGTCCCAGGTACGTGATGAAAGCGATAATTTCGCCGATGGAAATCTGACCCTTGATAACCTGGGAGCCGCCAAAGAGAATTATGGCAATGGTGCCCATGTTGGCAATCAGGAAAAGCAGCGGCAGATTGACAGCCTGCATTTGTGCCGAACGCGTGGAGAGATCAAACCACTTGTTGTTCTCTCTGGCAAACCGTTCGATCTCCGCATCCTCTTGAACGTAAGCTTTGACTTCGCGGGTACCCCTCAGGTTTTGCTCGACGGCAGTGGTCAAGACGGCCAGTTGCTTTTGCACTAACAAGGATAGCGGACGGAACCGGTTGCCAAAATAAAGGGCCCGATAAACCAGCAGCGGCATGGTCGCCAGGACCATTAACCCCAGACGCCAATCCATCACCAGCATCACGATGGCGGTGACAACGAGCAAGCCAGCTCCCTCCATCAGCCGGACAGTAGCCCGGCCCGTCAGGAAGCGGATGCGTTCCACATCCTGCACAGCGCGTGATAAAAGTTCTCCGGTTTCAGTCTGGTCGTGGAAGGAAAAGGAGAGCTGGGTCAGCTTCTTTTGGATGGCGTTGCGCAGGTCAAAGGCAACATTTTGAGAAGCAATTTCACTCTGCGTGCCTTCGATGTAGTTCAATACCCCTTTTATCAGCGTCAACCCTAAGAGCGCAAGCACAGACCAGGTCAGTACTGTGGGCTGATTGCCCTCAATTCCAGTATCAATAATCCAACCGATGAATTTAGGGATTACGGTGTTGAGCGCAAGAATTACCAGCAGGGATAAATACGCCCCCAGAGTTTGTCTCCAATAGGGGCGGAGGTAGCCGTAAACCCGCCACAGGACCTTCAAGATCGGTTCGGAGGTCGGGTGAAATGTTGCGAGTGGGATGGCAGGTTTATCCGCTGACATGGTTTAAAGGTTGCCCTTGGGCATTATCTCACAAACGTGCTTATGAAAAAGCCTGGATATCGAGGATGATTATCATGAAAATTTCAGAGTGAGAATCAAAAACGGGTAAATTGGACCGAATCCCCGGTCAATGCGAAGCTCACCTGAATATCAGGTCTGATCTGTGCGAGCCTTTCCTGAACAAGCTGAAAATGCCGCCGTTCCCAATAATCCCTGGCGTCACGCCCGACCTCATGCAAATGGGTAATGACGATTCGTCGGGAGTCGATAGCTGAAAAATACTGGCAGAATTCTTCCAGTAAAGGTGGTTGCCCTTCCAGGGCGCGATTGCGGCCCAGCCATAAATGTGCGAAAACCGCATCCACCGGCCCAACCTGCGGAATCCGAGACCGATCAAACGTTCGTGTATCGCCGGGAAACAACCAGCGCTTTCCGTTTTGTTCGACCAGGTAACCCATTTCCGGCACACCGTGAATGACCCCTTTTTTACCAGTGTGGAAATGCTGCCCGTCAAATGGCAGGATACGGCTGCCGTCAATCACGATCTCGTCCCCGGGGGCTGCCAGCGTTATGGAGTGGTCAGGGACCCCCAATGCCGTGACCTCCGGCAGCAGGAATTCAGGGACGACCCAGCGGATCGGACTGCCGGATAACGCTTTAATCAAACCAGCGTCAAAATGGTCAGCATGGATATGCGTCAAAAGAACGAACGATAACTGCTGCAGGCTGTTTGAAACATCTACTTCGGGAGCCGAAGGCATCCGCGCCTTCAACTGGAAAGGATCCACCGCCCAGCGGATACCGTTTGTCCGCAGCAGGTAATTGGCAGAGTAAGTCAACCAGGCGCAATCCTCGCCTGAGGGTTGACTCCAGTCTTCGATTATCATCTGCCAGATTGAGGGATAGCAATTTGAAAGCCGAACACGCTCGTTGGTAATCCGAGTCTGGGCTTCCTCAAACGTGTCCATTAGCATAATACCGCTGGATGAAGGCTTCAACCTCCGAAATTGGCCGGTTGAAGGGACCAATTTTCTCAACCTTCAGGCTTGTAGCCGCAGCCGCCCACATGCCGGCTTCACGTGGGGGCAGGCTCAAACGTTTTGCCACATACGAACCAAGGCAAGTATCGCCGCGTCCGCTGCGGCCTGCCATTGACTCTGAATGGAACAGGAAATGATGGAATTCCCCTCGGGCATGAATCAGGACTCCGTCCCGGTGGGTTAAAACGATTTCTTTCGCACCAAACCCGGCAAACACCCGCGCCGCTTCTTCGATGTCGGTTTTGCCGGTCAGGTATTCAGCCTCGACCGCATCTGATTTGAGAATATCGATGTTGACGAGGACTCTGCCCATCGCATCCCACGGCTCATAGACCAGTGTCTCGCCGCGCAGCACCCGCACAAATCCCTGCACATCCGCTGCCAGGATTACTCCAGCGCGTTTTCTCATTATTTCAAAGAACTCGGGTTCAACCTCGCCGCGCAGACTCGGGCTGACGACAATTGCATTTGCTGTTAGTCCGTCAAGATGGTCAGCCTGGATGGTCCCTCCAACACGCTTGACGTATAGATTGCGCTGATCAACATTATGCGTTTTATATTCGAGGGTCATTAATGTGGAATATGGGGAATAAACCGGGAAACAGTCGATCCCTGCGTGCTGGAGTGCTTCCACAACATGATTATCATCTTTTGCCAGTCGTGTGACCACGGCCGGTTTAATCCCAAGCCTTTTACCGGCATGGGCAGCATAGTTCATACCGCCCCCGTCAACATAACGGGTGCCATCGGGGGTGATGATGGTGTCTTTGGTGTAATTCCCTGCGCAAATGACATCGTAATGTTTCATAAGAATTGGTTAATCCCTTAGAACCAGGTTGAAATCAAAGGAACGACATTTTCGATGAGCCAGTAAATTCCGGCTGCCAGAAGAGCAGTGGACGGGATGGTAAATAACCAGGCGGAAAGGATTTCACCTGCCACACCCCAGCGGACCTTATTCACGCGGTCAGCGGCGCCCACCCCCATGATGGCAGTGCTCACAACCTGGGTAGTGGAGACTGGTCCGCCAATTAAAGATGCGGTCAGAATAACTGCTGCAGAGGTAATCTGTGCTGAAAATCCGTGAACAGGCCGAATTTTATAAAACTTTGAACCCAGCGTACGAATAAGCTGCCATCCACCTACCGAGGTACCAATAGCAATCGCAGCTGCACACATGAAAATCACCCACGGTGGCACTACAAAAGTGGGTATTTGTCCGCTTATTAACAGCGCTAACGTGATAATACCCATGGTTTTTTGAGCATCGTTTGTTCCATGGCTCAAAGCCAGGCTCAAAGCTGTAATAATCTGCAGTTTTTTGAACACTCCGTTGACCCTGGGCGTGGCTTTCCAGGAGAGTAAATAAACCAAGTTAGCAATAATCCATCCGGCAACAAATCCGATTATAGGAGAGATAAAGAGGACGAGGAGCACTTTAAGGACCCCTGCCATCTTAATAGCCTCAAAACCTGCCCCAATAACGACCGACCCAATAATCCCACCAATTAATGCATGCGAACTGCTGCTTGGAATTCCCAGAAGCCAGGTCAGAATGTTCCAGGTGATAGCGCTTATCAATGCTGCCACGATAACATTCAAATTAATGGTTTCCGATTGGACAATTTCAGACCCGATAGTGTTCGCAACCGCAACGCCAAAGATAAATGGCCCACAAAATTCGGCTAATGCAGTCATCGCCAATGCCAGTCGAGGGCGAATTGCCCGCGATGAAATCATGGTGGCAACAATATTACTGGAGTCGTGTACCCCATTCAGGAAATCAAAGCCGAGCGCAAGGACAATAATGACAATTAATATGATTGGCATGCTCACCCTGATCGATTATGTGATTTTTACAACGATATCAGCCAGGACGTTTGCGGCTTCGTCCCCGCGGTCGGCAGCGTTGCTCAGGTGACGGTAAACCTCGCGCAGTTTAAAGATCAGAATCATGTGCTCAAGGTCGATGGCTGTGCTGAATAGATCCGCCAGTGCCTCACGGTAGATATCTTCCACCTTGTTTTCGAGAGCCTTGGCCCGCTGAGCGTGTTCGGAAGCAACGTTTGGATTCTTCTCCAAACGATCCACTGCCTGCAGCAGTTCAAATGCGGCATCCCGCAGCAGCGATGCGATTCGGACCATGTAGGGGGTCGCTTCAACCTTGAAGATGACCATCTCATTGACGGTACTGTACGCGTAGTCCAGCACGTCATCGATGGCGCGCGAAAGGGCGAAAATATCCTCGCGGTCGAAAGGCGTGACAAAGGTCCGGTTGAGTTCGTCAATCAAGATACGGCGCGCTTCGTCGGCTTCCTTTTCTTTTGCAGTCAGGTTGCCTGCCAGCATGTCGCTGGGGTTGGAGAAATACTCCTTGAGGATATCCATCGCCTCCAGAGTGATTCCTGCCTGCTGGTGGATGAGTGTGATAAAGACGTTCCTGCGCTTATTAAATACCTTCAGCATTGATTTTCCCTCGCTCTTATTTTCTTATATTCTTTGGATGCATCCGGCATCAGCCAATACATCCAGGGATTTTCTGAGATCATCAGGAGATAAATTCGATGAGAGTTCCAGGGTGCGGTGAGCAGTCACTGGCAGATAGGAGGCGATCATCGCAAAATCGACCTCGCCAATGCCTGGCATCTGGTGATCTTGAATTCCGATTACATCGTGTAAATGTGTACCGATTATCCGCTGCCCGAAACGCTTCAACCATTCTTCATGGCTGACAAAGCCTAACGCTTCCAGAGTCTGGGCATGACCACAGTCGTATTGGAAACCGTACCAGTCCTCGGTGCACAGATCCAGAAGGATCTGCATTTCGTCGATCAAAGGGATGTCATAATAATGATACCGGTTTTCCAGGCCAAGCTCAATGCCCGTTGGTCTGGCGAATTCGATCAGCTCCTTCATGCTTTTTACCACCTGATCGAAGTACGGCGCAACTACCGCTTTCCGGTGCAAGACCAGTTCCAGCTTAAGATCTGCATAATCCCGGGTTGCTTTATGTCCCTTTCGATACATTTCCCTCAAACGCCGTTCAAGGTTGTCATCGCATTGAATCATTCCTGGGTGCAGCACGACGGAACGCGCCCCAAGCTCACAGGCGACCTGGATCGTCCGTTTTGCCATGTCCACGCCTTTGATCCGGCAGCGCTCATCCAGCGAGGAGATTTGATAATCCAACCTTTTAATATCGCTGTTCAGGAATACAGCCGGACAGGGGTCGTGGACCGTACCAATGTAAAATCGGTTTTTGTCCCACTGCTCAAACAATTGCGGCGTAACCGCATGATTCAGCTCGAAGCGTGCAAAACCAACCTTACGCCCTATTTCGAAAGTTTGATTAAATGGAATACGTTGATCAACCCCCCACATTGTGGATAAGGCGGCGTCATATAACTGAACTGGCTGGAATTTTTTTGGTTCGTGATGGTTGGCATCCGGATAGAGAGTCAAGAGCTCAGACAAGTGTTGGATCTTGAAATCCGGTTCCATTGCAGAAATGCAATTATTCTGTGCAATATCGTCATCCGGCAAGGTACCTTGAAGGTCATACCCCCGGATGTCGATAATTACCACCTCGCCATACCCTGCCTGGCGAGGACCTATCAGGTCGCGTGAAAGTTGGTCTCCGACATAAGCACAGTGTTCTGGAAGAACGCCAATTTGCTCTGCTGCTTCCAGAAATATCGAGGGGTGTGGTTTTCGGCGGCCAAATACAGTTGAAAGGATTAATGTTTTAAACAGGCTCTCGATCCCGTTTTCACGGATGAGTGTCGGGCCTTCAATGGATGTGGTTGTGTTGCTAATAATTCCCAGCTTATATCCGCGATCTGAAAGGGACCGAATAGTATCGACCGCGTCCGGCAGGATTTTATTCAACTGCGATTCCCGCCAGTACCCATTAAGGGCCATCACATTTTTTTGGATAAGGTCCGCGGGGTAATCAGGCAGCAGGTACTTCGTCCACAATTCCACCTCGGTGGACTCCAGCAAGCTTCTTTGTGCCCATTTCCGGTACTCAAGTTCACGGCAGCGGATCAAATCCGCAAAATCAAGTGGATCCCTTTGATCGCCGATGCATGCCTGCAGCTTACGGATGCTTGAAAGGTCGCGTCCCCCGGTAGATTGATTTGCCCGCAGAGTCCCGCCAATATCAAATAAAATCGCTTCGATGTTTGGTCTCATAAAAATTTGCCCAATATTAACCCTTTATGCAGTGACATAAGATAATTCTAATAATTCATGAAACTCATTTATATAGAAATCGGCCTTAGCATCCGGCTCGCGGTTGAAGGCAACAGTTTTCATGCCAACTTTTCGTGCGCCATCCAGCTCCGTAGCCTTATGACCTACAAAAACCGACTCGCAGGCTTGAACACCCACCTGATTTAATGCCATTCGGTATAAGAGCGGAGACGGTTTTCGCGCTCCAACTTCCTTTGAGCTGATAACTGAGTCCCAAACGTGTCCAAAACCGCGCTGCTCAAACCAGGCAAGCTTTTTTGAAAAAGCCATGGCTGTATCGGTGATGATGCCAAGGTAAAAACCCATTTCTTTCAAGCGCAGGATCGTTTCCGGCACCCCTTCGAATATCTCCACGGCGTTATCATCCATGCGCATGGCATCAATTCCGTCAGCGATATGTTTCGGGTCGTTGATCCCGTACATGCGAAGAATGCGATCATAAAGGTCGAGACGCCGCATTTTACCCGAAAATGCCAATTCTTTCAGGCACTTGACTTCGCGCTCAAAATCCTTAACCGGGAATATGGACTTGTCCGCAAGGAATTGCTGTAAGTTCTTATCCTTCTGTGGGCGGTAATATAGAATATCGCCAGCATCAAAAAAGAATGCTTTTACAGGTTTTTTACTGGATACGGCTTGAGCCCGGGTTTCGGTCGTGGTTAAACTTTCCAAAATCGGGATTAATTCCTGCATATTGCTGATGATTGCATCCGGAACAGCCAACAACGGCTCTAAATCACGGGTGTAGGGGTGAAGAATTTGAACGGCTGTCTTGAACCCGGCCCGCCTGGCTCCGTAAACATCTTTATTGATCATATCGCCCACGAAAACGCAGGCTCCGGTCGGGACGTTCGCCTGTCGTGCGGCATTATAAAAAATCGATGGGTCGGGTTTACGCCGCCCATAAACGGATGAAAGCACAACCGGATCGAAGAAATCAGTAATTCCATACGACCGCAGGCTGTGATCAACCTGTTTTAAACTTAACGTGTTGCTTACGATTCCGATTTTCAGCCCCATTCCCTTGATCTGTTCCAAAACCTCGGGTATTTCAGGCCGCATTTCGCGAATATAAAGCTGCGTTTCGTAGATGAACGCCAGGTCTTCGCTAATGGGTGTCAGAACAGAGAGAGGCAGGTTCAAACTCTTGAGGTGGAAACGTGTCCAGACTTCCGCGGTTGGTAATTCGATGTTGGAAGCATAATTCCAGGCATAATAGGCAGCCATCCCGCGTTCGATAACCTCTACCAGCTGCTCATCGCTCCAATCAACTGCGACGCCTACCCGTCCGAGACACTCCCTGAGAAGAAACACCTTGCCGATGCGGAGTTCCCGCGTCTGACGGTAAGTTTCCAGGGTGCCACCACAATCGAAGAAAATAGCTTGAATACTCATAAAATCATCGACTC
>CAYPJS010000194.1:0-2761 GCA_964411135.1 uncultured Anaerolinea sp.
TCGCTGGCAGCGACCGGGTTGACCGGCTTTACAGCCCGCGAGGCAGGTTTTAACCAGATCATGCTGGCGATGTAGATCAGCAGCATGATCAGACTGCCGCTCAGGTACGGGAAGATCAGGTTCACGTCAATCAACATGCCCGCCCACAGCGGGCCCACCACACGCCCCAGGCTGTTGAACGAGTTGCTGATCCCCATCCAGGCACCCTGCTGGCTGCCGGCTTTATACGAAATGCTCGAGGCAATGGCCGGACGCAGCATGGAATTCATCAAAACAAAGAAACCCGTGGTCAGCATGATGGATCCCATGTCCTTCGCCAGCAGCATCACCGCGAACCCGGCCGCACTGCCCAACAGCGACCAGCGGATGATGCGCTCCTCGCCGAAGCGGCTGGTAGCCGGCCCGGTCAGCAGCCCCTGCACCACCGCCGACACCAATCCCACCACCATCATGACCGTGCCAACCTGGCGCGTGTTGAAATCAAAGCGGTACTGCGCATACAGCCCGAAAACGCCCTCAAAGTTGGCCAGGGCGAAGAAGACCATAAAGGACAACGCCATCAGGAAGCCAAGCGGACCGGTGAGGGCAGCCCAGAGCGTTCGCAGCTGCGGCCCGGAGGCTTTTGCCTGCAGATCCCGTTTCTCGACTGGCAGTGACTCCGGCAGAAGGAACAAAACCATCAACATCGAGACCAATGACAGTCCCGAGGCGACAAAGAACGGCAGCGAGAGGTCAATTTCACCCAGCCAGCCGCCCAGCCCTGGCCCTAGCACCATGCCCACGCCCATAGCCGCCCCGATGATGCCCATGCCGCCGCCGCGGCTCTTCTCGTCCGAGCTGTCTGCGATGTAGGCCATGGCGGTCGGCAGGGTAGCCGAAGAAAGCGTGCCTGCCAGGGCACGCGAGAGAAACATCACCCAGATATGGTTGGCGAAGCCGAAGATGGCCATGGCAATGGCGTTCCCGACTGCCCCGAGCACAATCAACTTTTTGCGCCCGTAGCGGTCCGATAGCCCGCCCCAGATAGGCGAAAAGACGAACTGCATGGCGGAAAAGACCGCCATCAGCCCGCCAAGGGTGGTGCCGCTGGCGCCCAGCGACTCGATGTAAAACGGCATAATCGGGATGATCATGCCAAAACCCATCATCATAACGACCAGGGTAAAAAATAAAATGGCGATGTTCCGGTTTTTCTTCAATGCGTCGATCCTCTTCGATGTTTATTATTCCGGGAATGTAAATTTGGCCGTCAGGTCGCGCAGGACACGCAGCAGGAACTGCCGGTCCACCGGGTTGACCTTTGCCAGCAAGGTTTTGATGCTTTCACGCGTGCGCTGTTCGAATTCTTTCAAGATCAGCAGCGCCGGCGGGGTGACGGTGACGAGCTGGGTGCGCCGGTCGAGGGGGCTGCGCTGCCGCAGCACCAACCCGCGCTCCTCCAGCCGGTTCAGGATGCCGGTGGCGGTGGGCAGCAACATGCCAGCCGCCTCTGCCAGGTCGGTCACCGAGATGCCCCCGGGACTTTTTGAGGCAATTTTAAGTACGGCGTACTGCGGCGGTGTCAGGTTGTGGGCTGCCAGCGCCAGGTGCATCTGGCGGCGCGCGTAATGGCTCAGCCGGTAGGCGAGCTCATAGAATTCGGTGGTCTCCGCATCCACTGCGCCGGATTCGATCTGGGTTATGGTCGCTTCCATCATTCTTCCTGTTTTACTTAGTTGTGCTAATTATTAGTGCCGCTAATTATATAGCCGGGGTTGATTTTGTCAAGACCCGCAGCAGCCGCTTTCCTGGGGTAAAATACGCGTAGATTCTTCCTGAACGGAGAACAGATGGGCACCATTAATCAGATCATTCTGGGAAATTTATTAAGCAGCTGGCTGCTGGCGATAGGGGTCGCGCTGACCTCGTTCCTGGTTTTGTATATCCTGCGCAGCATCCTGCGGCGGCGGTTCAAGCTGCTGGCTGAACGGTCCTCGCTGCCGGGTATTTCGCTTCTGAGTCGTTTACTGCGGGATACGCGCGGTGTGTTCATTGCTGCGGTTGCGGTCTGGATCGGGTCGCGCTGGCTGATTCTGCGCCCGGGTTGGCAGTCCACCCTGCGAATTGCGGTCATGTTCATCCTCCTTTACCAGGCTGGCTTATGGATTGTGGCGCTGGTGGAGCACTGGATTGCGCGCCGCATCCGGCAGGATGCCAAAGACGACGCCGGGCGCCAGGCTACGCTCAATGCGCTGGGGATCGTCGCCAAGGTCATCGTCTGGACTCTGATCATCCTGGTGGGGCTGGACAACCTGCCAAACGTCGAAATTACCAGCCTGATCACCGGGCTGGGGATCGGCGGGATTGCGGTCGGGCTGGCGGTGCAGAACATCCTGGGCGACCTGTTCTCGTCGCTGACCATTGCACTGGACAAGCCCTTCGTGATCGGCGACAGCATCGCAGTGGGGGAGTTCGTGGGCACGGTCGAACACATCGGACTCAAGAGCACGCGCGTGCGCTCGATCAGCGGCGAACAGGTGATCTTCGCCAATTCCGACCTGCTCTCGAGCCGCATCCGCAATTACAAACGCATGGAGGAGCGGCGGGTGGTATTCACGCTGCGCCTGGATTACAGCACGCCGCCCGAGGTGGTGGAACGCGTACCGCAGCTGCTGCGCCAGGTTATCGAGCCGCAGAAGAATGCTGCCTTCGACCGCGCGCACCTGCAGAGTTACACGGATGCCGGTCTGCAGTTCGAGGTGGTGTACCTGGTCAACACCGC
>CAYPJS010000195.1:0-3101 GCA_964411135.1 uncultured Anaerolinea sp.
GCTCATTCCCTGTTTTCTACAGCCAGGCATATTGCTGAAACCAAAGGACTTATCTGCATTGAACGCTTTTGCATCCATCTGGGCTTGCATCGAGAATATCCTGGTGGCGGCAGCGGCGGAAGGGATCTTTGGGGTTACCCGTATTCCGTTTGAAACCGAACGAAAAATTATGAAGGAATTCTTCGGGCTGCCGGAAGGGTATGAGATTCCATGCTGGATAGCCCTTGGCTACCCGGCTGAAAGCGCCCAGCGCATTCCCCAGGTGGAACTTGATCTGAATGAGCGAATTCACCTGAACGGATGGCAGAATTAGGGAATAAGAACAATCCGATTCCGGCAAGGTTTATTGGTCAGCTCTTTGGGATGAGGGTGATGTAAACTCCCAGCCCCGTAGCTACCACAGTCAGATACGGCGTAAGCTGATGAAGTGTGTGGACGACAGGCGGGTAGTTTTTGGCTGCGCTAACCACGCCGCCGCTGGCTGCCAGAATTACGAAGAAAACCGCACAGGCAATCCAGACGGCTAAGGCAGCTCCGCTAAGCGGAGCCATGCGCTGAATGCGGATCACCGTCACCGCAAGGTATACTGCTGCTCCGAGTGCCGCCAGTTTGTGAACGTTGAATAAAACCATCGAATACGGTTTCCCGTTCCGGCTGAGGATCAGACCTGATGCCAGGATCACCGCAAACAACACCCCCGTGAGAATAATTCTTCGATCCATTTCGACTCCCTTAACACAAATCTATCTTGCCCGAACCCCGTCCCAGAAGATGTCAAACCCCTGTTGGATGGCATCTGCAGCATTGGCCAGCCCGCCCTTGTTTTGGATGTGATTCACGCTGGCAGCGATCCCTTGATAAAGGAATCCGCCGACTAGTTCAACCGGGAGGGGTTTGATTTCTGCCTGCAACAGGGCACGGTTTATCGTTTCGTAATAAAAGCTGAAGCTCCGGGCGGTTTCCAGGACAATCTCAAGCGGCACCACACCGGCAACCTGAACCAGCTGGGTGATTTTGCTGGCATCCGGATGGTCCAGCAGCCAGCGGATCGAGCCATCCCAGATGGTGAAGAATACCTCGCGCACCGTTTGCTCCGGGCGGAGCAGACTTTTTATCCAGTCTCCTTCCATCCGGCTGATCCAGATCACTACCTCGTTGATCAAATCCTGCTTGGTGGGGAAGTAAAGGAACAGTGTCCCGGCGGCAGTACCTGCCTGTCGGGCAATATCTGCGGTGGAAGTACCCTGAATACCGTTGGCGGCAAATAACCGCAGGGCAGTGGACAGGTATCGTTCACGTTTTTCCGGGCTGAGTTCTCGAACCATAAATCCCCTCCACATTCATAAATGAATGACTACTCACTCATTATATAGAATTATGAGGTTCTTGTCAAGGGTTCACCCGGACAGGTTCTTGCCCGAGGTCGTGAATCAAGCCTATTTACCCGGGTTATTTTTCATCCAAACCGTCAGAGGAAGCGGCTATTCAGGCTGATCCACTTGGCCTGGTTATCCGAGCGAAATCCGCATACTGTCGACCCACACCGGGTCCATTTTGATCAGGCGGTTTTTCTTTAAATTTTCCCGCATGATCCATCGCACATCCTTGTCGCTTGACGCCAGCCATTTTTGCATCGTTGTTTTTCCCACCTCAGGCAGGGCAGCGACCGCTACACTCCAGCAATATGCAAGCCCCTTCTTCAGAGCGGCAAAATCATCGCCGGTCCGGATTTCCGTCCCGGCAAGAGACTCGGTTATGGAATCCAGAAGGTCCAGAGCAGCACGGGCATAATGCGGCTCATGCAGCAAACGCGGTTCGCAAATCGCGGCTGCAGCAGCCCGCTGTTCGTATGCATTCCCGCGGCTCCAGGGTTGGATGGCTGCCAGCAGTGCAGCCATATCCGCCTCACCAACCCGCTGCATAGCCATTGCCACAGCTTCCCGCATGCGCCAACGCTCATCGGATGCGCAGCGGCGCAGTGTGATAAGAGCCTCCGAGTTGCCTTCTGCTGCGAGCCTGCCCAAACCGATCGCGCCGCAGAACGCAAGAAATTCATAAGGCGAATTGACCGGCGCCTTATCGGCTGTGAATTCAAGCCAATGCCAAAACTGGTCTGCATCCCCAACATCGGCTGCTGCCTGCGCCAGTTCAATATTTCCCCGCGGTCCGGGCAGTCCAGATTCCGCCAGCAGGAAAGGTTCCCAATCCTGCAGGATGCGAAGCTGAGTCCGGTAGTCCTCAATTTTCGACATGCTCAACCGCCCTTATGACTGCTTCCAGGGTGGCCGGCACAGCTAAAATTCAATGTGCATTGCATCTTCGACCTTTGCCCCCAGCGCTTGCAGCCTGGAATTCCATTTTTCGATCAGGTCCGGAGCATCCTTGCTGAAGCTGCTGTGACCGTCACTGACCAACGTAACCGTGTAACCCAGCTCAAGCGCGCCCAGGGTGCTGGCTTTAACGCAGCCGTGGGTGACCATGCCGCAAATCACCAAATTCTCAACGCCGCGTGATTTGAGGATTTCCTGCAGGTCAGTGTCCAGGAAGGCATTGCCCTGCAGTTTGTGAACCGTGCAGTCGGGTGTCAGCGCCTGCAAGCGCGGATGCAGCTGCCAGGCCGGCGTGCCCTTGACCAGGAAACGTTCGTCCGAGTGCTGCACGAAAATTACCGCGGCGCCTTCTGCGCGGGCGCGCTCGACCAACGCCGTAATCTTATCCAGCATAGCTTCCCCCTGATAAACCGGCGTGTTCTTCTGGAACATGCCGTACTGCACATCGATGACCAACAGCGCACTTTTGTTCCCCATTTTCCCTCCAGCAATGCTTAAACCCATCAAGCTTTATACCAGCGGTGTGTCAGGTAAGCTGTCCAGCCGGTTAACCACCAGAAGAGAGCAAGCAGCCCAGCTCCGCCGGTCAGGATTAGCGCAACGATCATGCCCTGCGTCACCGTGAAGTTCAATCTCAGCATTCCCGTCAAATTGGCTGCGGTGTACGGATCCCGCAGTGCAATCACCGCCGAAGCGATGCATCCCAAAAGAACCACGCCTGTGGTGGTTAACTGGGTCCTCCTCAACTCAGGCTGCCAGGCGTTTTCATCC
>CAYPJS010000196.1:0-2757 GCA_964411135.1 uncultured Anaerolinea sp.
GACGAAGAAGAGATCCTTATCTCCGGTGAAAGCATCTACCAGCGCCAGGGCGACCAATGGGTGGAACAGCCGAAAAGGCTTTCTGCACCTGGCCTTACAGGCGACGGTCTGCTGTTGCTCGAGGTGGCTAAAGATTATCAGCTGCTGGAACCCATCGAGACCCTTGGTGGGACCTTCGAGCGGGTTGCCTTTATACTCGAAAGCCATGATGTGCTCCGATTCATGCTCCAACAAGCCGGGCAATATAATTCCCAAACAGAAATGCAAATTACTCTCAGCGGCTTGGAATACGGAGGGACCGGCGAGTTGTGGATCGATCAAGCAGGCTATCCCGTGCAACTGGCTCTTGATCTGGTCATATCGCGCGGCGGTAACAATCCTTATGATGGTCGCGCGACCAGCAATACCATTTTTACTAATTTTGGTGAGACTATCCCGGCGAGCCGCTTTGACCCGGCATTTGGACCTGTCTCCGGTGAGAGGCCATCACAAAAAACCGAACTGCCTGCGGCAGTGGGTCATTTAGCTGTGTTTCTACTGGCAGCTCTTCTAATTTCAGGGTTGTTTGGGTCGTTATTTCTCCAAAATGGGTGGATAGTTCATGCTGCCCGTATTACGATTACCATAATCCTTATCTTTACAATTGTTACCCCACCCATTGTCCAGGCAGCTTCTACGAATAGTTCAGATGTACTTGAGGAAACGAAAACTGGTGAAATAGCTTCGATGGCTAAAACGATGCAAGAGGCAGGTGACCGGCAGCAAGCTGAGATCGCAGCTCTTGCAAGCGATCTTGATGACGCAGGCGATGAGGACATCGATGGTTTACCCAACGGCTACGAACTTAAGGTAGGCACAAATCCATTTGCTTCAGACACAGATCTGGATGGCTTGACCGATTCGGAAGAGGTCATCGGTGTGCCCTGTCTGGATGGTACGCAAACAGTCAATGTCGAAACGGATCCGCTCAATCCTGACAGTAACTCGGATGGCATCAGAGACGGCGACGAATTCGACCAGGGCGTGTGTCGTTTCATCTACAACGACACCTATACTTCACACCTTCCTTACCCCTGGAGCAATGATAACGACGCCGACAACGTTCCGGACGATCTGGACCTCTCCCCCTTTACTGTATCGGAACCATTTAGAGATACTAAAGCCAGCTTCACCTTTAACCTTGTATGGGGAGATCAAAATTATTTTGAGTTGCAGATAATCCCGTACGATACGCGCTTGCTTCAATTGGCTTATAAATCTTCCCTCTACTGGCCTGTAGATACTTTAGGACAAATCGGTCACGACCCGAATCTTGGATCAACAGGCGCACTTCAAATCGCTCCCTATCTTGAAGTAACCGTGTTGGATGACGACCTACCCAGCCCCACAGCTATGGAAGATTACGGCATTGGATCGTCATCCATAACTGAGGAAGATGGGGAGACGCCCAGCGGTTATTCAAAATTAGTTATTCCGCTCGTTCCGATCGAGCGGGGCGGTATCGTTCATGCCTTTCAAGCTAAGGTTTACCAGGATCATGCAACAAAGGATGGCGTGGTTCAATGGCAGGATGCCCGCCTCAAGTGGGCAGTGCAGGGCGATGTGTTAAAACCGGACGATACCGGGCAAATGGTACCCAGCCCTTCAGGTCAATACGGACTCATGGTGTACGACGAGCCTTATCGCATCACTGGTTTACAGGTCTCCCGCCAGGCTGGTGCCTCTGCCATGGTCGTTGGTCAGAAACGAACAGCCGAAGGCCAACCTGACGCTGCCAATATCATCCTTCTGCGGGGTTTCCTTGAATCCCAGTATCTCAGCGGTCGGCTGGCGCTAAATGATATCTATGAACGCTTCGGCCCTGACAGCGAAGCCGCTGAGCAAGAGACCTGGGGACTTTCACAGAACTTCGCCTTATCGAATCCTGCTGACTATGATCACGTGGATCAGATGCTGCATACGGTCAATGTGACCACCTCACGCCAGATTCTCAGTTATTACCTCAGCGAAGCCAAACCCACGCTTTTAATTGCCACCGAGCAGCGGACCGGTATACTGAACATCGATGATTTACCAACTCGAGATTTGAACAACCCGGTGATGAACCTTTGCCTTACTCAGATCGTCACCAGCCGCACGCTCAAATTAGCCAGCTATCAGTGGGATCCAACTGCCATTAATTCCAGTGCCGAACTAACCCCAGGTTTGGAATCAGGTCTCAGCGGTGTCGGTGACTGGGTAGCTTTAGGTTTGGAAGAAGCCCTGGCTCAAATCCGCACAGACTTTGAGGAAATCTACGGCACGCTCGAGGAGTATTACAACGAGACGGTATCCATTCTTCAGATGGCGATGACCGTCTGGTATCAGGGTCAGACTGTGGTTCAATCCATAGGGGACCTGGACCTGACTCAGTTGACAGATGATCTTGATGACCCCGCATTCTATGCAAACATCCTGCGTTTATTGGATCAATATGGACTGCTCGATGGATTACCGCAAGAGTTCCGTGTGGCAATCGAGTTTCTCATTGGTGTTCTGGAATACCCGGGTGGACCGCTCAATTGGCTTGAGGATCAATGGAACGCCCTCATAAGCTTCGGTGACGAATTGGTCGGTAGTTTTAAGGAAATTGCCGCCGGCGAATTTTCACCGGATACACTGGTCAGCTTTACCCAGACCGCCATCAATGTTCTGACCTGGCTGGCATCGATCCTGGATTTCGGTTTCCTGGGGCAGATCATCAAAGTTCTGTCCAGC
>CAYPJS010000197.1:0-23292 GCA_964411135.1 uncultured Anaerolinea sp.
CGGCTGCGGATGCTGGCATGGATGCAAGGATTATTCAAACGCTCACACAAGGGCCCGACCACCCGGTGGCTCTGGGTTTCCCTGAAGGTGCGTATCTGAAAGGCCTGATCGTTCAGGTATGAACAAAGCAGGTGGAAGGTGAGAGATCGTGGAATCCAAAAAGACAGCTGAGTCAGCTGTCTTTTTTAGTGGAGATGGCGGGAATTGAACCCGCGTCCGAAAGAATAGACCCGCGGACATCTACGAGCGTAGCAGATCCTGGTTTTCGCAGCCGGCCGAGAGACCTGCAGAACTGGCCAGTCGCAATCCGCTCAGGCCCGAAAGCCCTCTTTCGCAACCCCCGCGGCGTGGGAGGCGGCAGCCTGACCTTGTGGCGCCTGTTCTACTACCGGTCAGACGGCGGAGTAGGCAGACGTGGTCTCCGTGGAGACCATTTGCTGGTCACCCTGGCTTAGGCAGCGAGGGGGAGAGCAGCGTAGTTAGTGCGATTGGCACTTAATTGGTGTACTGATTTTACGAGGTCGGTACCTCTCGGCTCGCAGTCCGGGACCAGCCTCTCCCGTCGAAGCCTGTCATCCCCGGTACTTCAATTATACATTGGATCATCCATGAAAAACGGTTCAACATTTCTTCTAATAAAAGATTAACAGGTGTAGAATCAAAAAGCCCAGGCGGCAATCCCGTTTTCAGGTGGAGGTGCCTCATTGATCTCGATATTCAAATCAACTCAAAATGGCTTGGAGCAAATTCCCGATTTTGTTGATAACTGCTGGGTCAATGTAGTAGATCCTACCAGCGATGAAATTGAACGCTTGACCAGCCAGGGAATCCCTCAGGATTTCCTGACTTACCCGTTGGATATGGATGAACGTGCCCGGTCTGAGCGTGAGGATGACGGGAAAATGTTAATTCTTATCCGTATCCCATTTTTCCAGGGCGTCAATGTAGATATCCCCTACATTACGATCCCATTAGGAATTATTCTTACAGATAACATGATTATCACGGTTTGCCGCAGGCCTAATGATTTAACAACCGAGTTTGCGGCTGGAAAATTACGCAACCTCTCCACAGGAAAACGGATTCGGTTTGTACTACGGCTGCTGCTGCATAATGCCGGAAAATTCCTGTCTCATTTGCGGCAAATTAATAAAATGACAGAAGATATTGAAGATCATTTGCAGCAGTCCATGAAAAATAAAGAAGTCCTGGAACTCCTGAAGTATCAGAAGAGCCTGGTTTACTTCACAACTGCCCTTAAAGCGAACGAACTACTGCTCGAAAGGCTGCAGCGCAGTCAGTTATTCCGGCTTTACCCGGATGATGAAGACTTGTTGGAAGATGTCATTACCGAAAACCAACAGGCTATTGAAATGGTGAACATATCCTCATCCATTCTTACCAGCATGATGGATGCCTTCGCCTCCATAATATCTAACAACCTTAACGTGGTCATGAAATTCCTGGCATCCATTACGATCCTGGTGAGCTTGCCAACGATCATTACCGGGTATTACGGCATGAACGTCGATTTACCACTTGGAGGCTGGCAGCACGCGTGGATCATGATCCTGGGAATGATTCTCCTGGTAGTGGGTGTGACGATATGGATTTTCTTCAGGCGGCGTTGGTTCTAATTACTTTTATTATTTCAAACTATGATTAATTCCTATAGTTGGCTTCGTAAGATCACAGCCGAGAGACGAATTGAAGTCCTGAAGGAATTAAAAATCGCCTCAAAACCAACATTCGATTATTTTCTGTTGGTTTTCTTATCCTGTATTATTGCGACCTTAGGACTTATAACTGATTCCTCAGCGGTAATAATTGGGGCAATGCTTATTGCTCCCCTAATGACACCAATCCTGGGGTTTTCAGTTGCATCAATTTCAAGCCAAAGGACGATGTCAAAAAATGCAATCCTGGCAATTTTGGAAGGAGTTGTTTTTGCAATTTTTTTATCAACGCTGATTGGATGGATTGCACATGCACTTCCGTTTGGAATGTTGGATGTTCTCCCTCGTGAAGTACTTATACGAGTTCGGCCCAATCCTTTTGATTTAATGATCGCGATTGCAGGAGGTGCAGCCGCCGCATATGCACTAGCCCAACCATACCTTTCAGCAGCCTTACCTGGTGTAGCAATTGCCACTGCATTGATGCCGCCTTTGTGTACGGTGGGTATAGGGTTATCCCTTGGACGTTGGGAAACTGCTGGAGGTGCTTTACTTTTATTTATTACAAACTTTGCTGCAATTTCCCTGGGCAGCATTATCGTGTTTTTGTCACTCGGGTTCCGACCGCTAAACTTACAGGAAACGATACGAGGGATTCCTGTATCCCTCGTTTTTACATCACTGATCGTGACGGCAATTCTTATTACACTGGCGATCTCAACGATTAAGATTGTGAATCAAGCTGACGTCACAAAAAACGTTAAGAATGCTGTTACCGAGGAATTCAAGGATCAATTACCCACGGTTGAGTTAGTATCCATTGAAGTTGATGACACCAATGAGATCATACATATCAATGCAACAATATACAGCCCAAGATCACCAAGCCATCAGCAGGTTGTTAAACTCCAATCGGCAGTGGCTAACCGTGTTCAACGGTCTATTTCGCTCCAATTGATATATATTCAATCATCCAGACTTGATCCTCTTATCCCCCCAACAACTACCCCAACATCCACACCGGGTCCTAGCCGAACACCTACCGTTACACCATCCAGCACAGCTACCTCTTCACCAACGGCAACAGCAACATCTACATCATCTCCAACGCCTACGAACACGAGTACTGCGACGCCGGTTTTGGCAACTATTGGAAATAGTGATGGGATTGGAACCGTACTAAGAGATATTCCCGATGGAAGCATCGTTGGTTTTATTTCAGAAGGTACATTAGTTCAAATTTTGTATCGCCGCGAACTGATCAATCATACACAATGGATTGAAATCAGGGATTTAACCGGTCGGACAGGATGGGTAGATTCAAGATACCTTCTCGTTAAACCATGAAAGATAATCTTCATCACGAAAGTGAGGAGAAGATTTGATGAATATTGGATATTTGTTTTAGAAAATCTTGTGGGCGGGACAGGACTCGAACCTGCGACCCCATCGGTGTAAGCGATGTGCTCTAACCAACTGAGCTACCCGCCCAAAACCTGCTACGGCGGGTATTATACCGCGAAAATTCATCTGTGCTACACTTTTCCTGAGGTTCCCAGGATCCAGATTAAAGCAGCGAGGTCACTATGCGTTTGGTACGATTTAAAACCAGCAAAATCGAGCCGTCGTACGGGTGGGTGTACGGAGATAAAATTGGGCTGATTGACGGATCGCCCTTTGGAGAGTATCGGCGCATGGAGGCAGAGATTGACCTGAATTCAGTGGAGCTTCTTCCGCCAACTCAACCCAGCAAAATTATTTGTGTTGGAAGGAATTATGTTGACCATGCCCGCGAGCATGGAGTTGATGTGCCAGAAGTCCCGATGTTATTCCTGAAACCACCGTCATCCCTTCTGGCTGCGCGGAGACCTATCATCTTACCGCCGCAATCCAGTCAGGTGGACCATGAAGCTGAAATGGCCGTGGTTATCGGAAAGCGCGGGCGTTGGATCACTCCTGACGAGGTTGGGAAATATATCTTTGGGTACACAATCGCCAATGATGTGACAGCACGTGATCTTCAGCGGCGGGATGGTCAATGGACGCGCGGCAAAGGGTTCGACACCTTTTGCCCGGTCGGTCCGTGGATTGAAACTGAATTGGATCCTTTTGATGTATTGATCACCTGTCGGGTAAACCAGGATGTGCGCCAAATGGGATCGACCCGGGATATGGTTTTCACCATTCCACAACTGGTTGCTTTTGCATCCTCGGTGATGACCCTTGAACCAGGCGACCTGATTTTGACCGGGACACCTGCCGGGGTCAGTCCATTGAACGCAGGCGATGTTATCGAGATTTCGATTGAGGGGATCGGCGAATTAATCAACCCGGTGTCTGCCGAGGAGTAAACCCTTAGGGGGTTGATTGCAGATTATGATAAATTTCAAATGGTTTGCAAAATGGTTTGCATTGACAAACCATTTGCGAGTTTGTATAATATTTCTAACGTAAATTCTGTGAATTCTTAAAATGTTGAACTAGCAATTCAGGCGGCGTTGATCTGATCACCTAAATTGGTCGCTTGCCGGTTAAATTTTCCGGCGGGTAATCAGGTAGCCAATAGCGAAACCGGCCTTAGGCCGGTTTTTCGTTTTTAACCCCATCCATGGAGGCTGCTGTGGACACTGTCTACACCAAGGAAGTTGGCTCTGATCTTGATGAATATTATTCCAGCGAACGTTCCAGGATTCTGGTGGTCGAAGATGACCAGGATACAGCCTTTTTGCTGAAGCAAATCCTGAGACATGCTGGCTTTGATGTACTAAGTGCCAATAATGGTAAAGAAGCTTTAAACAAGGTGAATCTCAGTTTCCCAGACCTGGTGCTGCTGGATTTAATGATGCCCGAGATGGATGGATGGGAAACCATCGAGCACTTACGGCAGGTGAGCAATACGCCGGTTATTATCCTTACTGCGCTAAACAATAAAGAGAACGTGGTGACCTGCTTCCAGCGGGGAGTTGACGATTACATGACGAAACCTTTTTACAAAGGTGAGGTTGTGGCCCGGGTACAGGCGGTATTGCGCAGGTCTCGGTCCACGCGTGATGCAAGCCGTTTCGTTTTCCCGCAGGTTGGATTGGCAATCGATATTCAAACGCGCGAAGTTCGGCTGAAGAATACGCGTATCCAGCTTACAGGCAAAGAATTTAGCGTATTATTAAATCTTGCCAAGCATGCTCCAGAAATTGTCCATTATCAGCAAATTTCTCAGGCAGTTTGGGGGAAAGACTTTCCCCAGGCACGCCAGCGGATCAAATATTTAGTGTACTTATTGCGCCAGAAATTTATGGAAGCAGATCCAGCTGCCGAGGATTTAATTGTAAACATAGACCGGCTTGGGTATAAGCTGGTTACATCTGCCTAGTGAAGCAAATTGGATCCAGGATGGAAACCGGGCGGTGATCAAGACCGCCCGATTTTGTGGTTTTCGACTGGCAAAAATAACCTGAAGTTCCAACTTGACCAGGGTGTACCGCTGAATTATGATTTGACCATTCCAAAATATTTATTGAGAAAAACCTTACCTGTGAAAAAAGTAACCCCATACCTGCTCGTTATCCTCGGTCTGATCATAATTTTCCTGGGTACCACCGGTTCGTTGCCCGGTATCCTGGACTTTATATTAATCCGTATTGGGGTTATGAATGAACTCGACACGACAGCCAGTGGATTCATTCCATTCGCTGTTCCAATCAGCAGCCAGAGCGGCCACGAGGTTGCGCCAGAGGTGGAGATTACCAGATCTGCCGCCAGTGTTTATGGGGATTTGTTCCCAACCCCAACGATTTCCAGTCTGAAACCGCACACAACCGCGGATGGCGTAACGGCTACCCCGACTCCAACTTTGGAGCCAACCCCTTTCCCAAAAATCCCTATCCGTCTGGTGATCGATTCGATCAACCTGGATGCTCCCGTGGTATCCGCGGAGGCGAAAGAAATTCGTATCGGCAGCGACTATTTTGAGCAATGGGAAGCCCCGAATGAATTTGCGGTTGGATGGCACACATCCTCAGCAATGTTGGGAGAGGTCGGCAATACCATTCTTAACGGACATCACAATATCAACGGCAAGGTATTTGAAAACCTGCATAATATGGTTCCAGGCCAGGAAATTGACGTCTATGGGGGTAATTACCGTTATTCGTATGTCGTGGTGAATGTGATGATCCTTCCAGAACGGAATGTGGACCTTGCAACCCGCATGGAGAACGCCCAATGGATTCTGCCTTCTAACGATGAGCGGCTGACCCTGATCACATGCTGGCCAGCGGAATCAAATACACACAGGCTCATCGTTGTTGCTCAACCCCTCAACCGGCCTGTTGAAATAGAAGAAACCACTGCGCCAATCAGTTAGAAATAAAAAAAATCCGCCGGAGCGGATTTGGTTTCTGTAAAAAACAAGGTACCCTCACAGCACCAGGTCGGCTGTCATACGGGTTCTTGGTTTGTGGAAGGTCAAATTGATAGTTCCCTGCGGTTCGGCGATGATGAAGAGCCGGCCCCACGAAGGCTCGCCGTTTGCCTCGATGCACGTCTGCAAGACCAGTTTACCAACCTGGTTGTAAACGCGGTAGAAAAGATTGGTGACGCTGATACGATCCCCATTCGGGCTGCCAAGATCAACAAAATCAGAGTACGGACTATTGGGGGAAAGCGCCTGGTACTGGAGGACTTCAGTCACCTTGAAATTTTTAACGTGGCCGTCTCCATAAACGAGAGAGAGGACATCCCCGGATCGAACATCGAAGAATTCCTGACCGAGGAGGTAATTGTGTGCGAGCAGAGCGGTGGTGCCGTACTGAGCCGCCATACCGAACTGGGTAGCTTTTTCTGGCTCGGTGGATACAAATCCGGGTGCAGAGGAGGGCTGTTGGACAATCGGGGCGGCAAATAAGCCCTTAGCAAAAATTCCGGCAGCCAGGTCCGGGTTTCCACTCGTGGCTACGGAGGCAGCAAAAGGCGCGAGTGCAGCGATGTTCGAACTGGCTGGCGAAGCTGTATCGTTTAATGCTCCGGTAACAGGGATGAAATTGGCGGATGCGAAACCGGTAGAAGACAGCGCAAGAATTAGCGCTAAAACAAGCAGGAGGGATTGAGTGAGTTTTTTGTTCATAGTTTTATCAGTAAGTTATTGGTGGAATTACGATATAAATTTAGTTTGTTTAGATATCAAAAACAAGGGTTACGGACCCGTTGTAAACTGACTGTAAGGGGGCCTGAGAACTGCTAATGCGCTGATGACAGCCGCTTATGCCGCTGTGGTATAATTTGCGTGAATTTTTATTCCGCTCACCAGTTGGTGAATTGAAGGAGAACCAGAATGTCTGGACATTCTAAATGGGCAACTATCAAAAGGAAAAAAGGCGTTGCCGACGCCAAGCGTGGGCAGGTCTTTACCCGGCTGACGCGTGAAATCGTTATGGCAGCCCGCGAAAGCGGCGGAGATCCTGATTCGAACTTCCGTTTACGGCTAGCTGTCGAAAAAGCGCGTGGGCAAAATATGCCGAAAGAAAATATCGAGCGCGCGATTAAACGCGGAACTGGTGAGAGCAAAGACGGAACGGTGTTTGAGCAGGTATTCTATGAAGGATACGCGCCGAATGCAGTGGCATTGATGATTGAATGCTATACAGAAAATCGAAACCGCACGGTCGCGGAAGTTCGGCATATCCTTACCAAGTCTGGCGGTACTCTGGGCGAGGCAGGGTCGGTAGGCTGGCAGTTTAAACGCTCGGCTTACTTTACAGTTTCCGGGTCCGAAAAAGATATGGATACAATTTTCGATCTGGCAGTCATGGCAGGGGCGGATGATGTCAATTTCGAAGATGGCGTAATCGAAATTATTGGACCGGTTGAAAATTTTAAAACCATTCTGGATGCGCTCCGCGGCGGAAAATTCGCTGTAAACGACGCTGAACTCCGAATGTTGCCGACCAACGAGATGGACCTGGGCGTTGAGGATACCCTTCAGGTGCTTAAAGCAGTAGAAAGCCTGGAGGAATTGGACGATGTGCAGAACGTTTTCCATAATCTGCGCATTTCCGAGGAGGCACTTGCATCTCTGGCTGAGGAATAGCCAGAATGCTGGTCATTGGTATTGACCCTGGTACAGCTACTACTGGTTTTGGGCTGGTGCGCGAAACCGAGAACGGTATCGAGGTAGTGGACTTTGGGGTAATTCTGACACAGGCTGGAGAGCGTCCTGAAATCCGCTTGTTACAGCTCGGGAATGAATTGAATCGGCTTCTCCATCTCCACCGGCCAATCAGCGGTGCAGTGGAGAAGCTTTTTTTTCAAAAGAATGTTACCTCAGCTATCTCGGTCGGACAGGCACGGGGTGTAGCTCTGTTATACCTGGCTCAGAACGGGGTATCTGTTGACGAATACACACCTCTGGAAGTGAAACAGGCGATTACAGGTTATGGTAAAGCTGATAAAAACCAGGTACAGCAGATGGTCAAAGCAATCCTGGGTCTGCCTGAGATTCCGACACCCGATGACGCGGCGGATGCCCTTGCGGTTGCAATCTGCCACCTGCACAGTATGCGATTGTCATCCTTAAAATGATGATTACCAGCACGTCCAACCCAACCATCAAGGCCATCCGGAAGCTGGCAGAACGTAAAGAGCGTCAGCAGACCGGAACCTTTTTTATGGAAGGCTTGCGGATTGTTGGTGAGGCGATGCAGCGGGGGTGGGAATTACAGCACTTGATTGTTGCACCGGAACTTCTGGTCAGCTTATTTGGTCGTCAATTGGTTGAACAGGCTGTTGAAAGTGGAATTTCTATCCTCGAAGTAAGCACCGAGGTTTTTCAATCTTTGTCGGTTAAAGAAGGTCCGCAAGGGATTGCAGGGGTTGGGCGTCAACGCTGGACGCGGTTGGAAGATGTGTCCCTTTCTTCGGGCGGCACCTGGATTGCACTCGATTCGGTGGCGGACCCTGGCAACCTGGGAACGATTTTACGAACCAGTGACGCCGCTGGCTGTAAAGGCGTTATTCTCCTGGATCAATCAACAGACCCTTACGACCCGGCTGCGATAAGAGGCAGTATGGGGGCAGTATTTTCACAACCCTTGGTTAAAACCACACTCGCTGAATTTGCTCGGTGGAAGCGCGAGAATCAGGTTTCCGTGATCGGGACCTCGGATAAAGCCAGACAGGATTATCATGGCTATCGTTATCCGCCCGCTCTGGTCGTACTGATGGGGAGTGAACGCCTCGGGTTGCAAGAGCACCATATTGCCTTGTGCGATGAAATGGTATCCATTCCCATGCAGGGCACGTCAGACTCTTTAAACCTGGCTGTGGCGACAGCCCTTGTGGTCTATGAAGTGTTGAATCAACGGCGAAGTGCCGATTCTTCACCAGATTTAAATTAAATCCTTTCAGGAGCAACGATCATGATCGTCCATATCCAGGGTGAGGTAGTCTCAACAGGGCCTGACCGGCTGACTTTACAATTGGGGGGATTTGGCGTTCAGGTATTTGTTCCAGTTTCGCTGGCGAAACAATCTCAACCAGGTGAAATGGTCTTTCTGCATACCAACCTGATTGTGCGTGAAGATGGTTGGACCTTGTATGGCTTTGAGCGGGAAATCGACCGGGATTTTTTCATCCTATTGATTGGGGTCAACGGAGTTGGGCCGCGCCTGGCGTTGGCTGTGCTTTCCACGCTGTCGGTGGATGTAATCCGGCGGGCCGTTCTGGCTGAGCAGGCAGACATTTTTTCTCGGGTACCGGGTGTCGGGAAAAAAACCGGTCAAAAAATTGTGTTATACCTGCAGGGTAAGGTTGGCGAAGCCGGTGAGATGCGGGAGAGCGTGGGGCTGCTGGATATTGACACTGAGGTGTTGGAGGCATTGACTGGTCTTGGGTACAGTGTAATTGAAGCCCAAACCGCCATTCAATCCATCCCCAGGGATGCACCTCAGACAGTGGAAGAACGGCTGCGTATAGCTTTGCAGTTTTTTAACAAATAATAATCGGAAATCCATCGACATTTCTTAGGGGAATGTCGATCGATATTTTCGTAAACCTCAAACTTTTCAAGCGTCAAACTAGACAAAGCTATGCCTTTCGGGTATCATTTATCCTGTTAATTATCAGGAATTATTCGGGATAGAATTCTATTATTTCTCCCGGATGAAGTTGAGATAAAAATTTAATTATTGCCGCGCTGGAGGCTCGATGACAGACCTGATCAAGAACCTGACCGCAGACCTGCATCAAAAAATTGAGGAATTCAAGCCGAACCTCGAGATAAGAAATGTTGGAACGGTAACTGAGTCCGGAGACGGAATCGCCCAGGTAGATGGTTTAGCCGGAGTACAATCTCAGGAGTTAGTCGAATTCGAAAATGGCGTGATGGGGATTGCGTTCAACCTGGAGCAATACCGGGTCGGTGTCACCATCGTAGGAGATTACACTTCGGTTTCTGAAGGGATGCAGGTCCGTTCAACAGGACGCATCGCCTCGGTGCCAGTAGGAGACGGCTTGATCGGGCGTGTGGTTAATGCCCTTGGTCAACCTATCGATGGCAAAGGACCGGTCATTTCTTCAAAATTCCGACCATTAGAGAGAATTGCCCCCGGGGTTGTGGACCGTCAGGATGTCGATTCGCCGGTCCAAACCGGTATCAAAGCCATCGACTCGATGATCCCGATTGGACGCGGTCAGCGGCAGTTGATCATTGGCGACCGGCAAACTGGAAAGACAGCCCTGGCTGTGGATACGATCCTCAACCAGAAGGGCAAAGACCTGGTCTGCATTTATGTAGCCATTGGGCAGAAGAAAGCCGCCGTTGCACGCACCATTGGTTTGTTTGAACGCTATGGTGCGATGGCACACACCATCGTGGTTATGGCAGCCGCAGACGAACCTGCCGCCATGCAGTACATTGCCCCTTATGCCGGCTGCGCGATTGGTGAAGAGTTCATGGAAACTGGTCGAGACGCGCTGGTGATTTACGATGACCTCTCGAAGCACGCCTGGGCTTATCGCCAGATTTCTCTGCTCCTGCGGCGCCCACCTGGCCGTGAGGCATATCCTGGTGACGTTTTTTACCTTCATTCGCGCCTTTTGGAAAGGGCAGCCCGCATGGCCTCCGCGTATGCGATTGTCCCGAAGGAATATGCCGGAAAAAAGGCCAGGTTGGAGGATGCTCTCGACGGAGCAGTGTTTAATGGCCCGATTGCTGAGCAGGAAGCGGGTCATGCACTTCAAAAAATGGAAGACGCCTCCAACCGCAAGGTTTTGCCTGTTGAAGGCACAGGCGGTTCGTTGACGGCTTTACCGATTATCGAAACATTACTCGGAGACGTTTCGGCGTACATCCCGACCAACGTCATCTCAATCACAGACGGTCAAATTTACCTGGAGTCCAACCTGTTCAATGCGGGTATCCGCCCGGCAATCAATGTTGGTATTTCTGTCTCCCGTGTCGGTGGTGCCGCTCTAACCAAAGCGATGAAACAGGTGGCAGGCCGCCTGCGTCTGGATATGGCATCCTTCCGCGATTTGGCTGCATTTGCTCAATTCGGTTCCGATCTGGATAAAGCCACAATGGCTCAGCTCAATCGAGGGCTGCGCCTGCAGGAAATTCTCAAGCAAGCTCAGTATGAGCCGATGTCATTGGAAGGCCAGGTGATGATTTTATTCGCCGGGGTAAATGGTTTCATGGACCATATCGATGTCGCCCGTGTGAAAGCCTGGGAAGTGGCTTTCCTGAGGAACATGGAAACCGCACACCCGGAGGTAGGGCGCAGCATCGCTGAGAGAAAAGCAATTACACCAGATACTGAGACCAAACTGCGTGAAGCGATTCAAGCCTTCAATGCTGGTTGGGCTTAATCCTGGTTTACGGGGAGAACTATGACGTCAACCAGGGAAATGCGGCTGAGAATCCGCAGCGTAAAAAATCTGGCGCAGGTAACCCGCGCACTCGAAACTGTAAGTGCGAGCAAGGTCAGGCGCGCCATTCAGGCGAACGACCGGACTCGCCCTTACGCAGAACGTGCCTGGAGGATTTTAACGCATCTGGCCTGTCAACCGGGCCGGCAAAGTTTGCACCCGCTTCTGGTCGAACGCGATGAGGTTAAGAACATCCTCATTGTCTTGATCTCCTCTGACCGTGGTTTGGCAGGTGCTTATAATGTCAATATCGTCCGTGAAGCGCTTATTAAGGCAGGCGAATTTGATGCTGATGTATCCTACATAACTGTGGGACGCCGCGGTCGTGACATGCTGATTCGTCGTCGGCGTAAAGTTGTCGGAGAATTTTCCAACCTTTCGGCAAATCCAGGATATTTGGAGGTAGCGCCGATTGGTCATTTGGTTGTGGATGAATACCTGAACGGCAAAGCCGACCAGGTGTACATTGCCTATACCGATTACAAGAATATGCTTCGGCAGGAACCCGTATTGCGAAAAATCTTGCCATTTAGCGTGGCAGAGACAACGGATAGCGATTCGCGTTACGAAGCCCCCATCAAGAGCAATTTTGTTTTTACTTATGAACCCTCGCAAGAGGAGATATTGCACGACCTTATTCCAGACTTTACTTCGCTGCAAATTTATCAATCAGTACTTTCAGCGCTTGCAAGCGAGCATGCTGCTCGGATGGTTGCAATGCGGAACGCTACCACCAGCGCCAAAGATCTGGTAGGTTTGCTCGAGCTGGAATACAACAAGGCCCGGCAAGCGGGTATTACGAATGATATGTTGGACATTTCGGGCGGCGCAGAAGCGCTGGCGCAGGCTGCCAAATAAGCTGGCTGCTGCTTATTAATTTTGGAGGAAACGCATGGAACAATCGACCGGTCGTTTGGTACAAATCCTGGGTGGTGTTGTGGATGTTGAATTTCCGGCCAGTGATCTTCCTGGTTTATATGAAGCGCTCGAAGTGGATCGCAATGGCAAGAAACCCATGCTGCTTGAGGTTGAAAAGCAATTAACCGACAATTGGGTTCGCTGCATCGCAATGGAATCCACCGATGGCTTGATGCGCGGTTTACCGGTACGCCGGACATTCCAACCGATTCAAGTCCCCGTGGGGCAGGAAACGCTTGGCCGTTTGTTTAACGTTCTGGGTGAAACCGTCGACAATAAGGGGCCGGCAGATATCAAACTTCGGTACCCAATTCATCGACCGGCACCGACCTTTGCTGAGCAGTCAACCCGGGTTGAGGTATTTGAGACTGGTCTAAAAGTGATTGACCTGATTGCACCGTTTACAAAGGGCGGAAAAACAGGAATTTTTGGCGGGGCGGGTGTCGGTAAAACGGTCATTATTATGGAACTGATCCGCTCAATTGCCACCGTGCACAAGGGAAATTCGGTCTTTGCTGGTGTGGGAGAGCGCACACGGGAAGGTACGCAGCTTTACCGCGAAATGCTCGAATCAGGCGTCATGAAGGACACCGTTATGGTTTTCGGTCAGATGAATGAGCCTGCGGGGGTGCGCCTGCGGGTCGCTTTGACCGCACTTTCGATGGCGGAATATTTCCGTGATCAGGGCCGTGATGTGCTGCTTTTCATCGATAATATTTTCCGGTTTACTATGTCCGGCTCGGAGGTTTCTGCGCTCCTTGGACGTATGCCAAGCGCGGTGGGGTACCAACCTACCCTGGCAACCGAAATGGGCGAACTTCAGGAGCGCATCACAACCACTCGAACTGGGTCGATTACTTCGATGCAGGCTGTATATGTTCCGGCGGATGATTATTCCGATCCTGCTCCAGTTGCAACTTTTACGCACCTGGATGCGACCATTGCTTTGGAACGCTCCATCGCCGAAAAGGCGATCTTCCCGGCGGTTGACCCCCTGGCGTCGACCTCTCGAATCCTTGACCCGCGCGTAGTGGGCGAGGAACACTACAACACAGCCCGCGAGGTTCAGCGGCTGCTCCAGCGTTATAAGGATTTGCAGGATATTATTGCGATCCTGGGGATCGATGAATTAAGTGAAGACGATAAACTGGTTGTGTCGCGTGCCCGAAAGATCGAACGTTTCTTCTCGCAGCCGATGTCAGTCGCTGAGCAGTTCACCGGCAGGCCTGGGCGGTATGTTCCGCTTAAAGAAACTGTCCTGGGGTTCCGTGAAATATTGGACGGCAAATGCGACGACCTGCCTGAGCAGGCCTTCTACATGGTCGGGACAATTGACGAGGTCCGCGAAACAGCCGCAAAAATGGCGGCAGCATAACGAGGAAATGAATGCCCATTCGTTGTGAAATTATTTCTCAAGATCGGGTAGTTTTCCAGGACGACGTGGACATTGTCGTTGTGCCTGGCGCTGAGGGTGTGATGGGAATTTTGCCGCATCACGCTCCACTCTTATCGTTATTGCAAATGGGCATTATTACGGTCCGAAAACAGGGACGCGAGGAATATTTTACTGTTTCTGGTGGAGTCGTTGAAGTCGCGGGAAACCAGGTTACAGTGTTAGCCAATGCAGCCGAAAATGTGGATGAGATCAATATAGCACGGGCTGAAGCAGCGAAGGAAAGAGCAGAAGCCTCACTGAAGGAAAAGGCTGGCAGCAAGGCTGAAGACATCGACGCCGTGCAATCGTCATTAAAACGGTCTAACCTGCGAATTTCAGCTGTTCAGCGTTTCCGTCAAAAAAGGACTCGATAATCTTACGAGCCCTTCTGCCCTGGACTCAGGGTCTTGTTGAATATTTTCCGGAAGGATTAAGATAAAAGAATGCCAGGTTTAACGAGGGAATTAGGCATCGACCTGGGCACGATGAATACCGTCATTTCGGAGGGGAACCAGATCCTTTTACAGGAGCCGACGGTCGTAGCCCTGGTGGTGCAGGAACAAAAGATGGTCGAGTGGGGACAGTCTGCCCGAGATATGCTTGGGCGGGTATCCGACAGCATTGAGGTGGTGCGACCTTTGCGCCACGGCGTAATCGCCGAATTTGAAATTACTGAAAATTTATTACAGTACCTGATCAAGAAAACCTGTGGACCAATGTTGATCTTCAGACCGCGTATCATCATCACGGTCCCGTACGGAATTACGAGTGTTGAAACCCGCGCCGTGCATGAGGCAGGGCTGGGATCGGGGAGCCGGGATGTGCTGTTGATCAAACAGCCTTTGGCTGCAGCACTTGGAATTGATTTGCCGATCAACACGCCAACAGGCAACATGATCATATCTTTGGGGGGCGGCACCCATCAGGCGGCTGTTTTGGCGATGAACGATATCGTCACAGCTGAAACTTCTCGTACTGGCGGGATGTTCATGGATGAGGCGATCATGAGTTATGTGCGCCGCAAATTTGGGGTAATGATCGGTCAGCCAACGGCAGAATTGCTTAAGATCCGTATCGGGGCAGCAATCCCGCAGGACAGTCAACTTTCACTTGAGGTTCAGGGTCAGGATCAGGTGACTGGTTTACCAAGGCCAGTAACTTTAACCACAGATGATGTGGTTGATGCGCTGCAGGATCCGCTGGTTGAAGTGGTTGGCATGGTCAAGCGTGTCCTTGAAAAAACGCCGCCTGAATTGATTTCAGATATTATCGATCGCGGAGCTGCACTCTGCGGCGGCGGGGCCTTATTGCGCGGAATCGATAAATATTTAACGAAATCACTTGGCATCCCAGTTTACCTGGTCGATAACCCCTCTACCTGTACTGCTGAAGGTGCCAGCAGGGCATTGGGAATGCGCGAAATCTTGCGCCGCAGTTTGTTACGTTTTTAATCAAGGGTTTAAATCAACAGCGGCGTGACAATAACGCCGCTGTAATTATTTATTTTGATCCTGGATATCAGGCCAGGTAAAAGGTCATGTGCTGAAGTTTGGTCATCGGGTCGATGTATTCGATCCGGATATCATTGGGCAGATTCAGCTGCATGGGTGCGTAATTTAGGATGGCACGTATTCCGCCTTTGACCAGTTTCTCGGCTACTTCCTGTGCAGCGGCAGCAGGCACGGTTAACATCGCAATTTTGACACCGCTTCGCTTTATTTCCTCTTCCAGGCTTTCTAACGGAAGAATGGTTAAACCTGAAACCGATTTGCCAATTTTGTCCGGGTCATTGTCAAACGCCAGGACGATACGAAATCCTCGATTGAGAAAACCTTGATAGCCTGCAAGTGCATGCCCCAGATCGCCAACGCCGACCAATGCCAGGTCCCAGGAGCGGTCAACGTGCAGGATTGCTTTAAGCTGATCTATTAAAAATCTTACCGAATAACCGGTACCTTGCTTTCCAAATTCCCCAAACTGCGAAAGGTCTTTGCGGATCTGGGCAGCAGAAATTCCTATCGCCTCTCCCAACTCCTGAGAAGAAGTCGTTTTAATGCCATTCCGCTGCATATAATCCAACGCCCGCAGGTAACGGGGGAGTCGGCTGACAATGATATCCGGAATTTGCTTGTCTGCCATGATGGGCTCTCCAGACTGCTCTTCAGAATTATGTTGCGAATCGACTTATTGCGATTTTACATTAGTTTATTGTTTATGTGGTGAATTTCACGGACTTCTACAACCAGAATAATAGAAAATGGCGCCCATCAGGGCGCCATCAGTAATCAAATCCTAAATCTGAAGGTTAATCGTTGCGGCTGCGGCCAGTAAGTAAAAATACATAGTACAGGAGGGTTGATATCGCTTGAACCGCTCCGGCGATGTAAGTCCAAGCAGCAGCATCGAGGACTTTGTCTACCCCCGCCGATTCCTGGTTGTAAATTACACCCGATGTGGACAACCAAGCTTTGGCGCGGCGGGTTGCGTCCAGTTCGACCGGCAGGGTTACCAGGGCGAACAAAGCGGTCAATCCGAATAGACCGATGCCGACCCAGGCAATGGTGGTGCCTGCGGCTGTCTGTAACCATAGACCGGCTATAAAGATAATCGGTCCAAGCCAGCTACCAATTTGAACAGTAGGCACCATGGTCGAGCGCAGTTTCAACATGGAATAATTTTCAGCATCCTGAATGGCGTGGCCGGCTTCATGAGCTGCTATTCCCGCTGAAGCGATGCTGGGAGATTGGTAAACATTGGGACTCAGCCGAAGGGTTCTACTGCGCGGATCGTAATGGTCGCTTAGAAAGCCCTGGACAGGCTCAACGCGCACATCATTTAAGCCATTGGAATCCAACATTCGGCGGGCAACCTCGGCTCCATTTAAGCCTGTATAAGTTCGGACCTTGGAATATTTTTTGAAGGCACCCTGGACCTTGGCTTGCGCCCAAAAGCCCAAAATCAGGGCCGGGAGGCTGAAAAGAAGGTATATTCCATATCCACCAAAAATCATCGGCATTTTACTTTTTCCTTAGCACTGGTAATGGTTCATGGCGATTAGTTAGATCGCTATGTTAATTTCTTATCAGTATACTTAATACCAGAAGGTTATTAGTTTTTTATTAACAAATTAATAGTTAAATCAATGAAACAGGGTTCACCAAAATATTTGTGCGCCTGCTGAGACTCGAACTCAGGCTCTTACCTCCGGAGGGTAATGTGATGTCCACTTCACTACAGGCGCATGGTATGTCGTTCGGTCAGGCCGAACGGGCATTATTTTACCACGAGATCAACCTGGGCGTAAATATCCCCATTTTCTATGGTACTCGCATGGGTCGTGATAGGAGTAGTCCTGGCGACAAGCTCAATCCGGTCGGCGCTACCCGACTGCCTGGCCAGGGCCGCCTTGTGCTTCAAAAATCCTGCTGATTTCATCGCGCTCAAACCGTGGAAGGTGGGTGACTCTGCCCCCGCCTGTGATAAGTACCTGAGCAGGTCCGCTTGAGACAGCACCAATTTCAGCAGCGTCGATGCCCGCCTGGGTTAATGCGTAAAGGATCGAGTCCTTGCTGGCTGGATCGACTGCCATTAGCAATGCACCGGAAGCGATGGATCCAAGAGGATTGAGGTTAAAAATGCCGCAAATTTTTGCGGAAAGGGGGGATATTGGTATCCGCAGCGGATCTACCAGAAGGGTTTTTTGCGAAGCCTGCGCCAATTCCCACAGGGCAGTTGCGATACCTCCCTCAGTAGGATCGTGCATGGCTGTAACTTTTCCGGCTGAGAGGGCTACTAGCGCATCTTGAAGAACGCTGATGCCGGGCTGGTAAAGATATTTTTGTGCGTCAAATAATTCCTGTTCGCTCAGGTGCTGCCGCAGAGTATCAGGAAATTCTTGAGCAAGCAGGGCTGTGGCCTCAATGGGAACGCCTTTGGTTATCAGGAGCGCATCACCTGATTTTGCCCCGGCAGGGGTAACCACCAGAGATGTGTTGATTTCTCCAAGCATGGTCGTAACGATGATTGGCCGGTCCAGGCCGTGGGTAATTTCTGTGTGCCCACCAATAATGGTTACACCCAGGCTGGAGCAAGCTGCTGCGAGCTGGTCGGTGATGTTTACCACGTTTTCTTCGGTTGTACTGCCTTCTGGCAGCAGGATGGTAAACATGGCCCAAGCGGGTTTAGCACCGGTGGTGGCAATGTCGTTCGCTGCAATTTGAACCGCATACCAACCGAGATTGTCGCTGGCGAAGGTGATCGGTTCTGTCTTTGCTACCAGGCAGGTCTCTCCGAAATCCAAGATGGCACTGTCCAGACCCAGGCCAGGACCAAGTAAGACACGTGCCCCTTTCGTCGGCGCTTTTTGGATGATTTTTTCCAACAAATCGTGGGGGAGTTTGCCTACCGGCAGGGGATGCATCAAGTTTCCTCCTGGTGACTGCTCAGAAATGGAGCGAGCATTTTTAGCATGTTGTCGTAATGTGAGCCTTTCCAATATATTTGTCCGCAGGCTCTACACTGCGTAAACTCGGTGTAATACTTCCTGGTTAATGGCTGTAGATGTTCCAGAATTTGCAGCTTTGGCACCGGTACGAGGCTGCCGTTACAGCGTGGACAGCGGCGAAAAGGGGAGATGGATGATTTGAGATCGTAAAATTGAACCACTTCGTTAAGTTGGTCGATTGGCTCATCCGCTCGTATACATCGACCCAAAGTCACGATTTTTCTCTTTAACAGACCGCGGTCTCGTGTAAGTAGAATCCGTTTTTCATCTGCTGCACACTGTGCAATCTTAGAATCCGACCAGTTTTTCGCATAGATAGCGTCAAATCCGAGCAATCGCAGGTAATCCGTGAGTTTTCCGAGGTGGTTGTCCAGTATAAAGCAGATTTGATCAAAAACTAATTTTACAGATCCGGCTGAAAAAGGATATACGTGGAGTTCGTCACCGGATTGGACTTCATAATTAAAAGGAATGCCGAATCCATTCCTTTCAATACGATCCACTTCAGGATGCGGAACCCCAAGCGCCTCGACGATATGTTTAACAGATGCAGGGTTATTAAACTGATAAAGGATGCTGCCCTTGGCATGCGCCTTCTTCAGGAAATCAATCAACTCCCCATGAAAGGTTAGCGTAGCCAACCCATTCTGTGGACTACCTGAGTTTCTGGAAGGATTTTCCACCTGATATAATTCGGACCGCGGGAAATTTGCGGCTCTACCTCGCGATTATTATAACCTTCGAAACCAGGTGAAATAATCAACCCACCTTTCTGGTATTAACAATGCAGCTATATTTCATTCGTCACGCACAATCAGAAAATAATCAAAAATGGGCTGACACCGGCACCAGCCAGGGTAGGTCCGAAGATCCATTACTCACCGCAATTGGCAGGAAGCAGGCTGTGTGTCTGGCAGATTATATTAATGCCAGGCGCTTGATTACCCCGGCCAATCCTTATGATGAGCTGAATGGTCATGCAATTCAACTGACTCACCTTTATACCAGCCTGATGACTCGGGCAATCCTAACTGCCCACGAAGTTGCCGTTAAAATTGAGCAGCCACTTTATGGCTGGGTAGATCTGCATGAGGGGGGTGGGATATACCTGGATGATGCAGAAACCGGAGAACCTCTTGGCTTACCAGGAAAAAAACCAGACGAATTGCAGCAGCTATCTGCGAAGCTGGTCCTGTCTGAGATAAACCCAAATGGTTGGTGGAACCGGTCCTTCGAGGAGCGGCCAGAACGATTTGCACGCGGCAGACGGGTGGTGCAGGCAATTCTTGAGAAGCACGGTGATACCAATGACAGTATCGCCATCTTTAGCCACGGGGCATTTTTTAATTATTTCATTTCAGCATTGTTTGCGCAGGAAGAACGCCCGCCCGTTTGGTTCTATCTGAATAATACAGGTATTACCCGCATCGACCTCCGGAACGGGAATGCGACCCTTGTTTACAGTAATCGGACGGAACATCTCCCGCCGGACCTGTTAACCTGAGGTTTTCTCCGCTGACAGGGTGCCGAAATTTGGCCGGTTCAAGGCGAACATAATAAACCCCGCGAACTGAAATGCGCTGCTCACCCCAAGGGCAATACCCATGCCGAAAGTGTCTCCAATTGAGGTGGCGACAATTGGGGCAAAAACCGAGGAGAAGTACTGCAGCCCTTGGGCCAAAGCCACGAAGGTGGAGCTGTATTCAGTGGGCACAGTCTTCATCAGCTCGTCGAAGAAAACCAGGTTAATGCCTGCCTGGAAAATGCCGTTTATGCCTGCTAAGAGTACGATTAATCGCACATCCAGTGTTAGTGCCACTGCCAGAGGAAACAAGGCTGACCCCAATGTGTTCCAGACCAGGATCGGTCTCGTTCCACTGCGGCGTGAGCTGCGCACCCAGATTAAATAGCCAATAATCACGATTGCAGTCTGGGTCATACTGATGGCAGCAATCCAGCTATCGCTGGCCTGAACATTGCGCACATAGTAAAGCGGGAGAATGGGTAAAGTCATCGCCTGTCCGGTCAAAAAAACAAAACGTTTGACCACGAAGGCTTTGAATGGCGCTTGATTCTTGACCAGACTCAGGTATTCCGTTATTTGTTCTTTAAATTTCAGGCGATTCCCTTCGCGGTGCGTTTGGATATCATCCAGTGCAATTTGCGAGGAATAGTAATAACTGATCAGGCCGCCTACCGACATGCTGATGAATACAATTTGATAATTAAGGGGAAAACTCATTCGTTCCAACAGCTGTCCAATTAAGAAGACCATCGTGGCTGTTGTGACACCCATCAATGTCCACCGCCGGGTCATCAGGTCGTAACGGTGGTTTGGTCCGGCAACTGCATTCATGACCACGGAAAACGTAATCGAAAGCAAAGTCTGCGGGATAGTTGCCAGACCCCAGATGAGCAGGATCCCAAGCACCAGCGGTTGATCCTTCATCAAAAAAGCCAGCAGTCCCGTCGCGGCATAACAGCCGATGACCCCAAGGCGGGCAGTGCTGAACCAGGGAATTATTTTTCGCTGGTTCTGCAGAAACTGGCCCATCGGGATTGCCAGCAGCAAACCCGTCAGAGCTGGCATGGAGGTAAGCAGGCCTACCTCAAGGCTGGATGCGCCTAGGCGTGTCAGGAAAACCGGCAGGAATGGCGAGGCAGCATTCGCCAGCCCGACTCCTACCGAGTCGATTTTTACATTTCTGAAGTTCCTGCGTTGAGCGTCAGTTATGCCGATTGGTTCCGGCAGGAATTTTGGTAACTTCACATGACCTCAAGGATTATTGGAAGAATAGAACGACGGACAATTATAATCCAGCCTTTCGATGAATTCTTGGAGACCTCCAGGCTGTTATCACTATTACCATTGAGGGGTTTGTGCTGGATAAGTTAATCATTCTTAGTAGGGAACTCGCTGCAGTATTGGCAAGTTCCAGGATGGGCGGTTTTGGATGATCGATCCTTCTGGTGACATTCATCGATCAAACCTCTGACAGATACCGGATGCGTTGAAACCTCCCGGTTTGTATAATAAATTGACGTATTTTCCGCATTTCCCCAAATTTCTGACAGGAGAAACTGAATGGTCTCTTATTCACCAGAAATGATCCGTGAAGCGCATCGCGTTCTGGCAAATTATGAGTATGAACTAAGACCCGTCGTTCGCGGGTATGCCAACCGCACCCTTTATATAAACCTTGGTGAGCTGGCAATCCAGGAAAAACCGGTCGATGAAAAGATGAAACAGACTTTTACAGGTGGTAAAGGTTTCGGATTATGGTTATTGTGGAATGGGATCAAAGACGAGACAAAGTGGGACAGCCCGGAAAACGAGCTGGTGATTGCCGGCGGGCCGATCGGTGGGATTACTGCCTATCCAGGCACTGGGAAATGCACAGCGGTAACCATTTCGCCTTTAACCCGATCCATTATTGACAGTAATGGCGGCGGGAATTTTGGGCCTTACCTGAAATTCGCGGGTTTCGATGCCCTTGAGATTCAGGGCAAATCCGATCGTGAAGTGATCATCGTGATCGATGGCGACCTGGGCAAGGTTACCATTGAAGATGCACCGCTTGACCCGGTCAATACACATCTGATCAACCGGCTGCTCACTGACATGTACGCTGATACTCCCAAGGCCATGCGCGGAATTTCGGTCATCTCGGCCGGGCAGGCAGCCGAGCACGTGCCAATGTGCGGATTGAACATCAGCTACTACGATCCAAAACGCGACGAAGTTCGGATCAAACAGGCAGCACGCGGTGGCGCAGGCACTGTACTGCGTAACAAGAAAATTAAGGCCATCGTTGTACGATACAGCAATCTTGGCGGCGATAGCAACGGAGTTGCCAACATGGATTTGCTGCGGACGGCAGGTCAGCGGATTAAGAAAGAGATTTCTGCTTTTGATGCCTCGCAAAATGACATGGGCGGCACCGGTACACCTTACCTGGTCGAAATTATGAATAAGTTCGACCTGCTGCCGGTCAAGAATTTTCGCTTTGGGCACCATCCAGACGCACACCAAATTGGAGGTGATGTATGGAAGCCCATGTTTGACAAACGCGGTCCGGACGGCTGCTGGTACGGTTGTACTCTGGCTTGTGCTCATGCAGTCCCGCACTATCACCTGCAAACCGGTCCTTATGCTGGCGAAGCCGTCTTTGTCGACGGGCCTGAATACGAGACTCTGGGAGCGCTCGGCTCCAACCTGTGTCTTTTCGAGCCCGATCAAGTGCTCGAAATGAATTTCTATGCAGATACATACGGCATTGATACCATTTCGCTGGGTAATTCAATTGCGTTTGCAATGGAATGCTTTGACCTTGGCATCCTAACGAAAGAACACACAGGTGGTTTAGACCTTTCATGGGGCAATTTCGATACGGTCATGACGCTGATTCACCAGATGGCGGTTGGCGAAGGTTTTGGCATTGTGGTTGGGCAGGGTGTGCGCGCCATGCGGCGGCTTTTCACAGAAAAATATGGAGCGGATCCGAAAATCCTGCTTGATATCGGCATGGAAGTGAAAGGCATGGAAATTTCAGAGTACCTGTCCAAGGAGTCGCTGGCTCAGCAGGGCGGGTATGCATTGGCATCCAAAGGCGCGCAGCATGACGAAGCCTGGCTGATCTTTATGGAGATGGTCCATAAACAACTTCCAACCTTTGAGGCAAAAGCGGAGGCATTGCATTACTTCCCCATGTGGCGCACCTGGTTCAGCCTCCATGGGCTGTGCAAGCTGCCGTGGAATGATATTATCCCGGAAAGCAACAAAACGGCCAAAGAACCCGCAAAGGTGCCCGAACATGTCGAAAATTACCTTTGGCTCT
>CAYPJS010000198.1:0-11375 GCA_964411135.1 uncultured Anaerolinea sp.
GATTTCCACATTGTTGGAATAAGGCCGAAGATTGCTGATAATAATCTAAAGCCTCATCCAGCCGCCCCAGTTCGACCAGCGCAGCCGCAATGTTGCCAAGTGACATTGCCTGCTTTTCTGTCTCGTTATGGTCTGCAAACACTCGATCCGTGCCCAGCGCTTGATCATATGCTGCTTGCGCCTGCCCATCCTTCAGATAGACTACAGAAAGATTGTTGCGTACCTCCGCCACCTCGAGTGGCGTCCTATTCGGGTCAAGCGAAGATAATATCTGATGGAAAATGCGAGCAGCTTCCGAGTATTTTTTATCCTCAAAAGCTGCCTTAGCGCTTGCTGCGAGTTTGAAATTCGATTCTGCCTGGCTCATATTCGGGGGAAAATCACCAGGCTAGAAGGTGATTTCGAGGATCCCTTCTGCAATTCCCCTGAGTTTTTCAACGTTCAGGTCAGACAGGCGCAGCGCCAATTCCAAATAGGGTTGATTTATCGGTTTGGCAATGAATTCCCGTACCTCAGCCGGTAATTCAAGGAATTGTTTAATGGCAGCTTTATCATTACGCCATTTGCCGATTGGCCCACGTTGATCGAATAGATCCTCAAAACGCATTTGAAGCGCTTCGGCTAACAATTCAAGTTCAGGCAGTGGGGTGGGAAGTAACCCGGTTTCGTATTGCTGGATCTTATCACTGGAAATGTAGGTTTTGTTAGCCAGGTCATTGATGGACAGGTTAAGAGCGACCCGAGCCATTTTCAGGCGGGTGCCAATGATACGCTGCCGCAGCTGGACCAGTTGAGAAGGAGGTTCAGCTGGCTCGATACCAGCTCCTGAACCCAGCACCTGGTTCCCCCAAAAATGGTCTAAAGGAATATCGAGGTAGTAAGCTAATGCTTCGATTTGAGGGAGTGTGGGGTGGATCTCACCTGCTTCGATCGCTTGGAAATCCTTAAGGGATATTCCCATGGCTTTCGCGCATTTTTCTGGCGGGCGTGAGCGGCTGGTCCGGGCATCCAGGATAAGCAAACCCAGCTTACGGCCCCTTATTTGCATCGATTGTTGGTAGGTTGACATAATGTCCTTCCCCACGCGGATATCATCAGTTTTTGGTCAAATTACCCAGAAATAATTATAGCATTGTACGGCTATATGCAATCCCTGTCTTGTCAGCCGCTTAATGCCGGCGTGAATTCTGCCCGAGCATCGAGCCGATATTAGCGCCAAAGACTTCAGGCCCCAACTTAAAACCTGCTGCCTCAATGCGCGGATAAAACAGCGGGCGAATACCGGTCGGCTTCAGTTCACCCATGATTTTTCCGTTTTCATCGACACCAGTTTGCTGGAATTTAAAAATATCTGTCATCACCACGGTATCGCCTTCCATACCGGCAATTTCTGTAATGGAAACAATCTTTCGCGAGCCATCTTTGAAACGTGATTGTTGAATAATCAGGTCAATGGCTGCTGAGGCTTGTTCTCTGATAACTTTCAAGGGTAATTCCATACCTGCCATCAGCACCAAGGTCTCCAGGCGGGACATGGCGTCTCGAGGTGAGTTAGCATGCAATGTGGTCAACGAGCCATCATGGCCAGTATTCATGGCTTGAAGCATATCCAGGGCTTCACCGCCGCGCACCTCGCCGACTACGATCCGGTCTGGACGCATGCGCAGCGAATTGCGTACAAGGTCGCGGATGGTAACAGCGCCTTTGCCGTCGATATTGGCTACCTTGGTTTCCATTCGAACCACATGATCTTGTTGAAGTGACAACTCCGCGGCATCCTCAATGGTCACAATCCGTTCGTCCTCCGGTATGAACCCCGAAAGAATATTGAGGAGCGTCGTTTTCCCGGATCCTGTCCCGCCCGAGATGACAATATTTAACCGCGAGCGTACGCAAACTTTGATGAACTCGGACATGGTTTCCGTGACGGTCCCAAGTTTGATCAGGTTTTCCATGCTCAGCTTATCTTTTTGGAACTTCCGGATCGTGATGGATGGGCCGTCGATAGCAACGGGCGGAATCACAGCATTGACGCGGGAACCATCCGGCAGGCGGGCATCTACCGTTGGGCTGTCGGCATCAATGCGCCGTCCAAGCGGCATGATGATCTTGTCGATGATATGCAGGACAGCGTCATCATTCGGGAACTCAATATTGGTTTTGATGATTTTGCCCTTTTTTTCGATGTAAACTTTTTTAGGGCCATTCACCATTACTTCAGATATCTCAGGGTCATCCAGGTATGCCTGCAGCGGGCCAAACCCTAGCAGCTCGTCCAGTATTTCACGGGTCACCTGATCTTTAAGGGTGTTCGGAAAGTTATACTTCAGATCAATGAATGCTTGATGGACAAGTTGTAGAACGACTGATCGACGGTCTTCGTTCAGCCGCGGGTCGCTCTCCAGTTCTCGCGAAATCACCTGAAGGATATGGTTTTTTAGATTCTGGATGTTGATGGTTCTTGGTTGTGAAGGAACAGGCATCGCCATAGTTGCTATCCACCTACCACCACTTCCTCCTCAGGTGTTGCCCAAAGGATATGGTTCCGATTTAAGGCTAGAAAATTAGCCTTAAACATCAATTCTTTACCATCAACGTCAAATACGGTGGCGGTTGTGACTGCGATAAAATCTTCAGATGCATCCAGGGTATCCTTGAGCCGTTCATCCGGCCGGACATGGATTACGCCAAAAATTCGGTTGGTTTCAGTTTGAATGATGACCTTAACCGGGTTTTTGGAAATAACCTGTGTATATATTTTGCCTTTTTCTTCAAAAGCGTCAAACATGATTTTTTCCGCCTTTCTCTCCTGTTAATTGCTGTCAGACAGCGGCATCATATACCCCAGGCCGGATCTTGTCATGATGTGGACAGGGTTATGCGGGTCGTCCTCCAGTTTTTGGCGCAGGCGAGCAATGGATACCCATAATATTTCTTTGTCGTCGCGGTATGATTCTCCCCAGACCGCAGAAAGCAGCTCCTCTGCTGACAAAATCCGCCCGGCATTTTGTGCAAATTGGATCAACAGGCGGTATTCTGTGGCGGAGAGGTAAACTGGTTTCTCATCTTTCCATACTTCTGCCCGGGCAAAATCGATCCGCAGGTTCTGATGATTGAACAAGCGTTTATGAACATTCATCTGGGATGTTTTGGTACGGCGTAAAACAGCACGCACCCTGGCGACAAGCTCGGTGGCTGAAAAGGGTTTTAAGACATAATCATCCGCCCCAACATTCAAGCCGTGAACCCGGTCTTGTTCCTCGCCGCGTGCGGTAAGCATAATTACAGGCACGTCCGAGAATTGCCGGATACGCTCGCAGGTTGCAAAACCATCCAGTTTGGGCATGGCAACATCCAGGATGATCAGATCAGGGAGACGGCCGGAAATCATTTCAAGCGCTTGTTCTCCATCGGTAGCGGCTGAAACCTCGTATCCTTCAGTCTCAAGATTCACCTTAAGGAGGTGCCGGTATAATTGTTCGTCGTCCACGACCAGAATACGTGCGCTCATACTCGATCCCTTCTCATAAACCCTTGCGGTCTTTCCCTAAGCCGGGAGAAAAATACGGAAAGTAGATCCTTCGCCTACTTTTGAGTTCAGAACAATAGTGCCGCTGTGTGCCTGCACAATCTGTTTACAGATAAACAGTCCAAGACCCGTGCCATGTGCCGTAGCTTTTGAGTCGGGAATTCTGAAAAACCGGTCGAAAATTTTAGATTGGTACTTTTCAGGGATTCCGGTACCTCTATCAACCACCTCGATACTGACACCATTACTCTGTTCAGATGCCCGGATCGTTACCGGGGAGCCGGGGGCATATTTGATTGCATTGTTAACCAGGTTTTCCAACACCTGTGCCAGCCGACTTGGATCCGCATTGATTGATTTTATTTGCTCGGGCAGGTCAACCTCAAGTTCCAGATTTGGTTGATGAAGCTTCGCACGCACCACAACATCTTTAACCAGTGTATCCAGGCGCACAACCTGGAAATTCATCATAATTTGACCCGACTGCAATTTCGCCGAATCAAGCAGATTATTGAGTAATTCCTGCAACCGGTCTGTTTCCTGATCAATAATTGTCAGAAATTCCTGCTGCGTTTCTTCATTCCAATTGGTATCCGTTCGCAGAAGGGTGGTTGTGTAGCCTTTGATAAATCCAAGCGGGGTGCGAAGTTCATGGCTGAGTGTCGATATGAAGTCTTCCTGTACCTGAAAGGTCCGGTACTGGATTTCCAGACGCGAGTTTTCGCGTTTCAAATTTTCGCGTGTCACCAAACCAGAAATATGATCCGCAAGGTATTCTGCGAAAGCTGTCTGGTCGGGTGTAAAAGGAGGGCTTCCAAACCGAATGAAAATCATTGCACCCAGGATTTCAGACTGGTTTTTCAGGGGCAGTCCCAAAGAGTGAGGTCGTTTCAACCGATCGATTTCGGTTAAATCAACAGGTTCCTGCAGGATCGCGTGCTTTTGCTCAACCACCTGGCTTCCTATAATCTCCCCCCAGGCGACATCCGCTTCAGCTGATTTTCCCCTCCCGGTGGCTTTTGCGTAAGCAACTTCGAGATTTAATGTCATAGGGTCGATCAGGAACACTACCATATTGTCAAATATGAAATATGGGCGTATGGTCGGGACGAGCTTTTCCATACAAACATGCAGGTTTTCCGACTCACTAACCATCTTATTGACTTGATAAAGGAAACCCAGGTCGATGGGCATAAAAATGGTTGTATTTGCAGGATTTGTGGTCATGCTATTCCCCCTGGAAAACCCTTTTTAGCCTGAATGAGAATTGACTGCCCTTTCCGAGTTCCGAGAATACCAATATCGATGAGTCATGAGATTCGATAATTTTTTGTGCCAGAGAAAGACCCAATCCAGTCCCGCCGTACTTGCGTGTTGAAGAACCATCCAACTGGTGAAAAGGCTCAAAAATCTCCTTGAGCCGGCTTTCAGCGATTCCAATCCCATTATCAGTCACTGTCACCTTAACTGCGAATTCTTCCAGGGTCAATTCTATAGTGATCTTGCCGCCGGAGGGGGTAAATTTAATTGCATTGTCAATGAACTGATAAATTACCCAGCCAATTTTTTCTCGGTCTCCATAAACCGAGTCGCAATTTTCAGGCGGTAAAAGCTCAAGGGTTAATTTCTGATCCTCAACCTTAGCCCGGGTCTGGTCGACAATTTCACTGCATAGTTCCACCAGATTGAGCGCTTCCATGACGATTGGCAGCTGCTGGTGCTCGGACGTGGCAAACAAGATTAAGTCTTCGATTAACCTGCCCAGACGTTCTGAAGCACGCTCGATAGTTGAAAGGGCATCTGCCTGGTCATGGTTCAGTGGACCCAGATCACCCGAATGTAGTAATTCCAGATACCCCTTCAGGTGTGTCAGGGGTGTGCGCAGTTCGTGAGAGATATTTGCCAGAAAATTGCTTTTAAGCTGGTTGAGTTCAGAAAGCCGAGCCAGCGCCTTTTCCAATTCTGCAGTCCGTTCGCGCACACGGCGTTCCAGCTGCCGGTTATTCTCGGTAAGCGCATGGCGCAGCTGCAGAACATGTTCCGTGATGGCCTGGTCCAGAGCTCCTCTTTCCAGCATGCCGAATTCAACCAGCAATTGCCCAATGAGAGGGGCTGTGGGCTGGGTTTTCCGAATCGCGGCCTGCTGCTGGAGGGCGTAGGTTAACTGATCTTGCGTGATCAATCCGCGTTCAATCAGATAATCGCCGAGACGCGGTACCAGGATTTCCGGAGTCAGGACTTGGACAGGATCGGTCGTCATCCTTGTTCCCCAATGACCCAATTGCCGTTAACCATGACAAACTCTGGAGTGAGTTTAAAAAGCTGGTCGGGCTCTATCTCAAAAGGATTGTTGGCCAGGACGATCAGGTCGGCGTAAGCACCGGGAGCCAGCCTTCCGATCCGGTTTTCCCACCCTGCTGCCTGAGCGGGCAGCGTTGTGTAGCTTTCGAGTGCCTGGGCTAGCGTGAGTCGCTCCTGCGGCTGCCAACCCCCGGCAGATGGATAACCATTCTGCCGCTGCCGGGTTACGGCGGCGTGCAATCCCCAGAATGGGTTCGGGGATTCTACCGGCGCATCGGAACCGAAAATGATTTTTGTGCCGTTGGTTCGCAGCGTATTGAACGCATAGGCATACCGAGCACGATTACCCCAATATTTATCGGCAGCGTCCATATCAGAAGTAGTATGGATGGGCTGCATCGAGGCAATGATATCCAGAGCCGTTAATTGGTTCAAATGATCTGGATGCAATAACTGAACATGCTCAATTCGGTGAGACAAATGCTTCAGGCCTTCAACTATTTCGAGTTGACGGATTTGGGAATAGGCTTTTAGGACTTCGTGATTGGCCCGGTCCCCGATGGCATGGATCGCCATGCTTAATCCACCCCTGGCAGCCATTTGGCCGTGTTCAAAGATTTGCTCGGCATCCAGGAAAAGAAGGCCGTACTGGGTGCTGTCATTTTCATAGGGTTGGAGCATGGCCGCGGTTTGCGGTCCTAAAGCCCCATCCGCAAACAATTTGACCGAACCGATGCGCAAAAACTCGCTGCCAAAACCGCTCTGTAAACCCACACTGACCGCATGTTCGAGTTCTTCCAATGGAATGCTTTTGATAACCCTTAACTTCAGTTCTCCATTTGAATCCAGGCTTTGCAGGGCGCGGAAACATCGCTGACGGTCAAAATCGTGGACGCCAGTCAATCCCATGCTCCATAAAACTGATTGGGCATGTCTGATGGCTTCCGTAATTTCATCCTGTGAAGGGCCTGGAATGGCAGCTTCGAGCAGCTCCATAGCGCTTTCAAACAAAATGCCGGTCGGGCTGCCGTTCGAGTCGTGCTGAATGATTCCGCCCTCCGGGTTCGGGGTATTGCGGTCGATCCCGGCCAATCGAAGTGCGGCAGAGTTTGCCCAGGAGGCGTGAAGCGATTTGGCTGTTAAATAAACCGGATTCTCTGGGGCAACCTGGTCCAGCAGGGCAGCGCTGCCAAATCCTTCGATCCAATTATTCTGGTTCCACCCATGCCCGCGAATCCAGCTTCCCTTTGGGGCACCTTTTGCAGCATTTTCAACCCGTTTAAGGCATTCTCTCAGGGTTTCGGTTTCGCAATCAATGTGTTTGAGGCCAAGCGCATAATACTGTAAATGGAGGTGTGAATCAGTAAGACCGGGCAGAACTGTCTTCCCGTGCAAATCCACCAACTCAGTATCCCGGCTGGCTAAAGCCAGAATATCTTCTTCATCTCCAATTGCATGTACTTTACCATTCAATATGGCGATAGCAGCCGCGATTGGCTGCTCGTTCCACATGGTGTAGGCATTGAGATTATGAAGAATGCGCATAGTTAATCATTCAAAAATTTTGAGATTAGTCCGTCCAATTCCTCGTCGGAGTAGTAATGAATTACCAGCGTTCCGCCTTTTTTCCCGTGCCGCAAAGTGACACGGGTGCCCAGGCGATTGCGCAGCCTTTCTACGATTTCACGGATTTCCGGCGGCTGTTCTTTTTGCTGGACAGACTGCGGACGTTCACCGGAGTACTTCCTGACCAGAGCTTCTGTTTGGCGAACGCTCAGGTCATTGGCCAGGATGTTCTGTAACACCGCGCTTTGAGCTTGCGGTGTGGCCAATCCCAGAAGAGCCCGGGCATGGCCTTCACTGATTTTCTCCTCGACTAGCGCAATCCGTACTGCATCCGGTAAACGCAGCAACCTTAATGTATTCGTTACGGTTGCACGATTTTTGCCAACCCGAACGGCTATTTCCTCGTGCGAGAGATGAAACTCATCCGCCAACTGCCGGTAAGCTTCGGCGGTGTCAAGGGGTGCCAGGTCAGTACGTTGGATATTTTCAATCAGGGCCAGTTCGAGCCGTTGTTGATCCGATGCCTCGCGAAGGATTACAGGGACTGTTTCAAGCCCTAAAAGTTGTGCAGCACGGAGACGCCGTTCTCCGGCAATTAATACATACTGGCTGGACCCGAACTGCCGGGTTACTATTAACGGCTGGAGGATTCCATGCTCTCGAATGGAAGCAGCCAACTCGGTAAGGCTGTCTTCTGGCATACCCTGGCGGGGTTGTGATGGGTTTGGCATGATGCTTTCGACCGGTACGAACAACGGACCGCCATCTGTTGCCGCGTTTTCCCCACCTGGAATAAGTGCTTCGAGACCTTTGCCCAAACCGCCTTTTCTTGCCATTTTTACCGCCTATCCTTCCATAACAGGAATGTGAATACCATCGCCTTCCAGCATTTCACGCGCAAAAGCCGAGTAAGCTTTTGAGGCCGAAGAATCAGGCGCGAAGATCGAAATTGGCATGCCAAAGGATGGCGCTTCGGCTAAACGGATACTGCGAGGGATGATTGTCTCGAATACCTTTTCCGGGAAGTATTTGCGAACCTCTTGTACAACGTCCATGGACAACCTCGTGCGGCTGTCGAACATGGTCAGGACCACTCCACGGACGGTTAATTCAGGGAACAGCGACCCGCGGACCCGCTGAATGGTTTGAGTCAGTTGCCCAAGGCCTTCGAGCGCTAAGTACTCGCACTGTACCGGGATAACCACCCCGTCTTTGGCTGCCACAAGACCGTTAACAGTCAACAAAGAAAGTGAAGGCGGGCAATCTATCAGGATGTAGTCGTAGCGGTCCGCCACAGGTGCCAGCGCATTCCGTAAAAATCGCTCGCGATGTTCCATTTCGATCAGTTCGATTTCCGCCCCGGCCAGTGATGGGGAGGCGGGCAGGATCGAAATTTTATACCGCGGGTTGTGAAGAATCGCAGGGCCGGCAGGGTGACCGCCGATTAATACTTCATAGGTGCCATTTTTGATGGCATGCTTGTCAATCCCCAACGAGGAGGTTGCGTTCGCCTGCGGGTCCAGGTCAACTAGAAGGATCCGCTGACCGTAGAGTCCGATAAAAGCTCCTAGTGAAATGGCGGAGGTTGTTTTTCCGACTCCACCTTTTTGATTGACGAAAGCATAAATTTTTGCCATAAATACCAGATCAGGGGAGGATGGTGACCAGACTTGCTTTAATTTCTTCTTCGGTGGGGATGCCATGTAAACCTCGCCGGGTGACGCTGGTCGAGGCTAGGATGGTAGCAAACCGGGCGGCTTCCCATGGATCGCGTGTTTGATGCAGGCGGGTGAAAAAAGATGCGGCGAAAATATCCCCCGCGCCAACAGGATCGATTTCATCCATCTGAGGAACTTTGAAAGTTCGAAGGTCGCCATTCCAATACAGCCGGGCACCTGCCGAACCCTCAGTGACAACCAGAACCCGGATTGAAGGGATCCATTCCTCAATGATTTTTTCGTCGCCCTGCACGTCCTCTATACTCAAAACGACTGCTTGAGCTGACTCGAGCACGTACCGGGCTTCGAGCCAATCGGTATAGTGCACCAGACCATCCCCATTGGCTGTCCGCATCCACCCTTGAGGTGTGACCCCCATCAACGAATTTGGGAATGCGCGCGCCAATTTTGGGTCCACCTCTTCCATAATGGGTCCCAGGTGGACGATAGGTGCGTTTCGCCAAATTTCAGGCACAGCCGAAAGTTCAAGCTGCATCGCGTGATTATGGACGTACTGGATGCGACCCGATGGGGTGTAAATGTTCTTGAAGGTGGTGGTGGTTTCAGCCTGGATGGCTGCAATCTGGATCCCCTGGTGTTCCGGAACGACCAGATCATCCCCATAAGATGTTACTACCCCAACCCGCAGGCCTAAAGCTGCAGCGGTCAGTGCGGAGTAGGTTGCAGTTCCGCCCAGAGTATAACCTTCAGGGGTAATGTCCTTGGTGATATGACCAATCAATAAATAATCAATAGGCTCAAGCGACGGATAATCACGCATCAAATCTATAACCTTTTTAACCTGAATGGTTAAGCCCTTCAGGTGTTAGACTGGGATTGTGGTTCCTCAGAATCGGGTTTTTGAATGAACACCCAATCCTGATCCGGAGCGGTTTCTTCAATGCCTGAAACCTCCTCCGTTACTCTGGTAAGAATTTGTTCATTGGTTTCATCCTGGGTAAATCGTTCAGCCTCAGGTTGATCTTCCATGTATCCCGGCGCTGGAGCTGCACAAAAAGGGCACAGGTTCCAGGGCAGTTCCATCAATTTCCCGCAGTTAAGACACGGTTTCTTGAGTTTGGTGTGACAGGTGGGACATAAGACCCAATCGGTTTGAATTCTGCGGCCGCAGCCAGGACAGGTGACAGCATCTTCAATATTTTGCAGCAAGGCTTCTTCTTCCAGTGTTTGCAGATATTCATCTTCAAGTTTTGTGGACGGTCTGAGGATGAGATAGAGCAGCAAACCGGGAATAAAGAGCAGGACAACGACCAGTACAGCCAGGATCCGACTGAGTACATCTCGGGACCGTTTGCCGATGTCCCTCGCTGTCCAAATGGCCAGACTGAGCCACAGAGCCGCGATGAAGGCCGCGGCAGCTGCAAGTAGAAGAAGGCTTAGATCTCCAAGGTTGGATGTGTCGAAACCCATGTCATCACCAATGCGGGAATTATAGCATGGATGCCCTCTTGGGCTTTTGATTTGCATCTGGCTTGTCAGAAAATTGCGGTTTTGCTATAGTATGGTTTTGATATTATTACCAATAAGGAAAACGAAATGAAAGAAGCTACCTCGACCTACCGCATTTCGGATCTTTCGACCAATGATCGCCCGCGTGAGCGTCTTGCAGAAGTCGGTGCCGAGAATTTGGCAACGGCAGAACTGCTGGCAATCTTATTGCGTGTCGGGGTGCATGGAGAAAACGCGGTGCAAATGGCTCAGCGTTTGCTGCAGGATTTGGGTCAATTGACGGGTCTGCAGCGAGCTACCGTAAGCGAACTGGCCTCTCAGCACGGCATCGGGCATGCAAAAGCCGCCCAGATTAAAGCGGCTATCGAGCTGGGCAGGCGGCTTGTGCGGGAAAATCCACAAGTCCCAGTGTACTTGAACAACCCGGATGCCGCAGTGCGGGAGGTTCAATACGAAATGGCGGCGTTTACCCAGGAACATCTGTGGGTCATGTTGGCTGACACGCGCAATCGGTTGATTTCCATCGAGAAGATTTACAAAGGTTCGCTCAACGCCTCAACTGTGCGTATAGGCGAACTATTCAGGCCAGCCATTCTACGCAATGCGGCGTCAATCCTATTGGTGCATAATCATCCCAGCGGCGATCCGACCCCCTCGCCAGAGGATATTGCACTCACCCGGGCTGTCGTGCAGGTAGGCAAGCTGCTCGACATAGAGGTGTTGGATCATATCGTAATTGGGTCGCACCAGAATTTTGTGTCCTTCAAGCAGCGCGGGCTGGGGTTTGGCTA
>CAYPJS010000199.1:0-3994 GCA_964411135.1 uncultured Anaerolinea sp.
TTCGCTCTGATAGATCCAACCGTTTCCCTTCGAGCTCAGTCTGATCCGCCCGTAAATCTTCAACCATGCGCTGACGTTCGCTGGCAGTAAGGGGTTTTTTGCATACCGGGCAGACTTCATCAACGGCTTCATCGAGCCGGCTGATACGCTCGATTAAGGACTCAATCTGGTTGTTTAGCGCCAGATAGGTTGTATCCAATTCAGCGGCTTCAAGTTGTTGGGAAGTCATTTTTCCTGTCAGGTCGGCGCGTATTTGCCTTTGATTGTCCAACTGCAGGTTGTCTTCACGCAGCCGGGCAAGCGTCTGCTCGACGACTGGCAGGGTGCTCTCGAAAGCCAAAATTTCCTTCTGGCGTGCCTGAAGACTTTTCAACTCTGTTTCCAGGCTGGCCCGGCGTGTATCGATGATGGCCTGTTGGATGCTGCGGAATTCAGTTACCTTGCGCATCGCGGCGGCCTTTGATTCCCACTCTTCTAACAGGCGGCGGTCTTCAAGCCAGGCATGGTACTTTTTTTCGATCTCTTCTGCGTTGGCCAACACCTTTTTATAGGTATCACGTTCGGTTTCGCGCTGCTTTAAGCGGGTATGTTGTTCATCCAGTTTTTGCTGTTCAAGCCGCAGACGAGTAGTCTTTTCATCCACCGATTTCTTGAGGATGTTCAGACTGTTCTCCAACTGCACAGCAGCCTCGAGTTCGGAAGATTTCCCTTTGAGCAGTTCCTCCAGGCCGGCAAGGTCTTTTTGCAGCTGGTTCAGGTTCTGTTGATATTCGGCCTCACGGGCAATCTCATCTTCAAACCCTTGCAGTTGACCGGTAAGATAGGTTCTGGTCTGCTCTTTTTCGCGGATGTTCTTTGCGGTCAGGGCGCGGTAAGTTTCCCAGATCTCCAGGCCGAGTACGCTGGCCAGTATTTTCTTGCGATTGCCAGCGGTTTGCTGGGCAAACTGGTCGGCTTTCCCCTGCAGGAAGAATGAAGCATTGATGAACGTCTCGTAATCTAACCTGAGGATTTTTTGGATGCGCTCCTCGGTCGCCCGCATGGAACTTTCAGTCAGTGGATTCCACCCGCCATTCGCATCCTGGATAAAGAATTCCAAAACACTGGTCTTTCCGCTGGGTTTGCTGCGCTGAACTCTGTACAAATTTTCTTCGTAATCAAAATCGAAGACCACTTCGGCAGCCTTACTGTGGCTGTTAATAATCTCTTCGTCACCACCGCGCGCTTTGCCGAAAAGCGCCCAGGTGATTCCATCCAGGATCGAGGATTTCCCTGCGCCATTTTGCCCGGAGATACAGGCCAGTTGGAAGGCATCAAAAGGAATTTCAACCGTATCTCGGTAGGAGAGAAAGCCGGAAAGCTGCATGCGGACGGGGATCATATGGAGATGTTGTTATCCTCCGCTGGGATTTTACTGACCATTACTTTGTCCACCCTCCGGCCATCCATATCGAGAATTTCGAAACGAGCGCCGTTCCATTCGAAATTGGCGCCTGAGGTTGGGATGACCCCCAACTGGCTCATGACGAATCCGCCAAGGGTTTGATAGCCGATTCGGTCTTCGTCTGGAAGATCATCAACGCCAAGGATATCCTTTAATTCAACAATATCCAACAATCCGTCCAGCAGCCAGGAACCATCGTCACGCTGGACTGCTTCGGGTTCGGTACTATCTCCAGGCCCGGGTATATCTCCTACAATTGCTTTTAAGACATCGTACAGGGTCACCATCCCCAAAAGGCCGCCGTATTCATCCAGCACCAGCGCTTCATGGACTCCAGCTTCCCGAATCATTTCCAGTACTTTCATGGCAGACATGCTGTCTGGCACGAACAATGGTTTATCCAGTAAATCCTGCACTGCAAATGGTTCTCCGATAAACTGGCTCTTGAAAAAATCCTTGGCGCGCAGGATTCCCTGAACGTTATCCAGGTTACCAGACGCTGCCGGAAACCGGCTGTGCCGGCTGTTGAGCATATCATTCTGAATTTTTTCCAGAGGTTCATCCAGGTCGATCCATTCGATTTCGGTTCTGGGTGTCATGATGCCGTCAATATATCGGTCACTCAACCGGAAGACACTTTCGATCATGTCCTGTTCAGCGCTTTCAAATACGCCGGTCTGGGTCCCCTGTTCCATTAAAATTTTGATCTCCTCCTCGGTTACCGGCGGCTCCGCCTGTGGTTTGATGCCCAACAGACGCAGTCCAAGGTCGGTGGAAGCGGAAAGCAGGTTGACGATGGGTGAGGTAATTTTCGAAAGGAAGCGCATGGGTCGTGCCACTGCCATGGCAACCTTTTCGGGGTTGTTCAAGGCCATACGTTTGGGGATCAATTCGCCAATTACCAGGGTGAAGTAGGTGGTCAGAATGACCACAATGGCCAGAGCAATTGCATCGGCGTAAGGCGCTAACCAATCGTACTCAGCTAAAACCACAGCCAACCGTTCTGCGAGGGTAGCGCCGCCCAGCGCGCCGGTCAGAACGCCGACGAGGGTGATGCCAATTTGGACGGTTGAGAGGAAGCGGTTTGGGGCCTCAGCCAGGTCAAGTGCGGTTTTGGCGGCTTTATCGCCGTCTTCAGCTTTTTGCTGCAGTCGTATTTTCCGGGATGAAACCAGCGCCATCTCCGACATGGAAAATATGCCATTTAGGACCAGCAGAAAAAAAATGACCAGAATTTCGACGATGGTTTTTTGCATATCCTAGCCGTTGCCTAACTTTCCACTTGTTCGGAATCCAACGATTCGCTTATGATTTTTTTAGCGAGCGTGCTCAATTCTTCAGCATCCTGTGATTGGAAATTATTGGCCTTCCAATACAGTCCAAGCAATTCGATGGGCGATAAGGCGCTGACGGTTTGATCGTTGGAGATGCGCAGGCGTGCCTCGGCTTGCGGACGCCGTACCAGGTGAAAATCAAATGCATCCTCGGTAAAATGCCGAAGAGCACCCTCATCGATCAGGGTTTCCCAATCGCGCGGGTAATCGATGGATAGGCGGACAATCGCGTCTTGAATCTGATCTCTCGGTGCCAGGGCTGCCTTCATGACTTCAAGGAGCTCGTCTGCCTGTGGCAGACCATTTTCTCCGTAAGGTGCCAGATTAACCCGTTTGTCGATGAAGCGCCGACCATTGAGCTTGCGCCACTCGACAGCGGTGTGACCGCGCTCTATGGCAGCAACCACGTAGAACTTATCATCGTGTGCTTCGCCAAAATCTACGCGCTCGATCGAGCCCGGGTAGATCACAGGCGGGTGTCCGTTTTCGTTAAGATTTTGCCATTTATGAATATGTCCAAGCGCCACATAATCCAGCCGCGGGTCGCGCACCAATGAACCCGGGATAATCTGATCATTGCCCAGCATGACACTGCGTTCACCGCCGTAAACTGCACCCTGTACTGTTCCATGGGCGGTGAAGATCACTGGCAGGTCTGGATTGATTGCTTCGAACCAGTGGTTGAAAAGACCGCGCAGTGCATTCTCAATCCTGTCGTTGATTTCTCTGGGATCCGTCCCGCTCAGCTCATGAGCTGCCATCATATTCGAACGCGAGATCCACGGCAGGGCCATAACCTGTACTTGCAGCCCACCGAGCATTTCCGGAGTGAGAAGCGTCGGTTTACCGACCACATGGATACCATTTACATCCAGTGTTTCATATTCCTGCATGGCATGGGCGCGTCCAACAGCCGGCGACAGGTCATGGTTGCCCACCAGCAGCAGGGTGCGGATCCCGGCTCGTGACAGGCGCATTATCCGTTGTCCCCAGGCGCGCTGGTAAGTGGGGGCAGGCGTACGGTCTTTGTAAGCATCGCCAGCAAAGATGACCAGATCTACCCGCTCCTCGATGGCTGCATCGACGATAGTGTCGAGTGCTTTCAAAAAATCGAGCACACGAAACGGCAGACCCGTCTCCGGGTCGTGGCGGCCGTAATTTGCGATGTCGATATGGGCGTCAGCGAAATGTAGAAGTTTGATCATAAGGGGGTTTA
>CAYPJS010000200.1:0-5901 GCA_964411135.1 uncultured Anaerolinea sp.
GCTCATAATATTCGTACTAAGTTTACCCAAGTTACCGATAATTGTACCAATTTTCACAATCCCTTTTTTCGCCGACAACTGAATAGCATCGTATCCAAAGAGCTCGTTTCCTGTAACCATGGAGGGGTCTATGACTTTCCAGGAGAAAAGTGTTCTTCAAGCCTTTGTTAACCGGGGCTACACACGCAGGGATTTCCTGAAGTTCTGCACGTATATGGCAGGCGCTCTGGCCCTGCCCAAGGAATCCGCCGCGTGGATTCAAAAAGCCCTGACCGCGCCAAGGCGCACGCCGGTTGTCTGGCTGGAGCTGCAGGACTGCGCCGGCTGCAGCGAGGCCTTCCTGCGCTCGTCCAGCCCAACTGCTGCCGAGGTGATTCTGGATGTGCTCTCGGTGGACTACCATGAGACCATCATGGCTGCCGCCGGCAAGCAAGCCGAAGAAGCCAAAGCTGCCACCATCGCCGCCGGGGGGTACATCCTGGTGGTCGAGGGTTCCATTTCGCTGGGCGACAATGGGGTGTACTGCTGCATCGGCGGGCGCTCGTCTGAGGATCTGATCCGCGAAGCGGCTTCTAACGCCGTGGCGGTTGTGGCAGTGGGCAACTGCGCCACTTTCGGCGGTCTGCCCAAAGCTGCACCCAACCCCACAGAAGCCATTGGCGTCATGGACCTGATCACTGACAAGCCGGTGCTCAACATCCCCGGCTGCCCCATGAACCCGGTCAACCTGACGGCCACCGTGGTGCACTTCCTGACCTTCGGTGAACTGCCCGCGATGGATGACCTGCACCGCCCGCTGTTTGCCTTCGGTCAATTAATCCACAACAACTGCGAGCGTCGCGGTCACTTTGACGCTGGCGAGTTCGTGCGCGCCTGGGGCGACGCCGGTCACCGCGCAGGCTGGTGCCTGTACCAGATGGGCTGCAAGGGTCCCATCACCATGCACAACTGCCCCATCGTACGCTTCAACGACGGCACAAACTGGCCCATCGGCGCCGGGCATCCCTGCATCGGCTGCTCCGAACCCGATTTCTGGGATTTCGGCCAGTACAAGCCCATCACCCTGCAGGACTATCTGCCCGCCAGCACCTACCCGGCAGTTGGCGAGGTGAAGGGTGCGGTGACGCCGGAAGGCGCAGCCGTAACAGCCGGTGCGGTGGGCGTGCTGGCAGGTGCGGCGTTGGCCTTCGGTTACACAGTTATGACCGGCCGCGCCAAAGGCATCACCCCTGAAGCCAGCCAGGAAGAACCCTCTGAAGACGGTCATGAGTCCCACTAAGCGGAGGATGCCATGACCCTATCCCGCAGAGATTTACTAAAAGCAGCCGGAGCCAGCCTGGGGGCGTTGGCGGTCCCGGTTTCAACTGCCGAGGCCAGAACGGTCGTAAAGGCACAGGAGGCCGACGAATCAGCGTCGATGCTGTACGACTCGACCATGTGCGTGGGCTGCCGGGCCTGTCAAACGGCCTGCAAACGCCGCGCCGGCCTGCCGCATGAAGTCGATCCATCCGGCCTGTACGAAACCCCCACTGATTTATCGTCCAAGACCTGGACTCTGATCAAGCTGTACAAGGACCAGAATGGCGAATCCTTCGTCAAGAACCAGTGCATGCACTGCATCGAGCCGGCCTGTGTGTCGGTCTGCCCGGTGGGCGCACTGGAAAAGCTTGAATCCGGTCCGGTGGTTTATCACCGCGAGCGCTGCATCGGCTGCCGCTACTGCATGGCTGCCTGCCCCTTCGGCATCCCCAAGACCGAATGGGAAAAGCCGCTGCCCTTCATCCAGAAATGCGACTTCTGCTTCGACCGGCAAGCCAACGGCGAGCAGCCGGCCTGCTCCGAGGTCTGCCCGACCGGCGCGCTGATTTACGGCACGCGCAAATCCATGCTCAGTACTGCCCGCAACCGCCTGGTCAGCGACACCAATTATTTCCAGCACATCTATGGTGAGAAGGAAGCTGGCGGCACGTCCATGCTGTATATTTCGCACTTGGACTTCCAGAAGCTGGGCTTCCCCGATCAATCCGATGTGGCTTTACCGGAAATTACCTGGCCCTACATGAAGGGCGTCATCGGCGTCATCGGCGTCATGGTCACCCTCAGCACCGCCATCTACCTGCGCACCCACCGCCACGAAAAGAACGGCAACGGTGGCAATGGAGATAACGGCAACGGCAGCGCTGAAAAGAAGGAGGCCTGACATGGCCATACGACTGGGAGATATCCACCTGAGACGTTACCCGGTTGGCCCGGGCATGATTTTGGTCTGGGTGCTTGGCGCTGCCGGCATGGCGATGGCAGTTTACCGCTGGATAGTCGGCCTGGGGGCCACCACCAACCTGTCAGACGGCCGGCCCTGGGGGCTGTGGATCGCCTTTGACATGATGGCAGGCATTGGCCTGGCTGCCGGTGCCTTTACGGTAGCCGCCATCGTGTACATTTTCAACCTCAAAAAGTTTTACCCCATTGTGCGGCCCACCATCCTGACCGGTTTCATCAGCTACATGCTGGCCGGCCTGACTCTGCTGGTGGACCTGTCGCAGCCGCAGCGCATCTGGCACCTGATCATCTACTGGAACATTCATTCGCCGCTGTTTGAAATCGGCTGGTGCGTGATGCTCTACCTGACCGTGCTGGCACTGGAGTTCAGCCCGGTGCTGTTCGAAGCGCTGCACTGGAAGGTACCGCTCAAGATCATCCGCGCCATCCAGATCCCGCTCATCATCGCCGGGGTTACGCTGTCCACCATGCACCAGAGCACGCTGGGCACCATGCTCACCATCCTGCCGGACAAGATCCACCCGCTGTTCTATTCGCCGCTGCTGCCTCTCTACTTCTATCTAACGGCCATCGGCGCAGGCCTGGCCATGACCGTATTCGAGAGCTACCACTCCGCGCGCACCTACGGCTACCCGTTCGAGATCAAGATGTTGGCCGGTCTGACCAAATATATTCCGTGGGTGCTGGGCATCTACCTGGTGATGCGCATCGGTGAGCTGTTCATTGCCGGAGAATACCGCTACCTGCTGGAAGGCGGCTTCCCGGCCTTCATGTTCCTGGTTGAGATGATCGGCGGTGTGCTCATACCAATCCTGTACTTTTCGGATGCACAGACGCGCAACAACCTTCACGGCATCACCTGGGGCGCTTACTTCACCATGGGCGGCCTGATCCTGAACCGCCTAAACACCGCGCTGGTCTTTATGGACGGCTCGTTCTACCTGCCGTCTCTGCAGGAAGTACTGGTTACAGTCGGACTGACCTGCCTGGGCTTGATCCTGTTCGACCTGGCAGTCCGCTTCCTGCCCATGTTCCCCGAACCCACATCCAAAGCAGTTAAACGCTTATAGTCCACCCGCCCGATAAAAGGAGAAACCATATGACCAAAATTGCCATTGATCCCATTACCCGCATCGAGGGCCACCTGCGGATTGAGGTGGAAGTGGATGGCGGCCAGGTTACCAAAGCCTGGAGCAGCAGTACCATGTTCCGCGGCATTGAGCTTATCCTGCAAGGGAGGGATCCACGCGAAGCGTGGACATTTACGCAGCGCATCTGCGGTGTTTGAACGACTGTACACGCACTCAGCTCCGTGCGAGCTGTCGAAGATGCCCTGGGGCTCAAAATCCCCCCGAATGCCCGCCTGATCCGCAATATCATCGAGACCATTCAATACATCCAGGATCATGTCATCCATTTCTACCACCTGCATGCGCTCGACTGGGTGGACATCGTCAGTGCGCTGGAGGCCGACCCTGAGGCCACCTCAGCCCTGGCGCAATCGATTTCCGACTGGAGCAAGTCCAGCGCCGATTACTTCAAGGGCGTGCAGGACAAGCTCAAACTGTACGTATCCAGCGGGCAGTTAGGCCCGTTCGGTAATGCTTACTGGGGGCACCCGGCTTACAAACTGCCGCCAGAAGCCAACCTGATGGCGGTGGCGCATTATCTTGAAGCGCTGGACTGGCAGCGTGAGGTCATCAAGGCACACGCCATCCTGGGCGCTAAGAACCCGCACCTGCAGACCTACCTGGTGGGCGGCATGTCCATCCCGGTAGATCCCAACAGCCAGGCTGCCATCAACGCCGATAAGATCGCCCAGCTGCTGTCGCTGTTTACCAAGGCCAAGGAATTTGTGGATAAGGTTTACCTGCCAGACGTGCTGGCGGTAGCGCCCTTCTATCTGGAATGGGCTGGCCTGGGCGAGGGTCTGGGTAATTTCATGTCCTACGGCGACCTGCCGTTGATTGATGATGCCGACCCCGATAAACCCGGCGACCTGTTCTTCCCGCGCGGCGTCATCCTCGACCGCGACCTGAGCACCATCCATCCACTGGACTCGGATAAGATCACCGAGTACGTCAAGCATTCCTGGTTCACGTATGACGACGAGAATGTTGGCTTACACCCGTCGGTGGGCGTGACAGCGCCCAAGTACACCGGTCCCAAGCCGCCCTATGAGTTCCTGGAGGTGGAAGGCAAGTACACCTGGCTCAAGGCTCCGCGTTACGACGACAAATCCATGGAAGTTGGCCCGCTGGCGCGCATGCTGATCGCCTATGCCTCCGGTCACGAACGGGTCAAGTTCTGGGTGGACGCGGTGCTGAAGGCGCTGGACGCCCCGGCCACCGTGCTCTTCTCGACCCTCGGCCGTGTGGCTGCCCGCTGCGTGGAAACCGTGGTGCTGGCGGAGCAACTGGCCCCGTGGGTCAATGAACTGGCGGCTAACATCGCCACCGGCGACCTGCGCATCCACGAGAACGACCACTGGGATCCCTCGACCTGGCCGGCCGAGGCCATGGGCTGGGGCTGGACGGAAGCCCCTCGCGGCGCACTGGGTCACTGGATCCACATCAAAGACGGCAAGATTGCCAACTACCAGGCCATCGTGCCATCCACCTGGAACGGCTCGCCGCGCGACGCGAATGGCGTGCCCGGCGCTTATGAGGCTGCCCTGGTAGGCACGCCGGTTGCCGACCCCAACCAGCCGGTGGAAATCCTGCGCACCATCCATTCGTTCGACCCGTGCATGGCCTGCGCCGTACACGTGATGGATCCGCAGGGCAAGGAAATCACCAGAGTGATCGTGTCGGATTAACGGTACATGACCCAAACAATGATTCTTGGCGTGGGGAATTTACTCCTGACAGATGACGGAGTCGGCATCCATGCCATCCAGCAGCTTCAAGAAGAGTACGAAATACCCGCAGAGATTCAGGTCGTGGATGGGGGGACCTGCGGCCTGGATCTCCTGCAATTTCTGGAAGGGGTGGAAAACCTGGTCATTGTGGACGCAGCGCACCTGGGCAGGGAGCCGGGAGCGATCGCCCGCATGGAGGGTGACCAGGTTCCCGCCTATCTAGCGCTCAAGACCTCGCCGCATGAGATCGGTCTGCCGGAGTTGATGTTCACCGCGCAGCTGATCGATATTTACCCCAACCGGGTGGTGGTGCTCGGCGTTCAGCCCGAGAGCATCGAGACTCACATCGGCCTGACGCCGCCCGTCGCGGCTCGGCTGGACGAGCTGGTGGAAATGCTGGCAGGCGAAGTGGGCGCGGTGAGGAAAGTGAAAGAGCTGGCGTAAGCAATTACCATTCCAATTCCTGGGAGGGAATGTTATTGGTATAGGCCGGTGTAAAAGCCGGCCTTTTTGCTTAATTTTACCGCTGTGGCTCTGTGGTGAATATTGAGACGTGCGAACAAAAACACTACGTACCCTACATATATTTTTACGCAAATAGCAGGCGCACAATGCGCGCCCCTACTCGTCTGCGGCGTTTTTGTGCAATTTTTCCTTCACATTTAATCTTGTTCCATATCCGCTGTGGCTCTGTGGTGAACTTTTCTTCCTCTACGGCTTGCGTGACCCGACCACCTTTTCCTTGCGGAAGAGGGCGACCA
>CAYPJS010000201.1:0-2490 GCA_964411135.1 uncultured Anaerolinea sp.
AGGATTTTCACGATCCCCCCTGCGGGGAGATCCTTCGACAAAAAAACCACCGAGAAGGTGGTTTCTTGAACAAGTCGGGGCGAGAGGATTTGAACCTCCGACCTCTTGCACCCCATGCAAGCGCGCTAGCCGGACTGCGCCACGCCCCGATTTGCGAGCGGTATTATACGCCACATGGCTGAAATTGACAACCCTAATGATAAATTTCACCACAATATCACAGAGAACACCAAGAAATACTCACAAATTTTTTCCCCTTAGTGTCCTTCGTGGTTAGCTGCCCTTTTCCTCTGGCACAAACCCAATAGCGTAGAAAGTTGGGACGAAGAGAATTCGTTCCCCATGTGCCCATGCTGCAGCATCCAGGCGGCGCAGTTCTTCGAAACGCTGCTGGCCAAGAGAATCCCCCAGATCATGCTCGAGGGCGGCCCATTCCTGCTCCCACGCTGCATCCAATGGACGCTGGTTCCACTCACCGCCCATGACCCCGGTGGTGATGTTTTTCAGACCAGCTAATGTAAACATTTTCGCTAGCTTGCGACCGGTCATTGGGTCGGCTCCCTGCTGCTCAAGGGCTTTTCCCTGTAAGCGTCCAAGTTCTGCCAGCTCAATTGGACGGTCTATTCGGCCACCATAATCGGGCTCGGCCAGGGCGATTACGACCCCTCCTGGCCGCGTGACGCGGCACATCTCTTTTATGGCTATTTCGCCTTTGACCCATAGCAGGTAAAAATGACAAATGCAGGCGTCAAAAACACCTGGAGGGTAAGGCAGGTTCATTCCATTACCGCAGGTCAGCCTGGCATGCGGAACAGTCCGGTGCGCTACCCGCAAGCCGGTTATATCCCAATCCAGGCCAAACAGGCTGCTAGCCGGACAGTCTGCCAAGATTGCGCCTGTACCGCAGCCCGGCTCGAGTACGCGGGACGCACTAGTCAGGCCGGCTTTTTGGTAAAGATACATCCGACTTTGGGCCGTCCAGCCAGCCTGCTGAAGATAGCGGTTATGCCAGAGGGTAGCGTTGCTTAAACAGGCGCGACTTCGCGGGATTTGCGCCATATCTGCTCCCACGGGTCGGTCAAGAAATTGCCAAGGACGTAGTTTACACCTTGCCTTGGCAGGACGTCCCCGTCAGGTTCAACATATAACCAGGAGCGTCCGGCCCCCGCGATGTTCTCTCCGGTCTCTTGCAGTTCAAGGGCTACCGGATTGAGGTGGGAATACGGGACTGGAAGATCCCATGCCAGTTCGATTTGATAATGTGCAGTTAACTCGCGGGCCGACTCCAAGGATGGTTTAAGTCCACCCGAATCCGTGCTGAGACTGAGTGACGGCACCTTCAAATCGATCAGCCTTTCAAGGATGGATTGAACCTGTTCTTTGTTATTCTTTGTGATCGTGATGTGCACTGTCACATAGACATCTTCTGCCAGAGCATCGCGAAGTGCTTCCCAGGATTGTTCATTTGCAGGATCCAGCACGAGCATGATGTGATCCAATCCGGACTGCAGCAGGTCGTGCAGATATTCAGTTTCCGATAATCGAAGGCCGTCGGTCAGGAGCCCGGCTACCATGCCCAGCTGCTCGGCGTAGGAAACCAGATCGATCAGGTCTGGTCGCAAGGTCGGTTCGCCGCCGGTGAAAATGACGTGCGGGATACCCGCGTCCCAGGCTTTGGACAGGACCGTCTGCCATTCCTCCGTCGTCATATTACGGCGAACTCGGTCGGTAGGTGCGCTTGCTGATAATTCCTTATCAGACGTCTCATAGGTTATGGCACAGTCCAACCGTAATGGAGCGGTAAGAGCGGTCGTATGCGGCGCTGTCCGGTTGAAATCCAGATAAGTGGTGGGGTCCAGATCCGGGGTTTCCACCAGGGTGACTATTCTCCGGGCAAAGTCGTTAAAATCAGCCTGCGCATCCATCAACCGTACGCGGTAGCGTTTTGAGATTAGTTTAGCCACCTCCTCAGAAGGTGTTTGCTTCAACAGATGGTAAGCGTATTCGGTGGCGCTCTGGTTGAGATGCAATACGGTCGAGGCATTCACAACCAGCACACCTTCTCCACCTTCCTCAATGCGCAGATGCATCCTGTATGGAACTGGCACTTCAGGAGGAGATTGGTAGTGATGGACTCCAGGCGGTAGGGGTTCCTGGTTGGGGAACAGGCGGTCAAAATAATTTCGTATGACTTTCATTGGACTTTCCTCCTCCTGAACTGGCAGGTAAAAATTTTAGACCGGTGCAGAAATTTGATGGGGATCACGCACAAGGGGACACCCACCGCCGCATTCCGCCAGTACGGCGCAACCGTGGCATTTTTCAGGCAGATTGTGGCGTTCACGCAGACTGACAGCTAACTCATGGTTCCAGATATTCTCCCACGCCACACTTTGTATATTGCCAAGAGACGTGTAGTAGGATTGGCACGGCAGAACGCTGCCGTCAGGTTCAATGCACATATTGTACAGCGCTGCAGAACAGCCTTTG
>CAYPJS010000202.1:0-4919 GCA_964411135.1 uncultured Anaerolinea sp.
GAAGGGTGCCATGCGCTGGGCCACGTCGCCGTGCGCCGACGAGGGCACCACCACCATGATCACTTCCGCATCCCGCAGAGCCTCTTCCATATCGGATGTGACCAGCCGCAGCGCGCCAAATCCGCGCGGACCGCCGTCGTACGACTCCAGCTCGATCCCTCCGCGGCGTTGAATGGCCTCGATATGGCTGGGAGTGCGGTTCTCCAGGGTGACGACGAAGCCCATACTGGCCAGGTGGGCTGCCATGGCCTTTCCGCCGTTGCCGGCGCCGACGATGGTGTAACGGGTTGCATCACTCATGGTATTTCACTCCTTTTCATATACTATGCGTTTTACGTAGGCAAAAATTTTTTATCCACAAAGGGAAATTTATTGGATGGAGATTTGGGCGGGTCTCGGACCCGCCCCTATAATCGCACGAACCCGCCCCTACAATCGCACGGACCCGCCCCTACAATCGCACGAACCCGCCCCTACAATCGCACGAACCCGCCCCTACAATCGCACGAACCCGCCCCTACGATTGCGGACATCTTTGGCGGGTCCATGATCCGCCCCTACAATCGCACGGATCCACACCCATGATCGTGCGGACCCGCCCCTGCGGGATTAAGAGACCGATTCGGGCAGGGCTTCGATGCGGCGGGCTTCTGGGATGGGCACGCCGGCTTCATCGACGGCCATGCATGCGCCGCCGACGATACGGGTGCGCACTGAGCCGCGCGCAAACCTGTTGCTGCGCAGCTGGGGTGCGTCTAAAATGCCGCTGGTGACGGCTTTAGCCAGCACCTGCGGGTCGGTGAGGGGATCTGGTCCCTCGGGGCTGCCCAGACGGCGGATGGCGTCCAGAGTCACGCGGGTCTCCGCGATCAGGTGCGCCTTGCGCTGCTGCACCAACGGGTCAGCGGTCAGATCCGGGGCACCGCGCAGTGCGTTGTCGATCACCCGGCGCGCCATGCTGGCGGCTTCGATCACGTCTGCAGCGGTGGCGGCGTGGTCGGCCTCGGTGTGTCCTACGATATGGATGATATCCGGGCGCAGCGCCATCTGCAGGTAGATGCTGGCAGCCAGGTGTGCGCGGGCAGCCGGCAGGTCGAGCGGATAGGAGAGCAGCCCGGTGCGAGTTTGCTCCCAGATGCGGAAGTCGGGGCTGGCCAGAGGGGCGATCATCTCCAGGATAGCCAGCATTTTGGCCAGGTCCATGGCGTCTGATAGGCCGGGCGGCGAATTAAACATCAGCTGAGCGATGTAGTCGCGCACGCCCATGGCCTTGGCGTTGTAGGCACTCAGGTAGCCGGAGGCGACAAAGACCACATCCGGAGCGTCGCGCATGCCCCAGTGATGCGGCTCGTTAAGTTCGACCGGCACGCCGCGCTCGCCGTACCAGGCCATGACCTGTTGATGCTCTTGGATGGAGCCGGCCAAATCCCACGGACCGCGCCCGTCCATCTGGTTGAACCAGAAGAGCGGGATGGCGCACCAGGCGTTGTGGATGGTTTGCAGATACACCTCTGCCAGCCGAATGAAGTCATCGGTGCCGGAGTAAGTGCGCAGCAGCGGGTAGTTGCCCGTGCGGGATGCAGCGTACAATTTCGCGTAGTCATCGGCTGAGCGCACCGGCACACCGCCAGCGCCGGTACGGCGCGGGTTCTGGCGCTCGGGATGGAAGAAATTCTCCTGCGCGTCCTGGTCGATGCCCAGGGAGATGACGTCCAAAGCACCAGCCTCAGCGATCAGACGGATGCCGTCCAGGGTGGCTTGCATGGTGGGCAGGCCGAAGTGATGGCGCAGCAAGGGGTAGGGGGCTTTCCATTTACGGCGCTCGATAGCGGTCTGGGGGTAGTCCTGTTCGCTGCGGGGGCCGGGGGTTTCGCCGCGCAGGTAAGCCAGAACGATCTCGTCGGGCTGCGAACCATCGAACACGGCCTCAAAAAAGCCTGAAGCGCGGGCGCGCTCCGCCACCGGCGGGGTGCCGCCGAAAGCGAAGTGCACACCGGCAGCGTGCAGCTCGTCGGCGGCTTCGGCAAACTCGCCCAGCAGCCGTTCACCCGTCTCAGGTGTCAGACGGTAGGATACGCCCACCAGGTCGGCTTTTTCACGTTTTGCGGCAGCCAGCAGCTCGTCAATGGGAACGGCAGGGCCGAGGAAGACGGTGCGCCAGCCCGCAATTTCAGCCAGGCGCAGGAAATTGGTCACGCCAGCGACGTGGACGCATTCACCAAGGGCTCCAGCAACGACAGTTTTCATTTTGGGGTCCTTTCAAGATTCACCACAGAGGCACAGAGGACACGGAGTTTTAGAAATTACCGCAGAGAGCGCAGAGACCGCGGAGGGAATTACTATTGGTTTTCTTTGTGGACTTTGTTCCTTATGAACTTCGTGTTATAAGGTTTCCGGCTATTTCCTTTTCAAAAACGCGCGCATTGAGGGGGCGCCGGCCTGTTCGGCGGGGAAGATTCCCTTTTCAGCAGAGCGCACCTCTTCGATGGACAGGAATGCGCGCGGGTGCAGGCTGTGGATGATGGTCACCACCGCCTGGATGTCCTTGCGCTTGATGACGGTGTAAACCACCGTCACCGGTCCCTGCGCCCCGCTGCCCGCCACGCAGGTCACGCCAAATCCCGCCGCCCGCAGGCGACTGATCACCTCGCCGACATCGCCGGGGATAATAGTGCGTACCATCAGCGTGCCGATCGCCAGACGCTCCTCCACGAACATGCCCACCAGTGTACCGGCTGCGAATCCGGCGGCATACCCGACCAGGGACCAGACGCCGCTGATTGAGCGCACGATCTGACTGACCACCAGAATCCAGGTAAAGGTCTCCACAAACCCCAGCAGGGGCGCCAGATATTTTTTGCCGCGAGCTATGAAGATGATTCGCACCGTCCCGATGGTTACATCGAAGATGCGGGCAAAAAATATCAGGATGGGCAGCCAGACCGTGCCCGCCAGCGAGGTGAGGAAGGTCAATTCCATAGGTGGCAATGTCCTTTACAATGCAGGGGGTTGAACCGGAGAGCCTTTTGTTCGCCCGACCCAGTCGAGGTCTTCCAGTTCACCAAAATGTTCTTTGAATATTCGGAAGTATAACAGTTCTTCCTTCGAGTTAAGCGTCCAGCCGTTGGGCAGGCGGCGTTCCAGTGAAAAATCCTGGTCCGTGATCAAATCGTCAGCGCGGGCAGCCAGCAGATTGCCCACCCCGCCGCCCTGCCAGAACTTGGCTTTAGGCCGGTGCGATATTTCCGGCGGCAGCAGACCGGCGGATGCCTGGCGCAGGATCCATTTTTCAACGCCCTGGTGCAGTTTCAAATCGGTGGGGATGCTGCGCGCATACTCCACCACTGCCGGGTCGAGCATGGGCACCCAGCCGACCATACCGTGGGCCTGGATGCAGCGGTCAACGCGCTGTAAGGCTGTGTTGTGCAGCCGTTGGGGCAGCTCCACCAATTCGGTCTCTAACTGCGGGGTAGGAAGTGCCTTCAAATAGTCGTACCCGGCAAAGAGCTCGTCGGCGCCTTCTCCTGAGAACAGGGCAGTACACTGCCCGGCAGCTGCTTTTGCGGCTGCGTAATGCAGGATGGAGGAGCGTACCAGCAGCGCGTCGAAGGATTCCAGGTGGTAGATCACCTCGGGCAGCAGGCTGATCATCTCGTCCAGCGTCAATACCTGCTCGTGATGAGTGCAGTTCAAAAATTCGGCTGCTTTACGCGCATAAAGCAGGTCAGGGGCGTCTGGCAGGCCGGCAGCGTAAGTGTGCAGGCTTTCGGTGAATGGGCGCGCCAGGGCCGCCATCAGGGTCGAATCTAGGCCGCCGGAGAGCAAACAGCCGAAACCCGCCTGGGATTGGGCGCGCACCGCAACCGCTTCCGTCAGGCGGCGCAGCAATTCAGCGGCAATTTCCTCCTCTGGAAGAAGAAGCAGGTCGGGTTCAAACGTGGGCGGGCGGGGGATAACCACACCGTTTATCAGGCGGGCACCTTGCGGAAGCTCTTTAATATCGCGGGTGAAAGGCGTGAGCGCCTTAACCTCGCTGGCGAATACCAGCACACCTTTTGAATCGCTGCCATAATACAGCGGTTCCACGCCGAGGTCATCGCGAGACAGGGAAAGCCCGCCGGGCAGCAGCTGCGCCGCAGCAAAATGACCCCTTCCGGCACCAACTTCCAGGGTGTCGGGCTGCGGGGCAACCGCCGGGTTGTTATCGGGGAAAAGGATCCCCATGGTGACCAAATCATTCGGGACGATAAACGCGGCTTTGCCGCGGTATGAAAGCCGGTCGAGCATGAGGTTCAGGTCGGCTTTCCGGTTTGGGGCTGCGATCCCCGCGAGTGCAGTCATTAAAATCTCCTTTCGAGTTGCGTATAGCCAATTATTTAAAGAAAAAGCTAGCTTACGGATGGGAAACCTCAAATAATTGAGGGAGACGAGCCGCATTGGGAAGGGTTGGGTGGAACTTCCCTGTTCAGGGGAAAGATGACCCGCGGCTCCCGCCTTGACCATCAGCGGGCGAAGGGGGCTGGGTCCAGAGGACCGGAATGTGTAGATTTATTATACACGATAGTTTTTCGGGTTTTTGGGACGGGCCGCAGGCGGCTAGAACCTATTCACCACAGAGACACAGGGATCGCAGAGGGGTATAAATTTGCGATGTGGGTCGACCCCACCAAAGACCACCAACCGCCGCAGGCGGCGTAGGCGCGCGTCCATTTTGCCGGGCAATCAGTGCGTACACGGGCGGTACTAGAACCTATTCACCACAGGAACACAGGGATCACAGAGGGGTAGTAAATTTGCGATATGGGTCGACCCCACCAAAGACCACCAACCGCCGCAGGCGGCGTAGGGGCGCGTCCGTTTAGCCGGGCAATCGGTGCGTACACGAGCGGTACGCACCCTACAAAAACTTTCAATCCGCC
>CAYPJS010000203.1:0-4771 GCA_964411135.1 uncultured Anaerolinea sp.
TGTCCGTTTAGTGGGGCAATCAGTGCGTACACTACAAGATAATTTTTCGTAGGGTGGGTACCGCATTTGTACCCACCAACCGCCACAGGCGGCGTAGGGGCGCGTCCGTTTTGCCGGGCAATCAGTGCGTACACTACAAGATTATTTTTCGTAGGGTGGGTACCGCATTTGTACCCACCAACCGCCACAGGCGGCGTAGGGGCGCGCAGCGCGCGTCCGTTTTGCCGGGCAATCAGTGCGTACACGGGCGGTACTAGAACCTTTTCACCACGGAGACACAGGGATCGCAGAGGGGTATAAATTTGCGATGTGGGTCGACCCCTACAAAATCATTTTCCGTAGGGTGGGTACCGCATTTGTACCCACCAACCGCTGCAGGCGGCGTAGGGGCGCGCAGCGCGCGTCCGTTTAGCCGGGTAAACGGTGCGTACACGAGCGGTACGCACCCTACAAAAACTTTCAATCCGCCGCAGGCGGCGTAGGGGCGTGTCCGTTTTTCCGGGCAATCGGTGCGTACACGGGCGGTACCCACCCTACAAAAACTTTCAATCCGCCGCAGGCAGGGGGGGTCAGTTGAGCCGGTGCAATCCGAAGGTCTTGAACAGCACCCGCATCAGCGCATGACCGGCATCGGCGTGCAGGAACTGGTTGGGGCAGGCACCCGGGATCACGGCAATGCCGTTTTCGCGGCAGAGACGGACGGCCTCAGACGATACGCTGCTCATGCCGGCTGCCAGCCCTGGACGGGTGCCCAGCATGCAGTGCATCCACACATGCCTCACGCCCAAGTCCACACACTGCTTCACCACTTCTTCGGTGACGCTGGGGCTGGTCAAAATAAAGACGGCGTCGGGTTTTTCCGGGATCGACCTGAGGTCCGGGTAACAGGGATCGCCCTCAAAGGCGGTTATTCGCGGGTTGACAGCGCTGACGCTGTAGCCGGCCTGCTTGAACTTGCGGTACGCCAGGTTGCAGCCTGTTTCGCGCTGGTCCGACACGCCCACCACGGCAATTCTTTTCTGCGCCAGAAAGTCCTGGACAAGGTTCTCGAGTTCAGTCATTTTTGGTCCTGTCTATATAAAAAATCCTTCATCCCATTGTACGGCGAAATAATCCGTTTCAACTATCTGCTTTTTTGGGACTGGATGATATTTATGACACTTTTCACCCTTTTATATGACTTGCAGCACTCACCCAATGACGGGTTCATGCGTAAAATATCCTTATCTGCAAACCATTTGCAATAAGGCTTAAAAGAGACCCCTTGAACCCCAAAACTGCCACGGATCCGCTGCTGGTGTACGCCAGACAAACCCTTTCCACCTCGGGCGGGCGCATGACTGAACAGCGCCGCCTGATTCTGGATGCGCTGGCGCACAGCCCGGACCACCCCACGGCAGAAGAGCTCTACCGCCGGGTAAAACCGAAAAATCAGGGCATCAACCTGTCCACCATCTACCGCACCCTGCGCTGGCTGGAGCAGGAGGGGTTGGTCAACTCGTACCACTTTGAGGGCGAGCCGCATCAGGACCGCTTTGATCCGGTTGTGGGGCAGGCGGTGGACCATCATCACTTCCGCTGCCGCAACTGCAGCAAGATCATTGAATTTGACGCCCCGCAGCTCGAGGCGGTAAGCCAGATGTTCATCCACCAACACGGCGGGCAGATTGATTCGGGCTCGATCGTGTTTTACGGGTTGTGCGCGGAATGCGCAGAGGCTGAAAAGTCATCCACCCCGCCCCCAGCCGAGACTCCCTCCAACCTCCCCCATTTTGAAAAACACAAAATAGGGCAGACAGGATAAACGGTATTACAGGTACTTATGACTCATTGCGCTCCTGAAGCAGCTCCAATTTCCGGGAACACACCCAATATTGCCCTGGTGGGCAACCCCAACGTGGGCAAGTCGGTGTTGTTCCACCGTTTAACCGGCAAGTATGTGGTGGTGGCCAATTACCCGGGCACCACGGTCGAGATCACCCAGGGGCTTCTGCGCGGCCTGGACGGCGTGACCCTGGTGGATACTCCGGGCATCGTGGCTTTTCCTCCCAATTCAGAGGACGAGGCGGTCACCGAGCGGGTGGTTTTGGGCGAAGATATCGCTACCATCCTGCAGGTGGGTGACGCTAAGAACCTGCGCCGTACCCTGCACCTGACCGTCCAGCTGGCTGAAATGGGCCGTCCTCTGGCGCTGGCGCTCAATATGATGGACGAGGCGCAGGCACGCGGCCTTACCCTCGAGCCGCAGGTGATCGAGACGGCGCTGGGCGTGCCGGTGACGGCTACCATTGCCACACGCGGACAGGGTGTTCAGGCTCTGGTAGAGGCTGTCAGGCGCGCGGGCAAACCGAAGTTTCATCTGGCCTACCCGGAAGTGGTGGAGGCGGCACTGCGCGAGGTCGAAGGGCTGCTGCCGGATGCGGCGGTGGCAAAACGCGGGCTGGGATTGTTATGGCTGAGCGGATCCGCGCTGGACGAGGCCTGGTTTGAAGGACACGTGGAGGCTGAAAACCTCTCGAAACTGCGCATAGCCAGAGACCGGGCCGCTAAGAACCTGGCGGAGAGCCAGAACGCAAGCCCGGACCTGGCGGCCCTCATTCAGCAGACGCGCGAAGTTTTCGTGGGGCAGGTGGCTGAGGCGGCACTCCAGACCAGTGCTGGTGCAAAATCCACCCTGGGCGTGAGCCTTGGCCGGCTGGCGACCCACCCCGTGTGGGGACTGCCCATTCTGGCTCTGGCGCTGTACGGCATGTACTGGTTTGTGGGGGTGTTTGGCGCAGGGACGCTGGTGGGACTGCTCGAGGAGAAACTATTTGGCGGAATCATTAATCCGTGGTTGACAGAGCAATTAACCCGCATGATTCCCCTTCAACTGGTGGTGGATTTTATGGTGGGGGAGTACGGAATGTGGACGGTAGGCGTGACCTACGCGGTAGCGCTGCTGCTGCCGATTGTGGTCACGTTCTTCATTACTTTTGGCATTTTAGAGGATTCAGGTTACCTGCCGCGGCTGGCGGTGCTGACCAACCGTCTTTTCACCTGGATGGGGCTGAACGGTCAGGCGGTGCTGCCGATGGTGCTGGGGCTTGGCTGTGTGACCATGGCTACTATGACCACGCGTGTGCTCAGCCGTAAACGCGACCGCGTGCTGGTGACCCTGCTGCTGGCGCTGGCAATCCCCTGCTCGGCGCAGTTGGGCGTGGTGATGGGCATGCTGGCAGGCGTCTCGCTGGGCGCCAGCCTGATCTGGGGCGGAGTGGTGCTGCTGGTGCTGCTGCTGGTCGGGTGGCTGGCAGCCAAACTGATGCCCGGAAACCGCACGCCGCTGGTGGTGGAACTGCCGCCGCTGCGCTGGCCGGTGCTGTCGAATGTGCTGGTTAAAACCGCCGCGCGCCTGGAATGGTACATCAAGGAAGCCGTGCCGCTGTTTTTGCTTGGCACAGGCATGCTCTTCGTGCTGGATAAAGCCGGTGCGCTGCCTGCCATTATTCAAGGCCTCAAGCCGGTGGTAACCGGCTGGATGGGTCTGCCGCCCGAAGCGGCTTCAGCCTTCCTGCTGGGTTTTCTACGCCGTGATTTTGCCGCCACCAATCTGTTCATCATGCAGCAGCACGGCCAGTTGACCGAGCTGCAGGTTGTGGTGGCAATCACCGCCATCACCCTGTTTGTCCCCTGCATCGCCAGCATGTTTATGCTGGTCAAAGAACGCGGCTGGAAGATGGGGTTGGCCATGATCGCTTTCATCTTCCCGTTTGCCATTCTGGTGGGCGGTCTGCTGTACCGGCTGCTGGCAGCCCTGGGCTGGGGGGCAGCATGATGAGCACCCCGAACATGCCGGAGGAAGCCGTCATTTCCTGTGTTGCCTGCGGGCTGCAGTACAAGCCGTCCGAGGGGCGTGATTCCTGCGGGCGCTGCCCGCTGCATGAGGACTGCAGCACATCCTGCTGCCCAAAATGCGGCACAAGCAATATCAATCCCGAGCGCAGCCGTCTGGCTGGCTGGTTAAACCGGGTTCTTAATGGAGGCAAATATGCGCGCTCGTAATCGTAACGGTTGGAGATGGGGAAAAATCCTGCAGCGGATCCTGAATGGGTCTGATGTAGGATCGACTCGCGATGGACAGCGCACGTTGGCGGGTGTGAAACCCGGGCGCGAGGTGTCCGTGACCGGTTTCCTGGACGCGGCAGGCGGACAGCAGCAGCACCTGCAGGCGTACGGATTGCTGCCCGGCAGGCGCATCCGCGTACTGGCGCAGCACCCGGTGACGATTGTGCAGATCGAACAGACCGAGCTGGCCTTCGAGGGCGCGCTGGCTGCCTGTGTGCTGGTGGGGGATTAACGTCCGTATTGGAACCTCGAATGTGACCGGGAGCCGGGTTCCGCTCCCGGTTTTTTATTTAATCCGCGGATTGGTGATAGGATTATTAATCGTCTCACCATCCAGCCGGGGCGCATTGGATATTCGCGGGACCGTTTGATCCGGGTTAACCCGCGCTGCTCCTCATGCACCCGCCCTGAGAATTGCGAACCCGGATGAAAAAACAGCGATATTTTTCGTGTAGCCATTTTATTAATCAATAGTGGCGGCAAAACAGGGCAGGGGAGGGGTCTGGCACACTTTTTGCACCCCGATCTGCACGCATCTTTCCATACACAGCATCCCGGAGGGGAACATGACTAAAAAATTCGGCTTTTTACGCTTTATTGCAGGTTTCTATAAAGTTGTCGGTGTGATTCTGGCCATCGCAGCCGTGATCGGGGCAGTGGCAGT
>CAYPJS010000204.1:0-5748 GCA_964411135.1 uncultured Anaerolinea sp.
GATCATTGCCCTGGTAAATACACAGATCACCAGTGGTGATCGGGCATCGATCCTGGCACTGGCGTACGAGTTGGATGGCTACAACAACGGCGACCACTACATCGAATGGTGGTGGACACCACACATGTGGTGGACTCCGCCGGAACCGTAAATCAACCCAATCCTGATGCTAAATCCCAGCATCGGAATCTGAAAACGAATGGGGGGCGGGTCACCCCGCCCTCCATTCCGTTATTTATTGCTATACTAATCTTAATGGGAGGTGGATCATGTTAGGGAGGATTCTTAGTGTAACGATGCTGGCGGCTGCCTTACTGTGGGCATCCATCCAGCCTGTCTCAGCCGCCCAGGCCGTAATCGATGAAGTCAATCTGGCAGATCCGCTGGTGTATCCAGTTGGAGGTCAGCAGCCTGGGGAAATCAACCGGACAGATAGCGGCAACCTGATTCTTTCCGAATATGGATTGGGGTTCATTTGGGAAATCAATCCGGTTACCGGCCAATACACGCTTTACGACTTCGACAACGGGGGATTGACCGATGCGCACCAGGGTCCGAATGGTGCCTACTGGTTCACCAACAACCAGGATACCATCTATTACATCGATGAACCTCACGACGTATACTACAACTGGGTACCTGCTTTTGGTGATGGAAACGTCCAGCTGGGGTCGCTGGCGGTGACTGCTCAAAACACCATTTGGCTGGCAGATTATTACGGGGTTCAAAACGGTCTTTACCGCTTGATTAACAATAATGGTACCGCGGAATTTTGCAGTCTGGAGCCAGCAGCAGGTCTCGGCTCCTACGATACCAACACCATTGATCTGATATTCCGCGATGGATATTTATGGGCCTTCAATTTTCAATTGAAGAAGATCCTGCGTTTAAATACCATTCCAAACAACGGGACATTTACACTGGAAACCTGGCAAACTCCGATCCCGGAGATTGAATTTGCTACGCTGGAAGGTTGGGTGATGGATTTCGATGACCAGGGAAATCTTTGGTTCGGCGGGGATTTCCAACCCATTCCATCTGACCCGGAAAACTATTATGGAATTATTTATCGGTTTAACCCGAACACCAAGGAATTCTCGGCCTTTGCTGTTCCGCAGATTGATACTGCCACGCTGGGGATCTCAATTCTCAATGGAAAAGTGTGGTTTGCGAACTTTGTGGGATTAATCGGCGAAATGGATCCTCAAACCGTAACCCCATATTATCTCGCCCCAATTTCCGAGGCAAATCATTCGACGATCCAATTATCCGCAAGTTGTACCTCATTTCCTTCTAACCCGGCGGTAATGCCGGGATATATAAAACAGGGCACCTTGCCATTTATCGATAAAAGCTACACACTGGACAATTCGCATCCAGGCTGGATGCTTTATCAGGTCCCCGACAGCTATTCGCACTTTGGAATTAATCAGGCCCAGGGCAACCTGCTGGTGAGCGGCAGAAATCAATCGGGCGGGTATCCTTACCTGATCCGGTTATCTCCACCTTCCAATCAGTATGCTGTCTTTCTGCCTTTGATTAAACGGTAACAATCTCAATCATTAGAATTCCAGGAGTGTTTATGGGTCCTGAAAATCAAAAAAGCAGCCGGAAAGATTGGTTTTCCAGGCTGGCTGGTTGCTTACTGGCATTCTCACTGCTATTATTCCCGAACGCGGTCGGTAGTGCGATGGATGCTGTTCCTATTTTTCATGCTGGTTCCCGGCCCGCCTACTTCACCTCACCAAACTCTTCTAAACCAGAGACGATGCCGATCCCGATGGAACTGAGACCATTCTTGATCGGGCAAAATCCCCCGGAAGGTATTGACCTTCCCTCGGTCAGGGGGGCTGCGGGCTCGCTGCAGACCGAAACCGGAATAAATCTGCTGGCAGCCACGGTTTTTGGCGGTTCTGCCTGGGATGCGGTATATGCAGTTGCAATCGATTCAGCCGGGGCGGTTTATCTCGCCGGGGAAACGGCTTCCAAGGATTTCGTACTCAACGGCTCTGTTGGAAATTCAGACATCCAGCAGTCCGATGTCTTCTTGATGAAACTGTCGCCGGATTTATCGAGGGTTGATTATGCCGTCGCGCTGGGCGGCGGATCGATCGAGTCGGTCTATGGCATGGTTGTGGAAAATGGTATCGTCTATCTGACCGGGGAGACCTGGTCGCGGGATTTTCCTGCCGGGGTGCTTCCCGGCGGTGAGAACGATGTCTGGGTTGCTGCTGTTGCCGCTGATGGGTCAGGATTGATCTATGCGGTGCGGTTCGGCGGCATCGACCAGGACCGGCCGGGCAGTATTGCGGTGCTCAATGGGAATGCAGTTGTGGCTGGAGTGACCTGGTCAGCTGATTTTCCTGGTGGAGGGTATAAGGGCGAGGGGGATGCATTTGTTGTAAAGCTGAACCCTGATGGCTCACTGAATCGTTCTGCGTTGATCGGCGGAGCAAATACAGATGCTGGGTTCGATATCGATACACGCGATGGCAGGATTCTGGTTTGCGGACAGACCTGGTCGAGGTTCTTCCCGGTAGCCGGGCTGAAAGGGCTGGAAGACGGATTTGTGCTGCAGTTGGATGAGAACCTCAGCCTCCTGGGTGGAACGTTGCTAGGCGGAACTGCCGAGGATTCCATTTCCACCTGTGCTTATTCCGCAGATGGCAGTGCCCTGGCAGGCGGTGAAACGCTTTCAGCCGATTTTCCGTTTACTGATCCAGGTTCGGCTGCCGGGCAGAATGGATTTGCAGCCCGGTTCACTCCCGATTTAACCCTTGCTGAAACCGTCCTGGTGGGCGGCGATTGGCAAGACCGGGTGCTGGGGCTTGCCGTTAGTGCTGATTCTAAGGTTTGGTTGACCGGTTCGAGCAATTCCGGGGACTTCCCGGCGGCAGGAGAAGGGTTCCAGACGGGGACTAGAGGAGAAACGGATGTTTTTGCGGTGTTATTGGATGCGTCAGACCTGACTGCTGGCCCGAAGTTCTCGACCTTGATTGGCGGGACAGGTCATGATTATGGTCAGGCTGTTGCCACGATGGAAAACGGTCTTGTGCTCATTGGGGGTTACTCCCTTTCCGACGATTTTCCTACGGCAGGGGATGCTGACTGGGCTGAATCAAAAGGTTCCCAGGATGCTTTTATCATCCAATTAGGCGCAGGAACCGACCAGGCCAATCTGCCAACCGCAACCCCGCAGCCGCCTATTGCGACCGCCACTCCTGCACCCACGTTATCGGAGGACCAGATTGGGGCGGTAGAAACAGCCATTCCGGCTACAGCTATGGCGGCTACTGACCAGGCGGAAACCACCCCGTTAGACCCTTCACCTGAATTAAGCCCCAATCCACCCACTGTGACGGCTTCCGCCGAGGCGGGAGCAAGCTCGCAAACTACTCTTGCTGCGAAGACGGATATCAGCGAGACTGCAGCCGCATCTCAGTCAACGCCAGCGCCTGTCGGTAAGGACAGCCAGGAGAATCGCCTTGTGTATTGGGGTATCGGCGTTTTAGGGCTAATGGCTGCCGGGGGGATTGCCTGGGCAGTCATTAGCCGGAGAAAAGGGTCCGGTCAGGATGGTGGGAAATAATGCTGCTTGTGAGGTAGTCCCAGGGAGGGAAAAATGCGGAACATCTGGAGTCCCATCCGATCATTAATATTGGTCTTATTAATATCCGCGGTCCTGGTTTCCCCTGGGATGGACGTCAGTGGGCAGAAACCTCCTGACCTGGCTGCCAGCGGGGGATTGATCATTCAGAATATCGGTCAATTTCAAGGTGCCGGGGAGTTCGTGGCTCAAGGGTCTGCAGGATCTGTCTGGTTTGCCGGGGATGGAATCTGGGTATCGCGTTTTGAGATGGTTCCCCTGAGCCCAGGGATGGCAGCAGCTGCTGCTCGTCAACGGGCTGCTGGCGGAGAAACCGTAAAAATCTGGTTCGAAGGGGTGAACGCTGACGCTTATCTGGAGCCGGTTAACCGCCTGCAAACCCGGGTTTCGTACCTCATCGGGAGCAATCCAACGGATTGGTTTACCGATGTGCCGGCTTACAACAGTCTGGTTTACAGGAATATTTATCCTGGCATTGATCTGGAATTTAGTGCTGAATCGATCAGCACCCTGGATTGGAGCTTTCGTGCGGAAGATGGTGCAGATGTCAGCCAAATCAAGATGATTGTGTCAGGGGCTGCTGATGTCGTGCAGGATGAGGGAGGTTTCCTAGTCAGAACAATGAATGGGGAGATTCGGCTTCCATTACCAATTCTGGAAAGTGACGACGGTCTTGAATATTTTGAAAGATCGGTTGAGCCTGCTCTGGTAACGCAGATGGGTACAGATTTTCAAATAGCCAGCCCATTTCAATCACCGGCGGTACAGTCAGGTTCAGTCTCTGGATTGCTGGGTGGTGAAGATCTTTTATTTAGTACATTAATCGGTGGCAGCGGTCAAGATTCTATTTACGGCGCTGCAGTGAACGATGACCAGGAAGCTTACGTCATCGGTGATGCCAATTCGATCGATTTCCCGGTCACTCCGGGTGCTTTCGATCCCTCGATAATAAACCAGGACGCTTTTATTGCCCGATTCAACAATGCCGGGACAGGGCTTATCTATGCCACGTTCCTGGGTGGATCTAGCATTGATACCGGCACAGCAATCGCGGTTGAGAATGATATCGCTTACGTTGCCGGGGATACCTATTCGCACGATTTTCCATTAACCAACTTATTGGATGACGACAGTGATGCCTATCTGGCAGCTATTACCCCCGATGGCAGCGATTTGGTATACGCTGTTCTTCACGGTGGGTCAGAAGTCGAGTACGGAAACGGTGTGGATGTTGAGGCGGGCTATGCCTATTTGATAGGCAGCACCTATTCAAATGATATCCCAGGCGGTACCTCATCTAAATTAAAAGGGTTTGCTGCAAAGTTCAGTTCTTCAGGGAACCGGATTTACGCGGTGACATTTGGGGGGCAAAATGAAGATGGAGCCTATGCTGTAGATGTCAGCGGTGGACTGGCTTATATCTCAGGTTACTCCGCTTCCCGTTTGTGGGGAATCGGATCTGTTGGGGCAGGGGATGGTTATTTTGTAAAATTGAGTCCGGTCGGAGAACCGTTGCTCATCCGAAAATTTGGGGGAACGGCAGATGATTATGCAACCCAAATTGCTGTGGATGATAATAAGGTGATACTGGGAGGTCATACCAGTTCGACTGATGTGGCAGTAACCGAAGGGGCGTACGGTGGAGGAATCACTGATGGGTTTGTCAGCAGGTATAACTTAGAAACCGATACCTGGGATTATGCAGCTTATCTCGGCGGCAGCAGTTCAGACAGTGTATTCGGTATGGTAGTTGATCCGGGCGGGGGTATTCAGATCACAGGTACAACCAGTTCAACAGATTTTCCGGTGACGCTGGATGCTTATCAGTCGTCTCTGGCGGGTGGGACAGATGCCTTTGTGGTCCGCTACGACCTGGCGGGATCAGATCCCGGTCATCGATCTTACGCATCCTTCCTGGGCGGGACTGCTACTGATACTGCCCGCGCCATCGAGGTTGACCTGTACGGGTACTCTTACATCGCGGGCACAACAACCTCCAGCGATTTTCCCACCACGCCTGGTGCGTACGACACCCTCCTTGCCGGCTCCCAGGATGGGTACCTGGCGAAAATGTCCATCGGGCCGATTCCCAGTATCGTCATCGAAAAGTATACCAACACTGCAGATGCTGACCTGGCGCC
>CAYPJS010000205.1:0-6680 GCA_964411135.1 uncultured Anaerolinea sp.
ATTTTCGACGTCAATCGCAGGCGCATCCTCAAGCAAACTCGAATTTGCCGGAGACGCTCCAACATTGTCACCGCCTGCCAAAAGCAACGCAGGTCCGGGTAAGGCTGCAGCCTCTTCACCGAACAAGGTGCCCAGGACGGATGCACCACCCACGAGATTATTGACTCCATCCACCGAGCTTGTGGTCGGATCGAGTTGTCCATGGAAGTCATTCAGCCCAATCACAGTGACAGGTTTTAACCGCTCGCCTCCTTGCAGAATTTCAGTCAGGACACGACCCTGTGATTGCTGCGGGATCGGTACCTTCAGCAGGTAAGCAACCGTAGGTGCCAGGTCAATCGTCCGGATACCATCGAAAATTCCCCGGCGAATGGCAGATCCTCCAGCCAGGAAAGTAGCCCGCATATTTATGTTCGCCTCAAGGTTCTGCACATCGGGGACATACCCATGTTGTCCGAAGAAGGCTGAGAGCGCTACCAATGTCCCAGGTGTGGCGGCATCGAATTGGTAAGGTGCAGAGGCAAACACAACCAGATCGCCAGTACGGGTTGGATGAGCCATATTCGCTGTGCTTTGCGGCCCATTGGGGATATAGCGCGCTTCGGCTTTTGTAAAGATCCGATCTGTCATTGACCAGCCTTCGGGCAAACCGTCTCCGGTCCAATCATTAGGATCAGATACATTTTCAAAGGCTGACTTAATCATAGCGATGGTAGCGTTAAAATTCGCTGCCGGCACCTGAGAGAAAGCCGCATTGGTCGGATCACGTCCCGCCAGATTCAAGTAGATCTGCACGGTACCGCCTGCCCAACACGCAATTGCCTTACCGATGGTCTCACCGGTCGCCGGACGGCAATTAGAAGTTTGAGGTTTTGAAAGCAAACCTAAATCGACCAGGACCTTACTGGCGTCAATAGCCAGGAACTGCGGGCCAAAACCATGGTCTGATGCCACAAAAGTGGTCACCTCATTTGGCATGAAGGACTGCACCAATGCCAGCGTCGTATCAGCACCACTGTAGGCTCGAGCCAGGTAACCTTCACGCTGTTCCACAAGATTATCGGGCGTTCCGTTTACCTGAACATCATCGTAGGCGGGGTTAGCCTCCCCATTCGGGAGGGATTCGGTTACCAGCGAAAGAAATTGGTGTTGGAATTCATCAGTAATAGGGTAGCCTGCCAACACTAAATCGGGTTCATACTTCTGCAAAATATATTCAATCAGCGGATGGTACGCTTTTTCCCAGGCAAGTCCCTGTTCAACGTAGGTATCCTCGGACACAATTCCTGCTTCGAGAATCGCGTAATCTGCGGCTGTTGATGGAGAGAACATTACCGCAACGAACTCTTCGAAATCCCCGGTAAAGCCGGGTTCACCAGGCCAATTTGGCCAGGAAGCATTGGCTCGGGCAACTGACGTATGGAACAAACGGACTTTAGAAAGGTCCGGGGTTAATTCCTCGACTTTAAGCAGGAATCCAGCCGTCTTACCGCCATAGGCTCCACCTGCTATCGCAACCTTGACCTCACCCCATTCTCCCTTCTCGAGGGTTGCCACGCTGTCTACGCCATCCCTGGTCGGAGAGAAAAGGATCAGATCGTAATTCGTCATCAAATCATCGGTCGAGTCATAGAGGTAGGCGTACAGACCGTATTTGTCTGTGCCAAAATCCAACACGCGCAGCCGCATTTCCATAGCTGGGCTATAGGACGGCGGAACATTGGTCCAACCTACCGCTAATGAAGGTTCGGCGCCCGGGAATGGTGCCTGCCCTGCAAACCCCGCTGGATGGTCATACTGCAGCCCAAATGCAGCAACAAAATTTGGCAAGTCGGTCGGACTGATGTAATTTGTCGCGACACCCCGGCCAGAGAAAAAGTTCCTATAATCAACGGTTGGTCCATCGATAGAACCATTCCGACCACCCGCCCATTCAATTTGGGCTACTTTTTTTCCGCCCCGTTCAGCCGCCTGGGCAACCGTTTCGGCTTGAATCACACCAGCATCGAAAGAGGATGTACGGCTAGCCAGCGGGGCACCATTGATATGGAATGTATTGTTGGTTGATCCATGCACGCCTGGCCATGCTCCAGTCGCCAGGCTGAACCAACCGGCTCCTGTGTTAGCTGGGGCCTGGGTTAGCATACCGAAGTCAGCAGCCTGGATACCATTTTGGAATAGTTTAGCCATAGCCGGCATCATTCCCTGGGCTGCATACTTTTCCACCATATCCTGGCGGAGTCCGTCCGACACGAAAAATACCAGCTTATCGGCAGTAGGTTGAGCCTGTGCGCTAGGCGCAGACATAGGGACTGAAGCTGAAATTACCAGCGAGAACAATAACAGAACAACGGCCATGGTTAGAACACCACGGTTTCTACCAAATGTTGCCATACCCCACTCCTTCCGAACCTGTATTATCTGGATACAATAGTGCACGGACCTATTAGCAATGGGTTTTCAGTTTTCTTCTCATTTCAAACCCATCTTGCTCTGGAGTGGCCGCTGTCATTTTGGATCAAAAAAAATCGAAACCTGACAGGCAGGTTTCGATTTATCTCCCCTACGGGTTAACGATGGACAACCAATAATTCGACTGCATCGACCCATACTTCAGCGCATCCACGTCCTATATTATAACTAATTTGATCATTATAGTCAACTTAATTGTTCTTAGAGTTCTTGCTTTACCCCGCCTGCAACAAATGATCTTAGTGCTTAATTACCAGGAAATTCGTGTTTCCGCGGGCAATTGAATAAAACGCGTTCAGGTTTCGGTAAAAATCAATGTCATCATCGAATCGGGTTCTGGTTATTGCGTAATCTGGTAATGGACTGGGGTATTGAATGCGTTCAAATCGGATGTCAAACTCATTTGCAGCACAGCGTTTAAACTGGTCTGCCATTACCATGTCTGCAAATAAAACTACATCGGGTTCACTGGTTTGAGTGCTAAGGAACTCGGCTGCCTCGCACGCGGCTAAGGTCCAATAGTCATTTTCATACTCCCGCTCGATTGCGCCAGTCCATCCCACACTTCCGTTGTAATAGACGTATTCGTAAGGATGCAGCCATACTCCGGCGATCACCCCGGGAATTATCAGCGCAACCGCAATTCCAACTTGAATCCCGCGGGATCTCATGTGTTTAAATATTTGGCTGATTGCATAACTTGCGCTGATAAACAATGGAGGGGTTATAAAAAGGAATTGCCGAAAATTATCATACATGGTTGGTCTAGCATAAATTACAAGGGCAATTGGAAGCCAAAACCATCCAATAATAAGAATTGCCAATTTCCAGATTGGTGTCCTTTTATAAACCGCAAAAGCCATGAAAGAAAAGCCAATCAAACCTAAAACAATCACGGGCAAGGTAAACTGAATCCCAATCAACTTGGGAAGGTAATACCAGGGCAGTTCACCTGCCGGAAAATCGATCCCCTCAAAGCGAACAATCCCTTGCCAAGGGAATTTTGACATAATCGCAAGGCTGTTTAGGATGCCTTGGAAGGGTTGGCCCCAAAGGTATGGCCATATGCAGTAAGCGGTTGCGAAAGTGACCATTGCATAGCCTAGAATCCACAAGACCGGTTTCCTGCGTTTTGTCATCAGCAGGTACAGGACAACCAGCCCTGCGCTCGCGGGCCCCAGGACTCTTACCCCCAATGCAATACCAGAAAACATCCCAGCGACAGCCGCCCATCTCCATGTGCCAGGAATTTGGCGCATGATCAGGTAAATCAAAATTAATATGGCAGCCAGAATGATAAAGAATTCAATCAGGTTTACGATACGGCTTGCTTTAAGAATATACTCCTGGATGGCCAAGGGTTCATTTGAGCCAATCAATTTTTGGTACAGGAGATTGTAAATTGTCCCGGGTTTTGACTCGAAAATGCTTGAAACGAAACGATTAATGACAGGTAACGAGATGAAATTGTTAAATTGCCGGTCAATAAATAGTATAGCCACCGTGACCAGGGATACAACAAAAATAAACATCCCCCTTCGGCGCAAGGATTCCTGAAATGTCGGTTCCGCACTTGTTTCAGGTTTCTTGATGCAGTCAACCCAGTGAAAACCGACGACGACTGAAGTCAGAAAAAAGGTTAAAAATGGGATGTCCTTGAGGTTCATAGTCGCGTGGCCCCAAAGAAGTGGTTGCGTCAAGAACAATAAACCCGCGATTAAAGCATATTTCTTTTCCACAAACCTGCCAGCGAGCAAATAAATCATCCAAACCCCAACCAGAAACGTTGCAAATGTGACGATATGCCAGGCGTGGACAATGTAAAGGGCTGGAAATAAGAAGTTCAGTCCATAAATAATGATTCGGCCAACAATTAAATAGAAGGGGCCGTAAAATGCCAAATCATAAAAATGTAGTAGTTTGGTAATCGGCTCGCCGTACGCCATTTTTGAGTAGGCATCGAGCATTCGGTCCGCATATTCATAAAGGTCGCGTTCATCGTAACTCATCCCATAATCTGGCAGAACGATCAGGAAAAGGATGAAAGCAACCAGAAGAGAAACTCCCAATATTAATTCATGCCAGTGCTTTTTCACCCATAAAGTCGGTGATTCCATGATTTATTGATGTTCCTTACTTTGAATCAAATATATATTTTCCACCCGCGACCTTCCCGATTATAAAGCATGAGACTTACCTGTTCGCCTATAATAAGTGCTAAATACAATGATCTATCAGAAGTTCCTTGTGACATCTTCAGGTCTCAGCCAACCTTTTGTCAGGAAATTCAGATGAGTGACCTCTCCCATAAGGCATTACAACAGCTTTTTACACGCCAAATGCGGCAAGACTTAATTATTCCAGATATGTGCCGGGAGTCTACACCTGAAGTCGTGCGCTATATTCGTCCGGCGCCGGGCATGTCCATGATCCTCCACAGCCATTTGGATGCCCAGAATGCTTTACCCGTCATAAAGAGTGAAATTCAATATTTTTCCAGCCGCAATCTGCCTTTCTCGTGGAAAGTTTACGATTACGACACCCCGCCATCCTTACTGGAAATATTAACCCGGGAAGGATTCACGCCTGATCCTCCAGACGCTTTGATGATTTTCGATACAGCCGAAGTTGAACAAAATAGGTTTCCATCTACGGAGCATATTCTCTGTAGGATCGATGAAGATAGATTGGTGGATGTGGCCCAGGTGCTGGAAAGCGTCTGGGGCGGAAATTTCGATTGGATTTTTCAACGACTGGGAGCACACCTCAGAATCCCCGGGTATATCAGTATCTTTGTTGCCTATATTGAGAATCAACCGGGTTGTGCTGGGTGGACTTACTACCCTCCAGGCAGCGAATTTGCCAGTCTTTGGGGCGGCAGTACCATTCCAGCACTCCGATCACGAGGCCTGTATTCAGCAGTTCTGGGAGCCCGAATACAGGAAGCCGTTTCCCGCGGAATCCGATACCTGGTGACAGACGCCAGCCCGATGAGCAAGCCTGTACTCGAACACTTCGGGTTTTTCCAATTGGCCACAATTTACAATTGCGATTTCACCGAAAAAAAGTAGATATTAATCCTGGCATGGTCTAAAACCACCACTCGCGCCCTTGCGAGTATATACTCATTGCATTCCAATTCTAAACCCGGGGAATCGCCATGCCGCACTCAACGAACTTTCGTTACACACTATTTGGTTTGCTGTATTTTACGCAGGGGACGATCCTGAGCTATTTCGCAGCTCTCAACGCTCTGTATTTTCTATCTCAGGGATTAACCATGACAAGTGTTGGAATATTTTCCGCGATTGCGCTTATTCCGTTCGTGGTTAAAATTTTCCTGGGCATGCTTAGCGACCGGTTCAACCTCTTTAATCTGGGGTACCGAAAGCCCTATATCTTAATTGGGTTGGCCATCCAATTTATCTGCCTTATAATCGCCCCGTTTATCAACCTGAAGACCGGTTATTGGGGCTTCGTTGCCCTGGCGTTCATCCTGCAAATGGGCATGGCATTGTATGACACCTGTACCGATGGATTGGCACTTGACACCACGCCTACTCGTGAACAGGCGACAATCCAGGGTTTTATGGTGGGAGGACGGGCTGTTGGGGTAATCGTAACCGCCTCTCTGGTAGGCATCCTCGCAGATAAAGCCTCCTGGCAGGCAGTTTTCTGGCTGCTGGCAGGTCTGACCCTGCTGCCATTGCCAATGGTATTATGGATAAAAGAGCAGGAACGTCCAGCTCAGACCCGCTTCGAGTGGAGCGCTTTCAAGGCTTTCCGCAGTTTAAATATCTGGTTGGTGGCAGCGGTTGGACTGATTTCATTTATGGTCATCGTCGGTGGAAACCAGTTGATCAACCCATTTATCCAGGATACCCTCCAAATCAGCCTGAGTACTGCCGGCTTTCTTACCACCGTGTGGGGCATTGGGGTGGTGGTTGGAGGTGTATCAGGCGGGAAGTTAATTTCCAAACTCGGCCTAAGGCAGGGAATCTGGCTGGGGCTGATTCTGGCTTCCGTCGCATTATTGCTGCTTTCACTGGCGATCAATCCCGATGCCAGCAGGCTGCTGGTTTATGGCCTGGTCATGTTTTTCGGTCTGGCGTATGGTCTGTATCAGGCGTCGGTTTTTGCCTTAGCAATGCTGCATACATCCCCTATCATCGCAGCATCCATGTTCGCCATATTAATGGCATTTACCA
>CAYPJS010000206.1:0-2507 GCA_964411135.1 uncultured Anaerolinea sp.
AGGGCGCGCGTGGTCAGGACCTGGGGGGCGCCGTCCACCACCAGGGTTACCTCGCGCTGCAGACCCAGGTAGGCCATAGCCAGACCGATCAGGATCAATGCAGATGAGAGAAAAGTCAGCAGCCGTCGTTTTGGCATGGACTTCGATTCTAACAGAGTTTATTCATGCTCAACAGCCAGCGGATTAAACCACGAAGAAAACGAAGGTTCAGAAGGAGGAAGTGAAACGCATATAAACACAAACACCCCTTTCGGGGTGTAAGGTGCCGAGAGCCAGAATCGGACTGGCGACACCGCAATTTTCAGTCGCGTGCTCTACCAACTGAGCTATCTCGGCATGTGTCCGTGATTTTACACGCAAGCCGGTCGATTGTCAAGCAAGAAAGAAGCGGGGCGGATGGTCCGCCCCGCTTGAAATCCAGTGAGTTTAGCGTGACCCTTTTGGTTGGGAAGCACCCCCAGGGACCGGGCGGACCTCTGTCAACCCCGGCGCAGAGGCTGAGGAGCTAACAGATACATCGTCCAGGAAGAAGTTGCTGTTTATTGCAATATCTGTTGTTGCCTGAAACACAAGGGAGATGGTTGTACCAGTGTAACTGTTGAGATCTAAAACCCCATGAACCCAACCATTTGTATTAGTCGTGTCACAAAGGTCATAGGTTTGCAGCGTGGTGCCATTTACTTTGACATATGCGTAATCGTATCCGCAATAATCGTCAGAGGCAATATAGTACCAATAATGCAAGTAGCGCACCCCGCTCAGGCTGATATTGGATTGAGTCAAGGTGGAGGTTTCATTATCGTCTCCACCCAGCCAGACTGCCCACGTGCCGGCATGAGGAGTTACAGGATCAGCCAGAGTTTCAACAATTAAATCCCAGCCATTCGTTGAGCTTTCACCCCAGCTGCCATCCGACCCTGCCTCAAAAGTTCCGTTAAGGATTGGATTGGAAGGAATAACCGCGTTGCCGTTCTTTATCAACGGAAGATACACAAAATGGTCGTAGACCGTTGGGCTGCCGTAGCGCAGGTTCGCAGTCATGGTCGCACCGCAGCCGCTGATGGTGTTTACCTCCACCTGGCTGTCAGCCCCGCTGTACAAACGGCTGTTGGGGGTGGTGTTGTAGCCAAAAACCTGGTTGTTCTTTGAGCCGGGGTAGGGGTCACCGGTATCGCCGCGGTTATTGGCCAAATAAAGGTCATTCCAGCCGTCGGCTTCAATCACTTTTACCAGCGGTCGGTTTTCATTCGCATTGGCATTATTTGTATTGGTGACTGTCTCGTCTATATGTGTAATCAGCAAGCCGCAGCCCGGCAGTCCGGCATCATATCCTGCATAGTTGCGGTTTTCCACCAGGAAGTATTCACCGCTGCCGGAATGGTTGTAGAAGTCCCAATCCACCCCATTGGGGTTGGCGCCCAGCAGATATGCAGTAGGGCCGGTAGCCGATTGACCAATGGACGCACCATTGAGTGTGCCTACCACAGGCGTGGGCGTGATCCAGCCCTGATACCACTTCAGCCAGGCATCTGGCAATGCCGGTGAGTTGCCATGATTCCCCAGGTATGAATTCCAGGATCCGCCGCCCATGATGGACCAATTCCCGACTCCTTCGGACGAATAATCGGTGTCATACAGGTCCGGCCAGGTCAGGTCATGCCCGAGTTCGTGCGCCATTATTCCAATGGTAGCCTGGTGATCTCCATGCAGTTCACCAAATTGGGCATAACCGCCGTACTGCCAATCACCCAGGACTTTGCCATCCAGGGTTGTGGTGCCAACATTGTACAAATCCCAGCGGTGCGCCCAGACACTGGGAGTGTAGAGGTCTGTATAGGACCTTTCGTATCCAGCCACCACTACCACGATATGAAGTTCGCTGAGCGCAATGTAATTATCCCCATTGGTATCATAGTCGGCATAATTTATATAGGGATCAGCCAAATTCAAGGCGTTTTTCACGATTAACTGGTTGTTGTTATTCGTGGAACTTCCGGTATTGGGGTGTGGATAGCCCAGATTCAACCAGCCGATCACGCCGTCATTCGCCGTCCCTTGACTTTCTGAGGCAGGGGCGAGGGTTAATTGGTTAAATGACGCATCCAGGTAGAAATCCTTGACGCTGTTGGCAGCCCCAAAAAAGCTGGTGGCAAAATCCGCGGCTGTGGTTGTACCGGCGCGGTCGGAAAAACTGGCCAGCAGCACCAGCACCGGCTGCGTGCCGATATTTTGACTTTGCAGCCCGCTCGACTCGCGGATTGAGTCCAGTGCGGCCGTCTTTTGTGGCCGGATGTGCAGCGGCAGCCCTTCCGGCGAATCGACGCCGACCAGAAGCCGTCCTCCGCCAGCCTGCAGTGCCGGGCCAAGCACTCCTCCCTGCTCCAGCACCGCATACGACCACCAGCCGTCCTCGCCTTTCAGGATGGTGTAGCCAGCAGCCGTTTCCATGCCATTCTGCCATTCGTCGCCCCACTGCCGCGCAGTAAAGCTGGTGCCGTCTGGCTGGC
>CAYPJS010000207.1:0-2665 GCA_964411135.1 uncultured Anaerolinea sp.
GTCAGGTGCGTACCCGTCATCCCACAAGTTAATTATCCTGAAGTAGAACGCCTCAAATGGACTCTCGTAGAGCTTCAGCAGTTCATCTTTTGTCAATTGGGAGTCAAATACCTCGTCCATATCCAGACAGACGCACATATCTGGTTTCAACATCGCAACGTGCTTGGTTACGAAGTCCTCCTTTATCTTCCACTGGTTGACGCCCCACTCCCTAACATCCTCAACGTGCTTGAACCCATAGGACTGGACTAAATCCCTCTCCTTCATCGTAGGGTTGTTGAAGCAAAGGATTACGTCATCACAAAGGCGCGCAAACTCCTTAAGAGTCTCCGCTAGGTAGGGTTCATTTGGTCCTACTATCCCGTAACCGACGATTTTAGCCATGTGTCAAACTTCACCAACTCCTCAATCTTCTGTTCAAGCGCGGCAAGTTCGACCTTTGCCTTGCCCCTGTTCTGTGCTGACTCGTCTACCAGGTCTGTTTCCAGCCTGTGTGCCAGGTAGTCCCTCTTAATGGTGAGGTGAGCAATCTGCCGCTTCACCTCGTCCTTAAATTCCTTATTGTGTTTTTCCATGTGGTCTTTCGCTTAATCGCCCAGCCTTGATAGACTTCTCAATCTCCTCGGAGACATATCGGTCTATCTTCTTCTGGACGCTCTGATTAACAACATCTTCTTTCTGCTCTAGGATGCCGGAGTCCTTTATTGCTTGTGCCTGCTCCCTCTGCTCTGGGGTTAAGTCCTTGCGGTGAAGGAATAGCGACAGCGCCTTTGCCATTGTCGGGGTGACGTGACGCTTCACAATGAGTTTGTCCTGCCACTCCTTAGGGATAGACTCCTGGATTCTCCGCAGTTCGCGCAAATCACTATCCTTTATTTCTTTCATAGTACTCGTTTTGCATTAGCGAAGTTCTCAAGGATGCGGTTGCCCATAGGTCCAGCGTCGTTCTTCGTTACAACGGTGAAGTCGCGGGGCATAACAATGTTGCCTCTCGCCTTCTCCAGTTCTGCGTCAAACGCCTTCTGCACGATATTGGCACGCAAATCCTTCAACTCCTTCTCCAACGGTTCCAGCTCATCTTCGACCTTCTTGATGAGTTCTTTTGCACGAATTATCCTAGCGTCGTCCTCTGACACAAATTGCTCAAACAGCAGTTTATCGTGACCCTGAACGTATTTATTCAGAGTTTCCTTCTTCTCTCGTATAAGTTCTACCAGTTCCTTGGTGCGTGTGCCCGCTGACTTTATCACCTGATGGTAGGTAGTCCCGTCGGTCATGCCTATCTTCTTGATGTCCTGCCTACGCCACCGTGAATTCTCGGTGAGCAGGTTGAAGGCTTCCTTCTCGTTTGCTGGGAACACACGACCCGTAGAGTCTGTGAAGAACCAGGTCTTCTGCGGAGGCATTACCTCCACGTTTTCTTTTTCCATACTTATCTCCACTCGTGTGCCCTATCCCTCTGAGTGGAGCGGGTAGGGCACAGACAAGCATTAGCTTGTAATGCTACTAGCTGGTTACAGCAGTAGTGTTTGCGTTGACGACTACTCCTGCATCTGCGCGTAGGACGCCTACGCCGTAGATAACGTCGCAAACCGTGAGGGTTGCAAGGTTAGTGAGGAGGTAATCAGACTGAACGCGAATCATTCCACCACCCTTGGTCTGGAATGCTACAGCAAGAGCCTCAGGCGCGAGCAAGAGGTTGCGGTAGGTCTGGAGTGCACCAACAACGCGAGTTGAGGTGTACACAGGAATGTTGTACAGAGAACCCTTGTAGTTGTTGCGACCCATCTTTGCGAATCCACCGCTGCGGATGTGGTCAAGGCGAGAAGTATCGTCAGTGTAGTACTTTGCGATACCGCTCAACTGGAGCCAGTACACAGTCGGGTGAATGAAGAACGCGAGCGAGTCGATGTTGAAGTTTGCATTCTCCATCGTCTTGATAGCGTTGCGAATCTCGTAGTCCGATAGGACAGTGGTGGTGTCACCAACTGCGGTCGGAGTAAGAGAGCTCCAAAGTGCGAAGAGTGAGTCTTCAACTTCTTGGAGAAGAAGGCGACGAGCTTCACGAGCATATGCCTCATTGAGGTTGTACTGTCGTGCGAGCTGTGCCATCGTCTTGTCACCGAGTACCCATGCGACATACTTGTGTGTATCGACGGATAGTGTGACATCAACAGGGAGCTTGGTAGCATCTACGATACCTGCGCCTTCAGTTGACTGGGTCTGTGCAGACCAAGCGTTTGTGAAGAGGTCAGGAACGTGGACACTGTCGCCACCTGCTGAAAGGTACGAGGAAAGGTCGGTCACGAAATTCAAAATCGTGAGGTTGTCGAACTTCTTCTCGTTAATGATGGGAGACCAAATCTCTGGCACGACCTCTGCGGTACGTGCTTCAGCGATGGTCATCACATCTGTGGGGCTTGCGAATGCCATGTTATATCATTTGATTACGGCCTCGGTTGAGAATGGCGTCTCGTTGGGCTAGGAATGCTGCTTTCTTTGCTTCTGGTGAATCCTCACCAGCGACAACTTCTGCGAACGTCTTGCCCTCGTAAACTGCTGTTCTCTTGGAGGGTGCAGGAGTCTTTTCTTCAGCGCGTTTATTAACTCGTAAATGGTCTAAGTGCGTCTTCCACACAGGTGACTTTGCGAATACGATTGGGTC
>CAYPJS010000208.1:0-13813 GCA_964411135.1 uncultured Anaerolinea sp.
CAGAAGATCCGGTTTGACACCTCATTCAAACGCAGTACAAACGCTGTGCCCCGCCTGGCGATCCGCCCGGAGGAGGTGCAGGTTGGCGTCGGCGAAGGACGCAACACCCTGACTGGAAAGGTCGAGACGGTGATGTTTCTGGGTGCAGTGGTGCGTTTCCGCATTAACCTGGGCGGAGAAACCCTGACGGCTGACCTGTTCAATGAGCGCAACCTGACCCTGCCGCGAGTCGGTGATGATGTGGTCATTAGTTTCCCCGAACACTCCTGCTGGTTGATCTAGACGGATGCGCGGACAACCGAGGATTAAGCCAGCCCGACGTTCAACCTGGCGATCCGCGCTGATATCCGTCCAGTATTCCTGGTAGCCATGGCAGACAGTCGTTCCCTGCTTTCAGTCGGAATCGATGTGGGTACCACCACCACCCAGGTGGTCTTTTCCCGTTTAGGTTTGGCCGACGTGGCGCGCCCGGGGCAGATCCCGCGCATGGCCATCACCGAGCGGCAGATTCTGTATCAGAGCCCGATTTTCATGACACCGCTGCGCGATCGCGAGACGGTGGATGCCGATAAGCTGAACGAGATCATCCGCGGTGAGTATGCAGCGGCAAAGGTCGAGCCGGCTCAGGTGGAGACCGGCGCGGTTATCATCACCGGCGAGACCGCGCGGAAGAAGAACGCCGATGAGATCTTGCGAGCGCTTTCCGGTCTGGCTGGCGAGTTTGTGGTCAGCATTGCCGGTCCGCATGTCGAAAGCCTGATTGCCGGGCGTGGCTCAGGGGCGGCGCTGTATTCGCAAACCCATTACACCAGTGTGACCAACCTGGATATCGGCGGCGGGAGCGCCAACAGCGTGATTTTCCGCAGCGGCGAATATGTGGCAGCTGCTGCCATGAATTTCGGCGGGCGCATCCTTGAGATCGACCATCCAAGCGGACGGGTGCGGCACATTGCCGCATCGGCTGCCCACATTCTGCAGGATTGCGGCCTGGACCTGAAGGTGGGCGATACCGCATCGCTGGCCGACCTGAGACGCTTTTCTGACCGTATTGCGGACCTGGCAGTTGAATTGATCGAAGGACACACTTCACCGCTGGCCGACAAAATCTACTTGACGCCGCCGTCCAAAACTTCGGGGCGCGGAACGGTGCTGATGTTCTCCGGCGGGATCGGTCATATTTACTACCACCCGGTGAAGATTGAGGCTATCCGCGACCTGACCGTGTTTGACGATTTCGGGCCGCTGCTGGCTGAATCGCTGCGCAACCATCCCGGGCTGGCTGCCTACGAGATTGTGCCGCCGGCTGAATCGATGCGCGCGACTGTACTGGGCGCCAGCACTCAGTCCATCACACTGTCCGGCTCGACCATCTGGGCCGAGCGTGAAATCCTGCCCCTGCGCAATGTGCCGGTGGTGCATCCGCAGTTGGAATCTGCTCAGGGGCCGGCTCAACTGGTTGAGGCGATTCAGGATGTGGTGCGCCGCTGGGATCTGGATGTGAGCGGGGATCCTTTTGCCATCTCTATTGACCTGGAAAAAGCGCTGGACTACGCTGCATTAATCGAACTGGCGGTGGGGCTGGGTGAGTTCTCCCGCTCGCTGCCTGCGCACATGCCGCTGGTTATCATCATCCAGCGCGATTACGCCCAGGCGCTGGGGCAGACCATCAAAGGCATGCTGCCCGGGCGTCCACTGCTGGTCATTGACCAGGTTGGGCTGATGGAGGGCGATTTTATTGACATCGGCGCACCGTTGATGGATGGCCGGGTGGTGCCGTTGAGCGTGAAAACGCTGGTTTTTTACCATTGACCGAACCGGACACAACCCCATCGACCTCTAGAATCAATTTCGGCATTTTTTCATCATTATTGGGTACACTTTAGTTAAGGCTTATTTTCTGAGGACTGTATGCTCCTGCGCACCAAACTTCACGGCAAAACCTATGAATTCCCCGATATCCGCCTGCTGATGGGCAAGGCGAACGAGGAAAAATCAGGCGACCACTTGGCTGGCGTGGCAGCGGCCAGCGCTGCCGAACGCATTGCGGCCCGCCTGGTATTGGCGGAACTGCCGCTGTGGGTGCTGCGGGAAAGCCCGGCGGTGCCCTATGAGCAGGACGAGGTGACGCGGGTTATTCAGGATGCAGTCGATCCGGTGGTTTACGAAGAAATCAAGGGTTGGACGGTGGGCGAGCTGCGCGAATGGCTGCTGGCTGATGCCGCCACACCAGACTTGATTCGGCGCATAAGCACCGGTCTGACCGCCGAGATGATCGCGGCAGTGACCAAATTGATGTCCAATCTGGATTTGGTCTATGCTGCCAGCCGCATCCCGGTTACGGCACACTGCAACAATACGATCGGCGTGCCGGGTACGCTCTCCAGCCGGCTGCAGCCCAACCACCCGACAGATTCGCCGGAGGGTATCCGCGCCTCGATCTACGAGGGACTGTCCTACGGCTCGGGCGATTCGGTCATCGGCATCAACCCATCCGACGATTCGGTTTCCTCGGTGTCGCGCCTGCTGGATATGACCTATGAGATTATTAAGACCTGGGAAATCCCCACGCAGAACTGTGTGCTGGCACATATCACTACCCAGATGAAGTGTATGCAGGCAGGCTCCCCAATTGGACTGGTGTTCCAGTCCATCAGCGGCTCGCAGAAGGGCAACGAGTCCTTCGGGATCTCGGTCAGTATGCTGGATGAAGCTTACGACCTGGCAAAGAAGCACTGCTTTCCATCCGGGCCGAACTTCATGTATTTCGAAACCGGGCAGGGCTCGGCTCTCTCATCTGACGCGCACAACGGCTGGGATCAGCTCACGCTCGAGGCGCGCAATTACGGTCTGGCAAAACGCTACCATCCCTTCCAGGTCAACACCGTGGTGGGGTTTATTGGACCTGAATATTTATATGATGCCAACCAGATCCAGCGTGCCGGGTTGGAGGACCACTTTATGGGCAAACTGACGGGTATCCCGATGGGTGTGGATGCCTGCTACACCAACCACGCGCGGGCCGACCAGAATGCCAACGAAAACCTGGCGGTGCTGCTGACCGCCGCGGGCTGCAATTATTTCATGGCCATCCCCATGGGCGACGACTCGATGCTTTCCTATCAGAGCACGTCGTACCATGACACACCCACCCTGCGGCAGCTCTTCAAAGCCCGCCCGGCGCGTGAGTTCGAGGAGTGGCTCGAGTCAATCGGCTTGATGAAGAACGGCAGGTTAACGGACCTGGCCGGAGACCCGACCTTTTTCCTCAAACGTTGATTGGAGACGCGCATGGATGACGAGAAAATCAACGCACTTGTGGAAGCTGTAATCCAGCAGCTGGCGGCTACCGGAGCGGCAAAGCCGGCTCCTTCGGAAAAACCAACGACGGCGGAGACTCTCTCAAAACAGGTGGGTGAGTGGCGCTCAAGCGGCACCGTCAGCATCGACCTGCCGGATCCAGCACTCGATACACTGCGCTATCAACCCGGTGTGAAGAACCCTAAGGTACCCGGGGCACTGCCGGAGCTGATCAAATCCACCTCGGCGCGCATCGGTGTGGGGCGGTCGGGACCGCGCCCCCGCACCCGCTCGCTGCTGTTGTTCCAGGGCGATCATGCCGTTACCCAGGACGCGTTGTACCGCGATATTGATCAGAAATTGCTGGACGAAATGGGTCTGTTCACGGTGCAGACCAGAATCAGCGAAGGCAAAGAGCAGTATCTGCTGCGGCCTGATCTGGGTCGCCAGTTGAGCGATGCGGCTAAAAAGACGCTGGCTGAGCGCTGCGTCAAACAGCCCAATATCCAGGTGGCAGTGGGTGACGGCTTAAGTGCGGCTGCCATTGAGGCAAACTTGCGACAGATTCTTCCGGTAATGGTGCAGGGTTTTCAGTCTGCCGGCTTGAGTATGGGCACACCTTTCCACATCAAATACTGCCGTGTGGGTGTGATGAACGATATCGGCGACCTCCTTCAACCGGATGTGCTGATTCTGTTGATCGGCGAGCGCCCCGGTTTGGGCCGCGCCGAGAGCATGAGCGCCTACATGGGCTATAAACCGCGCGGTGGTCACAACGATGCCGACCGCGATGTGGTGTGTAATATCTTTGAAAAAGGTGGAACCAATCCGCTGGAAGCCGGAGCCTTCATAGTGCAGATGGCGCAGAAGATGCGTCAGCTCCAGGCTTCGGGCGTCAAATTGAAACTAGCAGCAAAGTAGGAAATTATGGGCATCCTGGATCCGATATTCGCCACACCCCTTTCCGTGCAGTTGATCCCGCGGGTTGACCTGAATCTGGCGGGCGAGTTGAAGCTGCGGCCGGAGCAGACCTCAATCGGGCTGATCACCGCCGATAACGACGACGCCACGTATGTGTCGATCGATCACGCCACCAAGATGGCGGACGTTGAGGTGGTTTATGCACGCTCGTTCTACGCCGGAGCAAAACATTCCTCGGGCTTGCTCTCGGGTGAGATTATGGCCATTTTAGCCGGACCGAACCCCGAGGAGGTCAGCGCCGGGCTGCAGGCAGCCGTAGAATATATGCGGAACGATGCGCTGTGGTATTCCGCCAATGCGGACGCTTCGATTGCCTTCTTCCCGCACCTGATCTCGCAAACCGGGTCGTACCTGTCAACGGTCAGCGGGGTACCGCTCGGGTCACCGGTGGCTTACCTGGTTGCGCCGCCCATGGAGGGGTTGGTTGCGCTGGATAAGGCGCTTAAGGCCGCTGCGGTGAGCATCGCAGCGCTGACCATGCCGCCCTCGGAGACCAATTTTATGGGCGCAATTCTGACCGGCGACCAGCCAGCCTGCAAAGCGGCAGTTAATGCCTTCCGTGACGGCGTGCTGGAAGTGGTGCGCAACCCGATGAGGTATTAGGACAGGCAACCGCGATGCCGCGTCAAATATTTACCGCCGCCGATATTTTCCAGCTGGCACATCAGCAAAAAGCTGCTGTGCTGGTGCTTGGAGCCGAGGATGTGGTAACGCTGGAGGCTGAAGACCTGGCAGCCGCGCTGGGAGTCCAGCTGGTGCGCGGGAAAATTGATGGATCAGCCAAGCCGCGGGCAGAAGATTCTGCAAAAGCCACTGGTTTGCCGCCGCTTAAAGTTGTGCATGGAGCCGGGCTGCGCCTGGAGCCGTTTGGTGAAGGTCTGGCAACTCCCGGCACAAATGTACGCTTGCAGGATGGTATCACCGAGCGGGACGGCTCGAGTATGGCGGCCGGGTATATGTCGCTGGAGCGCGGGGAGTTCCCCTGGACGCTGAACTATGATGAAATCGATGTGGTACTCGAAGGCGAGCTGGTCATCAGGCGCGGAAATGAAGTCGTGCGCGGCGGACCGGGCGATGTTATTTTCATCCCTAAAGGGTCGTCGATAATATTCAGCACCCCTTCAACTGTTCGGTTTGCTTACATTGCATTTCCGGCAAACTGGAAACCAAATTGACACGCCAGGTCACGCAAGGTGGGGTTGGCAAGGTACGCGCGTAGCAAATTCATAACATATTGGTCATGTGATGATAATCCGCATTGATACATCTATTTGGTAATAATGATGTAATATAAAAGACCGCAAAATAATATCCAAATTATATTACGACAAAACTTATAAAATTTACACTTATTGGTAAACGTTAATAAATCCCCTCATTGAAATCATACTGGAATCTACCTATAATAATATTACCAATTGTTGAATCCGTCACTTATATTTATTGATAATTAGTCCTCAAACCGCGAACTACAAGACTTTAGGACTACCTTTTAGAGGTGCAAGAGTGCAAGTCATCTGCTAATGGGTAGTTTTTGTCTTAATCCTTAATTCTGCCCACATCCTCAAACCTTTTTAGCGCAGAAGCCCTCAGAGTGAAGGAACGGGGGGCGTAATGGAACTTACGGCGGTCCAGACCAGTAACGTTCTCTATTACCGCACCAAACGGCTGTGGGATATTTGCGTTTCCACCTTGCTGCTGGTGCTGCTCTCGCCCATTTTCTTGATTGTCTCCATATTGATCTGCCTGGATTCACCTGGCCCGGTGATTTTTTCACAAAAAAGGATTGGCTGCAAAGTCCGCTGCCAAAAGGGGAATGTTACGAAGGAGGTAACAACTTTCACCTTCTATAAGTTTCGCAGCATGTACCACAGAGTAGATGATCAATGCCACCGCGAATTTATTGATGCCTACATCCAAAATGATCAGGCACGTATGGACCAACTCCAGAATGGCTCGGTGACACCTGAAAACACTTTTAAATTGAACCACGATACGCGCATAACCCGCATTGGCTCATTTCTGCGAAAATCCAGCTTGGATGAGATCCCTCAGTTTTGGAATGTGCTTAAAGGCGATATGAGCCTGGTGGGTCCACGTCCGCCGATTCCGTACGAGGTGGAGATGTATGCTCCCTGGCATCAGGGACGGTTGCTGGCTACCCCGGGCATAACGGGTTTATGGCAGGTGAGTGCCAGGAATTCCACGAATTTCGACGAAATGGTGCAAATCGATATCGATTACATCCAGCAGCAATCATTCTGGCTTGATTTGAAAATATTAATAAACACGCCTTTTGCTATTTTCAAGAATAAGGGATGTTGAAAGGACATGAGGAGGGTAAAAGGATGGAAAAAATAAGGGTAGGCGTTATTGGTTGCGGTTACTGGGGACCCAATCTTATCCGCAATTTCGCCGAGAATTCAGGAGCGGAACTGGTCGGCGTGGCGGATTTGCGCGAGGACAGGCTTAACTTTATCCGGAACACAAATCCTCACGTGTCCATAACCAAAGACCACCGGGAGCTGCTGGCCATGGGCCTGGATGCGGTGGTGGTTGCGACACCTCCGGCCACCCATTTCCCTCTGGCTAAAGAAGCGCTTGAAAGCGGCATGCATGTACTGGTTGAAAAACCGATGACCACGCGCACCCATGAAGCCGAAGAATTGTGCGAGCTGGCGGACAAGAAGGACCGGGTCTTGATGGTTGGGCACACTTTCGAATTCAACCCGGCTGTGCATGCCCTGAAGAAAATGATCGACAGCGGTGAAATCGGAGACCTTTACTACATCGATACCGCGCGTCTCAACCTTGGTCTGTATAACCGCGAATTGAACGTGGTCTGGGACCTGGCGCCGCATGACATCTCGATTGTGCTGCATTTACTTGGCACCAAACCTGAGAAGATAGAAGTTTACGGCATGGATTGCGCCATCAAAGGCGTGCACGATGTGGCTTTTATGAACCTGGTTTTCCCGAAGGGCATTCTGGTTCATATCCATGTTTCCTGGCTGGACCCCTGTAAAGTTCGGCGCGTTACGGTGGTGGGCAGCAAGAAAATGGTGGTTTACAACGATGTCGAGGCGACTGAAAAGATAAAGATCTACGACAAAGGTGTAAACGTTCCGGCCTATACCAGCACATTTGGAGAATTCCAATGTTCGTACCGCTATGGGGATGTAACTATTCCCACGATTAAATTCACCGAACCGCTAAAAGTAGAGGTCCAGCATTTCCTGGATTGCATCTCAGGGCACTGCAAGCCGGTGACCTGCGGCGAAGAAGGCATGCAGGTTGTCAAAATTCTCGAGACCGCGCAGCATGCCCTGTCGAATGGACATTACGCCGAGGATATGAAATGGTAAGCGGGGATTTCGTCCGCATTGCCCCGGATGTCAAACTTGGCGAAAACGTGCGCATCTATGCCTTCGTCAACCTGTACGGCTGCAGCATCGGTGACGAGAGCCGGGTGGGAACATTTGTCGAGATCCAAAAAGGCGCGCACATTGGCAAACGGGTCAAGATCTCCAGCCATACTTTTATCTGCGAGGGCGTGACCATAGAAGATAACGTTTTCATTGGTCACGGCGTCATGTTCATTAACGATAAGTTCCCACGTGCGACCGCCAAAGACGGCTCTCCCCAGACAGAAGCCGATTGGGTATGTGTTGAGACCGTAGTGAAAAAAGGTGCTTCAATTGGCAGCAATGCCACCATTTTATGCGGTGTAACCATCGGCGAGGGAGCGATTGTGGGAGCTGGCAGCGTGGTTACCCGCGATGTTCCCGCAGGCGCAATCGTTGCCGGATCACCCGCCCGCTTTCTGCGCCGCATTCCAGATTCCATGCTCTCCCTCGAAATGGGGGAGGATTAACCAACCTTCACCAGACCCGTACAGGATATTCTATGGAACCCAACATTCAATTCGTCGATTTGAAAAAGCAGTATGCGCCGCTTAAGGAAGAAATCCTGGAAGGCATCAGCAAGGTGCTGGACAGCATGTACCTGTTCCTTGGCGAGAATGTGCAGGCGCTGGAGAAGGAATTCGCGGCGTTTTGCGGTGTCAACCACGGCATCGGAGTCAGCGACGGGACAACTGCCCTACACCTGATCCTGCGTGCCATGGATATAGGTCCGGGCGACGAGGTCATCACCGTCTCGCATACGTTCATTGCTACTGCTGAAGCCATCCTTCTGGCCGGGGCAACGCCGGTTTTTGTCGATATTGACCCAAAAACCTTCCTGATGGATCTCGACCTGGTGGAGGAAAAAATTACCCCGCGCACAAAGGCCATTCTTCCGGTGCATCTTTATGGTCAGATGCCGGACATGCAGCGCTTGCGCGAGATCGCCGACCGCAGTGGGCTGCGCATCATTGAAGATGCCTGCCAGGCACACGGCGCTGAATTTAACGGCAGCCGGGTTGCCCATTTTGGCGATGCCGCGGCTTACAGCTTTTATTTCTCCAAAAACCTGGGCGCGTATGGAGAAGGCGGCTTTGTTTCGACCAATGATGAAGGTCTGGCGAAGCGTGTGAAAATGCTCCGCGACCACGGATCGAACCAAAGGTACTGCCACGAATTGATCGGTATGAACGCCCGTCTGGACGAGATTCAAGCGGTGGTGCTGCGCGCCAAGCTCAAGCACCTGGCCGAATGGAATGAGGCCCGCCGCCAGCACGCTGCGCTGTACAACGAACTGCTCAAGGATGCACCGGTGGTTACACCTACAACCGCTGAAGGTGCGCAGCCGGTCTTCCACCTGTATGTCATACGTGCGCCGCAGCGCGATGCTCTGCAGACCTACCTCAAGGAACACGGCATCTTTACCGGCATCCACTACCCGATTCCGATTCACATGCAGCACGCTGTGGCAAACCTTGGATACAAAGGCGGTGACTTCCCGCACACCGAAAAAGCGGTAACCGAAATCCTGTCGCTGCCGATGTTTGCTGAACTGACCAACGCTGAGATCACACGCATCGCTCAGACGGTCAAGGATTTTTACGCAGGCAGGTGAGATAGATCTGCGGGCGGGTATGAAAACCGGTCGATGCAATCCTTTCAGGATGGGCTGCCTGGGAAAGAAACGTTGATATGGAATTGAAAACCTACTTCGATATACTGGTGCGCCGGAAGTTCATCATTGTGATCACGGTTTTGGCGGCGTTGGTGGCTGTGGTGATTGGCATCTGGCTGCAAACGCCGATGTATCAGGCTACCGTCACGCTGCGCGTGTCTGTTTCCTCCAGTGGGTCCCTTAGCTACTCCTCGACCTCTTATGCCTTGCAGCTGCTAAATACCACAGCCAAAATCGCTACCAGCGGCATCGTCAAAGCGGAACTGCTGGAACGCTTGAATATGACCCGCGAACCAGAAATCACTGCCCAGGTCGTCTCGAACACTGAATTGATCGAATTAAGCGTGGAGGACGAAAATCCTTACACCGCTGCCCGGGCTGCCAGTACGCTGGCGGAGATTTTGATTGCACAGAGCAATCAAGTGTATGCTGGCGGGGGAATCAGCGCGCAGCAGGTTCTTGGCGAGCAGCTGGCGGCTGCCGAAAAAGAATTGGATCTGGCGCGTAAGGATTATGAAAACGAATTGATGAAACCCACACCTTCACCCGAAATGGTGGACGTGCTCTACCAGACCCTGCTGCTCAAACAGCGCAGTTACGAGACCTTGCTTACCCAGTATCAGGAATCCATTTACGAGCAGGAGATGCGCTCGAACATGATTACGGTTGTGGAGAACCCCGAAATTCCAACATCCCCATCCAAACCTCGGGTTTTATACACGCTGGTTCTGGGTCTGGCGGCGGGATTGTTTGGCGGCGTATTCCTGGCATTTGCCACTGAAGCCTTCGACACAACCCTGTACACCAGTGACGATATCGAGAATGCGGCTGAAATGGAGCCGTTGGCACGCATCCCCAGGGCGAAGGGCGGGCAACTTAAACTCTCCTCCACCGAAGATACACCCTTTGCCGAATCATTTCGCGACCTGTCGATGAAGATTCAGCGGCTGGACCGGCAGAGCCCAATGAAAGTAATCGTCGTGTTCAGCGCTGAACCCAGCGAAGGTAAATCGATTGTGGTCAGCCACCTGGCGCTCAGGCTGGCTGAAAGCTGTAAGAAGGTAGTGGTGGTTGACTGCGATTTGCGCCGCCCAAAGCTGCATACCTGGTTTGGTCTGGACAATTCAATCGGGTTGAAAGAAGTTCTGGTTGGCAGCGCCGATCTTTTCGCAGCCTTACAGCAGACAGCCTATGAAGGATTGTCTGTGTTGACCAGCGGCGTATGGGTGGAGCGTCCAACGCTTCTATTTGGTACGCCGCAAATGGAAGAGATTATCGCCACGCTGCGGAACGAGTTCGATTACGTGCTGCTGGATACCCCGGCTTTCCTGGCGGTTGGAGATGTGTCAGTCATCAGCGAGTATGCCGACGGCATGCTGCTGGTGGCATGCCGCGAGGTAACACGCCGCGGACCCCTGCAAGCGGCTGCCAGCTTTGTGAAGAAGCTTCAGAATAAGACTGTTGGATTGATTATCAATCAGGATGCGGCTAATTACGGGACTTATTATTACCACCGGATGAAGGGTTTATAAGGCGCTGATTGCCCTTGAACCCCTGCAATACAGGTAAAGGATTATTGTCGTGATGAATGTCAAGGCGGCCTATTTACTCCTCAGATTCCCCTGCCTGACGGAAACCTTCGTGGCAGAGGAGATGCAGAAGATCCAAAGCGCCGGGGTGACGCCAAGCATCTATTCGCTATTAAAGCCGAAGAAGGGGCTGGTTCATCCCGTGTCGCAAGCGCTGCTGCCGTTGGTGCAGGTTGTGCCCGGTTTGCTGCATCCGGCACTGTGGGCAGCACAGTTGTTTTTCCTTTTCAAGTCGCCGGGCAGCTATTTCGGGTCGCTGGTTGAACTGATGCGCCAACCGGCACCGGCAGCCTCTTTCCGCCTCAAACGGCTGGTGGTATTTCTGAAGAGTGTCTGGGTTGCCAGAGATGTGCTGCGGCACCCGGTGGGACTGGTGCATACGCACTTTGCCTGGCTATCCGCCGGGGGCAGCCGGGTGGTAAGCCGCCTGGTTGGCGTGCCATTCAGTGTGACCACCCATGCCTTTGATATCTACTCGCAAAAAAACGACCTGCTTCCGCTGGCGCTGCAGCATGCCGCAAAGGTGATCACGATCTCGGAAGCTAACAAAAAGGCGATGCTGTCGATGCACCCGGATACGCCGTCTGACAAGATCCAGGTCATTCGCTGCGGAATCGACCTGGGATATTTCCAGCAGGAACAGCCGAACCACAGACCGGTGCGGGATTTGCTGAAGATCACTTCAGTGGGCAGCTTGATCGAAAAGAAAGGGCATGAATACCTGATCCGGGCCTGCGCAGCCCTCAAGGCTCGCGGTGTAGCCGTTGATTGCCGCATTGCCGGAGTTGGGATGCTGCGGCAGGGGCTGCAGGCACTAATCCGTGACCTGAGCCTGGAAGAAAGTGTGATCTTGGAAGGGCCTCGCCCGCAGGGGTGGATTAAGGAACGTCTGAACCAGAGCGATGTGTTTGTGCTTGCTTGCGTTAAGGATACAAGCGGTGAGAGCGACGGCATTCCGGTGGCGCTGATGGAAGCCATGGCGATGGGCGTGCCCGTGGTCTCCACGCCGGTTTCAGGCATCCCGGAACTGGTGCGCCATGAATCGACCGGGTTGTTGGTGCCCGAACGTGATCCAGCCGGGCTGGCGGATGCAATCCTGCGGTTGGTGCAGGATGATGGGTTGCGCGCGAGGCTGGTGGAGGCAGCGCGGCAAGGCATTGAACAGGAGTATAACGTGGCGGATAATGCTGCCCGGTTAAGCCGCTTATTTGAGGCGGTGGTCAAGGAAGGGGTCTGAATGGAACAGTTCGCGAACGGTATAAATGCCAAAGCGAAAACCAAAACGCCCATGGTGGTGGGGGTGGCAGGGGGCACTGGTTCCGGCAAAACGACTGTCATTCAAGAGATCGTTAAGACGCTGGGATCGCAAGATGTGGTGGTGATTGCCCACGATTCTTATTACAAAGATCGCAGCCACTTGCCGATAGCGGAACGGGCCAATGTAAATTATGACCAACCCGATGCGTTGGATACAGCGCTGCTAATCCAACATGTAAAACAGCTGCTGACGGGGCAACCGGCCAGGGTACCGATCTATGATTTTTCCACTCATACGCGCAAATCAGAATACCGGCTGGTGAAACCGACCAAAGTAATCCTGGTCGAGGGTATCTTGATTCTGGCGAATGAGGAGTTGCGCAGCCTTTTTGATATCAAAATTTTTGTGGATACCGACGCCGATATCCGTTTCATCCGGCGTATGGAACGCGACATCTCGGAACGGTCGCGAACACGCGAATCTGTGGTGCGCCAATACATGGAATCGGTAAGGCCCATGCATATCGCATACGTGGAACCCAGCAAAACATTTGCGGACGTGATCATCCCTGAGGGCGGGCATAACCTGGTAGCCATTGACATGATCATCACCAAGATCAAGGACATCATTGCGAATTGGTAAGGTAGAACGTATGGCGGCTTCACTCAACAAATTCATTCTGGCGGGGGTCGAAGGTTTACAGCGCAGGCATACAATGGCCTATGCGCGTCCAATCCTCGCCGGAATGCTGCTGGGAGGATTAGCGCTTGTTCTGCCGCTTGAATATCTTATCCTGGCTTTAAGCGGGTTGGTTTTTGCCTACCTGCTCATCTTTAAAATTGAAATTGCCATCATCCTGGCTTTATTTATTCAGAACCAGCTGGCGCGCTTCAACTATATGGGCAGGGGTACCCCTTTCCATCCGAACGGTATCATGGGCGTGGCGATTATTGCCGGCGCAATTTTTTATTTTCTGTTTCACAAAATCGATTTCACGCGTCTTCGCGGGATTGAAGCGTTTGCCGCATTTCTTGTCATCAGCGGAGTATCGCTGGTCAATGCCGGGCCATATGCCATGGACGGGGTCGGCGTTCTTCTGCGCCTGCTGGCTGCCTTTGCAATCTTTGCTGTGCTTAGCCATAAACTTGGTTCGATCAAAATGGTTAAGTGGGTCCTGGCAGCGGTTATTGCGGCACAGATTATCCCTACCTTCAGCGGTCTGATCATGTATGCAGGTATGACCGGTTTCATCTTCTCGGATGAGACCATGCGGTTGGGCAACTCGGGTGTTGGCGTTTACCTGTCCCTGATTTCGTCACTTTGCCTGGTGTTTCTGCTGAGCCGCAAGTCCATTCAAAGTTGGCTGGTCTGGGCCGTATTGACCGCCCTGTTCGCGGTCGGTTTATATTTTAGCTTTGGCCGTTCAGGATGGCTCGGATTCCTGGTAGCAGTGATTGCCATGTCCATGATCCGCTACAAGCGCCTGATTTTTATCTTCCCCTTTCTACTGTTAATTGTGGTGATGTTGATACCGGGGTTTTCGCAGCGTTTTGCAGACATTTCTTTTTCATCCCATGATGACGGGACGGTCAGCACGCTGGATCAGCGC
>CAYPJS010000209.1:0-5445 GCA_964411135.1 uncultured Anaerolinea sp.
AAAAACCAGGAAGAGGCGGCATTCCTATCGGCAGGTGAATTAGCCGCCCGCCTCGATTTGAGTGAAGCAACCCTGGTTCGTTTCGCGCGCACCCTGGGGTTCCCCAGTTACCCGGCCATGCGCAGTGAAATGCAAAAGAGCTTCAGGCAGCGCGTAACCCATTCAGCCAGGCTGCGCGGAAAGCTCGATGGCTTGCGCGAAGCTGGAGATATTTTTGAAAAGCTGGTGGTTTCCGAAATCGACTATCTGACGTTAGCGCTGGAAACCATCAACCGCCAGGATCTGACGCGGGCTGCCAAAATGCTCCAAACGAAAGACCGGGTATTCGTCTTTGGTGTTGGTCCCTCCACTTCACTGGTTGACCTGCTGGCGCTCCGGCTGGGCCGTTTCGGGAAACAGGTTGTGCCGATGACCACGGCGGGTCGGGAATTCCTCGAACCGCTGATGTGGATGACCTCGCAGGACATCTTAATTACGATTTGTTTCTTTGATGTCTCCCCCGCGCTTCAACTGCTTCTGGATTATGCCCACGAGGTTGGTTGCCCGGTCATTGTGATCACAGACACCCTGGGCACCTTGATTGGAGAAAATGCCGATGTGATCCTGGCTGCGAAACGCGGGCCGATGGTTGAATTCCACTCTCTGGTCGTTCCAATGACCGTTATCAATGCCCTTTTACTGGCACTGGCAAATGAGGATCGTGAACGAGTAATTGCGAAACTGGATCAGTTAGACCATTTACGCGAACGCCTTAAGAAAACCAATGGGACAACTGTTTGATTTATCCCATCGATTTTAGGAGAAATCATGTCAAGTGCTGCTATTTCAGAAACTCCGCCCTCCATCCGTTTGCAGGCATCGTTACGCAGATTTATTAGATGGCTGACTACGCCAAGGGTGGTCTTATCACTGATCATGCTGGCGGTCATGTTCGTCATGGTGATCATCCCCTTATACCGATTGGTCGAAACCACTGTTACCTGGCAGCCCATCGATTTGGTCAACCATCCGGAGGCAGTTGACGGAGAATTAACGCTCTTCCACTGGATCAGGATGCTGACCGGGCGGCTGGGAAAAATTTACACCTACACACCCCTCAAAAACTCAATGACCGTTGCCGTCGGGTCCACGCTGTTGGCATTAACCATCGGTGGCGCGCTGGCTTGGCTGGTTGTTAGAACCGATTTACCGGGGAGGAAATTAATTAATCAACTGGCTGTCATGCCGTATATTATGCCCTCCTGGACGCTGGCACAGGCCTGGTTGGTGGTCTTCAAAAATCGTTTGACGGGAGGGACTCCCGGTCTGTTTGAATATATTGTCGGGCAGCCACCACCGGATTGGCTGTCCTACGGTGCTGTTCCGATCATCATTTGCAGTGCTCTGCACTACTACACCTTTTTCTTCCTGTTCGTCTCGGCAGCCTTAATGTCCATCGACTCAAGCCTTGAGGAAGCCGGCGATTTGATGGGCGCCGACCGGATGCGCATTCTGCGGAAAATCACCTTCCCGCTGGTGATGCCTGCCATAATGTCTGGCGTCATCATGACTTTTTCAAAAGTCATGGGCACTTTCGGTGGACCGAATGTGCTGGGTACTCCGGATAAATACTTTGTCCTTTCGACCATGATGCGCGGAAGCTTAAAGGTCGGCGATACCGCGGATGCATTCGTGCTCGGGATTGTGCTGATCTTATTTGCGATCACCACAATTTCGTTGAACCAGCGCATTATCGGTACCCGCAGGTCTTATGAAACGATTGGCGGCCGTGGTTTCATGGCTCAACTGAGCAAGCTTGGCAATGCCAAAAAGATTATTTATATACTGGTCATAGTCTTCCAGGTACTCGTGTTCGTTTTACCGATTGGACTGCTAATTTACTCCACCATTATGCTGCGTGACGGTAGTTACAGTCTGGAAAACCTGACCCTCCAGCATTGGATCGGCGAAAGAGGGACGATCTACAACAACGGTGAACCCGGGGTGCTGCTCAATCCCAAAATCTACAAGACAGCCTGGAATTCAATCAAACTATCCATTTTCACGGCTTTCTTTACCGCTTTGTTTGGCGTAATCCTGGGGTATGCGATTGTTAAAGGCCGCGGAACGCGCCTTTCGAAAATCGTCGAGCAGCTGGCGTATATTCCGTATGTCATCCCAGGCATTGCTTTCGGTGCGGTGTATATTGCCATGTTTGCAAGGAAACTGGGACCGCTTCCGCCGTTATACGGAACTTTTGCTCTGCTGGTGATTGTCTCGGTGGCGAAACACCTTCCATACTCATCACGCTCTGGCGTGTCCTCCATGATGCAGGTGGGGCGAGAATTGGAGGAAGCGGCCATGGTTGCCGGTGCCAGCCCATGGAAGCGTTTTAAGCGCATTATTTTCCCGCTCACTACGAGCGGATTTACCTCAGGCTTCCTGTTGACGTTCATTACAACCATGCGTGAGTTATCTTTAATTATTCTTCTGGTAACCCCCGCTACAGAACTGCTGGCAAGCCAGACGATGTTCTATACCGAAAACGGCAATGATCAAATGGCTAACTGTGTCATCTTGATTTTGATTGGTTTGGTCGCCCTGGGTAACTTTATCATTGGAAAAGTAACAAAAGGCGGCAGTCTTAAAAAAGGTCTAGGAATGTAATCCGAGGAGAAAATGGCTACTACTATTCGAATTCGAAACCTGAGTAAATATTTTGGCAAAGTCGCTGCAGTCAACAATGTCAGCCTGGATATTGAACCCGGCGCGTTCCTGACCCTTCTAGGACCTTCAGGCTGCGGTAAGACCACCCTTTTACGCTGCGTGGCCGGATTGGAAGATCCGGACAGCGGCGAGATTTACATCGGTGATAAATTGGTCTTTTCACACGACAAAGGGATTTCACTTCCATCGGGCAAACGCGATCTGGGATTAGTTTTCCAGAATTATGCTCTTTGGCCGCACATGAAGGTCGACAAGAATATTACCTTTGCGCTTGAAATCCAAAAAATGCCCAAAGAGGAAATGGCCCAACGGGTGAAAGATTCCCTGAGGGAAGTCAAAATGGAGGGCTATGAGGACCGCTACCCGCGTGAAATGAGCGGTGGGCAGCAGCAGCGAATCGCTTTGGCGCGTATGCTGGCATACCGTCCAAAAGTATTCCTGATGGACGAACCCCTTTCAAACCTGGATGCCCGGCTGCGCATGGATATGCGTGTTGAATTGAAACGCCTGCACCATACAGCCGGTGCCACGACCATCTATGTGACGCATGATCAGGTGGAAGCCCTGACGATGTCCACCACGATTGCGGTTATGAAAGAAGGGATCCTGCAGCAGGTAGATACTCCCGATCGAATCTATCACTATCCCGCCAACCTGTTTGTGGCGGATTTCATCGGCAACCCGAAGATGAACCTGCTGGATGCTAACGTGGTTGGAAAGGATCTGGTCGAAATGGGTCCGATTCGCCTCAACCTCGGTACGGGACATGCCAATGGGAAAGTTGTGATCGGTATGCGGCCGGAAGATATTGGTGTATCGACTGTCCAGACAGAGGGGACTGAACAGTTTACTGCTTATTCAGTGCTGCCCGCGGGCGCCGATACGACGATTGTAGCAAAAAAGGATTCCCTGGAAATCACCATTAAAGTCATGGGCATCAGCCGCATCAAGGACGACGACAAAATCTGGTTGAAATTTGACCGGAATCTCATCAATGTGTTTGATAAAACCTCTGGGAACTTGATAACTGCATAAGCAACTGGAGGAGATCCAATCGCGTTTGGTTTTTGGGTCCAAAAACAGCTGTACGGATGCCTGAAAGGAGGATTTATCTGGAATTCAGAATTCAGCGGAGGAATGCGTTTTACGCGAACCCGTTCGTTCAACCATAAAGAGGAGGAAGGCATGAAAAAGTTATTCACTTTAATCACCCTGATTGTGTTGGTAAGCATGCTTGCTGCCTGTGCACCGGCTGCAGAACAACCAACCGCGGTGGAAGCGCCGACCGGGGGGTCTGAGGCGGCGCCAACTGACGCAGCACCTGCCGAACCCGAGCTTACTGCAAATGAAGAGTGGGCGAAGGCAAATGGAGTTGGGCCATGGACGCCGGAAACTGAAGATTGGGCGGCTGTGGAGGCTGCGGCTAAGGAAGAGGGGTCGGTGTGTGTTTACTCCAACTCCTCAAAGATTGAAAAATTGATCGAACCGTGGAATGAACTCTATCCCGACATCAAGCTTGACTGCGGCGATACAGATGGTATTTCGACAAAAATGCAGGCTGAGCAGGAAGCAGGCAACGTAGTCGGCGATGTCTGGTTCAACAGCGATGGTCATATCCTGTTCGGACTTTTCAAACCGAACCAGTGGTTATGGTGGTACATACCCCCAGGTGTGGTTGTGACCGATGCAACCGAAGAACGCCCTTATGCCATGCAGCGCCATTCAGTGGATGTCTGGGGCTATAACCAGGAAGTTCATCCAGAAGGCTGCCCGCTGACCAACTGGTGGGAACTTACTGAACCAGAACTTGCCGGGAAGGTATTTATCGAAAACCCGTTGGTTGACCCAAGCACCACTGCCAAGATCACATTGATTGTTGAGCACGCGGATGAGATGGCCCAGGCCTACAAAGACCTGTACGGCAAGGAATGGACAGAAGATGAAATGGCTGGTCCGGATGACTTCGGGGTTGCCCCAGAGAATGCCGGTTACCTGTTCCTGCGAAAACTTGCCCGCAACAACCCTGTGCTTGAACCGGGTGGTGATGAGGTTGACGAGGCTTATGCCTCATTGGGTATGGACCCCTCACAGGAGCCAGGTTATGGCTTTACCGGTTGGGACAGCTACGAAACCACTCTGGAAGGCGAACTGGCAATGGCACCCTGTCTTACGATCGAGCCATCGGTTGGCATCAAGAAGAACAGCTACCTCGGTATTGCCAATGGAGCTCCGCACCCCAACGCCGCCAAACTGTTCATCCAGTTTGCCCTTTCCGAGACTGGCGCAAAGCCATGGACAGCAATCGGTATTTACCCCGGTGTTGAAAGCTTGCCGCTGGCTGAAGGCATGCCCGCTCTCGGAACCTATAAATTGTGGGCCAGCAATGATCTGTTTGCCTGGCAGAACAACAGCGCGGTTCGCGACTTCTTTGCCACTGAGCTGCTGGGTCAGTAAGTCATAGTCAAGAGATTGTAAAGCTGATTTTCCATGGACACGGACGAAGGTTGTCCGTGTCCATGCTCAAGGCTGTTCAATTTTCACTTTACAACTGGTTGGAATCAAATTCTGGACAGTTGAAGATCGCAACGCTGCATGCATGAGTCGATGATTTTATGAGTATTCAAGCTATTTTCTTCGATTGTGGTGGCACCCTGGAAACTTACCGTCAGACGCGGGAACTCCGCATCGGCAAGGTGTTTCTTCTCAGGGAGTGTCTCGGACGGGTAGGCGTCGCAGTTG